>JBDSNC010000241.1:0-28932 GCA_039915545.1 Luteolibacter sp.
CGCTTGGCATCAGCACCACGGGCACGATGGCGATGTGGGTGCAGCCCTTTTCGGAAGACTACAACGCACCCAAGCGCATCGATCTATTCGACTCCACCGGTGCCCTGACCGGCAGCATCGACGGCACAGACGGTTATCACCCGATGCCGGGAGATGATTATGGAAACATGACCCCCTCCGGCTGGATCGTATCCAACCTCGCCCGTGAAGCCACCGGGCCACAGTCCGCAGGACACAAACTCGGCCTTTGGAATGCCGCAGGGACTCCAGTCCCGCTCCCTTCCGAAGCTGCGGGCATCGGCAGCCCCGTCATTGCCACAGACATGCCCACGGGGAAAGCCGCCCTAGTCGCAGGAACAATCATCGGCGATCATGTCATCAGCCGGATTTTCCTGCCGGACTCCGCCGGAAATTACCAGTATGACTCCACTCTATCCGCCCTGGGCATCCATCTCTTCGCCGGAGACGGCACCGCCATGACCGACGATGGAAAGCTCTGGAGAAACGGAAAACTCATCCCGCTGCGGGAGCTGTGCGCTAAATACAAGGAGCTTGAAGACGAGGGATATTCCCTTTTCCCGCTGAAAGCCAACAAGGACGGCATTTACCTCATCCAGGCACAAGATCCACAGGGCGGGGTGAAAACATTCGTCACCGGATCTCTGAAAATTGTTCCGGACGAAAACATGGCGGGAGTCATCGGCGACGAAATTGTGTCACTTATTCCAAACAGTAAAATCAAACACTTTGTCACTCCCAAGCAAACCGCCGAAATCAACCAGGATTACGTCATCCTCAAAGCCGCCGGCATCACCGCTGAACAAATCACCGATGGGAACGCCAATCAGCTATATGAATGGGATACTGCTGCCGGAGAAGCCGTCCCAAATGAACCCCTCAAATGGCGCGTGAAACGGGATGCCACAGCCAAATCGGAAGTGAAAATCAAAGTCAAACAAGACGGGGCTGTGGCAGCTCAAATGGATGTCTGGGTAGTGTGGGCCACATGCACGCCAACAAACGGAGTTGCGAATTTCAACCGCTATACCGGTTACGGGCGCTATGAAGTTTTACCCAATGACCAAAGTTGGTGGCGTTTCAAATTCAAAATCGAGCCAACATCGATTTGTAACCCCGCAACTCCCGATCGACCAGATTTGACTGGAGCGAATAAGAAGCAACCGCCAGGATTTGGAAATACCTACACAGTAGATCCGACGGTAGGGCCTAGTGATACAGCCACCGCAAAATGGGACGTTTCGCGACAGTATAAAACTACGATTCATAACCCTAATAGTATTCCACAGAATGATTTGTTGGTTGGCGGATTGGTACAAGCTTGGGTCGTAAACCAACCTAAATCAGACGATACTCCCGTCTCCTTTCCGGTCTCTGACGTGGAGGGTAATGATGATCCCCTTAAGCCACCTGGTATAGACGAAGATACTAATCCTTATAAAGTATTAGGCGGAGGAAGCGTCCTAAACCATAATGTGGGAGAGCTATCTTCCATTGATGCACCAGGCATACCGGCGGTTGATTGGTGGGGAACTGCCAACATGACGATTGCTGTTGAACACAATTTCCGTGAGTTCGCACGGTTGGAGCTTTGGGATGGGGCCGAACTGGCGGGAAATTTTGGTTTAGAATATCGGACCACCTGCTTTGGCATCATTACTTAAAGTCAAAATTCAATTCAACTAGTCTAAAGTGGGAGGATAACAGCTCATCCTCCGGAATTGGACATCCGACTCCTTGATACCATGAAAACTATTTTCATCTTATATATCATGTGTGGAATTGCGCTAGCCAGTCCTTCAAATGATGCAAAAAACTTCAATTTGGAGAGGGAATTGACTGACAGCGGTGCGCGTGAATTTTTTAAAAAAACCACAGATGGAAATGTTCAAATTTCTTTTGTGAAATCGGTATTGGAAAAGCAGCGGCTGGATTTGATCCCCGCGTGTATTGATGACACAATGACACGATATTATTTATATCAAAATTTGCCATTAGTCCCGGATTCCAAATTCAAAGCTAATATAGCAATTTTAATGTTTCGGTCTCCATGGGGATGGTCCAGTGATAACCCGGCAGCAGCTAATTCAGGAGGCGTTGGTTATGTTGAAGTCGTGAATGAACCATTTATCAGCATAATTAAAAAATACCTTCCTAATTTGCCACTTACTGCAGATCTTCTGCTGACGAGTAAGGCACGCGCAAAACTCGCAACAGAATTAGAGGCTGCAATCGCTCAAGAAGCGAATAAGGGAGAAACTAAACAACGCAAATCTAAGGCTAGGCCCGAAGCTCCTGTTTCAGATGGAACACAACAAATACTTCCTCCCAATGACGCATCGTCTGTCCACGGAAATAAGTTGAATCATGACGGCGAAAAACCCGGCTGGATGAAGCAATTGTTGATTGCATCGGCAATTTGTGTGTTCGGACTGGTATGCGTATGGATGAAAAAATCGCGCTCTTGAGAGCCTCGTCTCCGGGATCCGTCCGCGCAACTCAACATTTTATCCTGATAGTTTGCCTCCGGGCCACGGGATCAGCTCGGTTTCCATTCTCCGCTACACACCATCCCAACCTCGACTGCAAGATTTCCGGGCCAATGACACCTGAAGGCGCTGGCAGGAGAGTGCAAGGGGGCGTTTTTGATGATTCACGATAGTCCACTAGAATTTTCAAAAAGACCGGTGGCAGAAATAATTGCGGATGAATTGTATTTCGCGGTCCATCAAAGGAAAATCTTCACCCCGCCCGCCTTCGCGCTTTGATAGGTCGCTTCGAGCAGGGCCACCGATTTCCTCGCCTCGAAGGCAGAAACACTCGGCAGCCGACCTTCTTGAATGGCCCTCACCACCTCTTCGAAATTCCGCTGGTGCTGGAGGAAATTGATCGCCTTCGGATCATTCGCTCCGAGTCCTCCCGCGCCACCGCTCATCAGCGTTTCATGCACCGCCGCATCTTCCGGCAGTGTGTTTTTGAAATCCCAGACCTCGAACGATTCATCTGCTAGGAACGCCGAACCCCCGGTGCCGGAAAGCTGGATACGCGCCGGATGGCCGCTGGCGGACCACGTGCAGGTCGAACCTTCGATCACGCCACGCGCGCCGTTTTCAAACTCCAGCATCGCAATCCCGATGTCCTCCACCTCGATCCGCTCGTGCGCCAGGCAGGCCGTCATCGCCTGCACGGATTTCACCGGCCCGGCGAGATGGAGCAGCGCATCGATGCTGTGGATGCCCTGGTTCATCAGAGCGCCGCCGCCGTCGAGCGCCCATGTCCCGCGCCAGTCGGCGGAGTCGTAGTAGGCCTGGTCCCGGAACCATTTGATATAACAGGAAGCGGACGTGAGCCTGCCGAAGCGCTGTTGGTCACAGGCTTGTTTGAACGCCTCCATCGCCGGGTTGAAGCGGCGGTTGAGAATCGCGGCGAGGGTTTTTCCGCTGGCCGCCGCCGCTTCCATCAGCGCGTCGATGCGGGCGGTGGTGATTTCCAACGGCTTCTCGCAGAGCACGTGCTTGCCGGCTTTCAACGCGGCCATCGCCGGATCGAAATGCGCGCCGGACGGGGTGGCGATGGTGACGATTTCCATCTCCGGATCGGCGAGGAATGCATCGATGTCGGAGAACGCCCTCACGCCGTATTGCGAGGCGAGTTTCTCCGCGCTTTCGAGGCGGTGGTTGAAAACGGAGACAAGCCCGCTGCCGTCCATCGCCGCGATGGCTTTCGCGTGCGTGCTGCTGATGCTGCCGGTGCCGATGATGCCGAATTTCATGCGGGCAGACTGGGCGGAGAGGGCGGGGGACGGGAAGGAGAAACCGATGGGGGGAATGCGGTAGCAAATTTCCCCGGTATTCCGGTTGCCCCGTCAGGGTGACGGCCTAGATTGCGCGCTCATGATCCATTCGCGGCTGCTTACGTATCTCTGTTATTTCGCGATGATGAGTCTGGCGATCGGGCTGAACCTGCTGCCGGTTTTCCTCACCGAGTTGTCTGCCGAGCACGGCGGCCTGAGCAAGGAGTCGCTCGGGCAGTTGGGAGCGGTTTCGTTCGCAGGGCTGGTGGTGGGAATTCTGATGACCGGGCCTCTGGCGGACCGCTGGGGCGCGAAGCCGTTCGCAGTGCTGGGGGGCGCGCTGATGGCGGCGAGTCTGCCGGCGTCGGCCTTTTCGCAGGGCTACATGGAGCTGTGCGTTTCGCTGTTTTTCCTCGGGCTGGGCGCGGGCATTCTGGACATGATCCTCAGCCCGGTGGTGGCGGCGTTGAACCCCGAGCGCCGCTCGGCGGCGATGAACCTGTTGCATTCGTTCTACTGTGTGGGCGCGGTGGTGACGATTCTGGCAGGCACGCTGGTGTTGAAGGCCGGGCATGGTTGGAAAGAGGCGTGTCTGCTGTTGATGCCGATGCCGCTGGTGCTCGTGGTGGCGCTGCTGACCCAGCAGTTTCCCAAATTGACCGCTCACGGGGAGAGCCACACACCGCTGCGGAAACTGGCGCGCGAATGGTGGTTCATCGCGGCGCTTGCGGCGATCTTCCTGGGCGGCGCCACGGAGCTGGGCATGGCGCAGTGGCTGCCCGCCTACGCGGAAACGTCACTGGGATATCCGGCGTGGTTCGCGGGAATTTCACTGCTGTTGTTTTCCGTGGCGATGGTGGCCGGACGGATGATCATCGGCTTCCTGCCACGGCTGGATCCATTTCAGGTCATGGTCTGGGGGTGCGGTCTCACGGTGGTGATGTTTCTAGCAGGCTCGTTTCTGCCGCATCCGGCGCTGGCGGTCGCTGCCTGCATCGTCGCGGGATTCACCGGCAGTTGCCTCTGGCCGACGATGCTGGCGGTCACTGCGGATCAATATCCGGGCGGTGGTGCGAGCATGTTCGGGATTCTGGCAGCTCTGGGAAATGCGGGCGGCATTTTCATGCCATGGTTGATTGGCGGAATCGCGGACCGCTCCAGCCTGCACTGGGGGCTGGCCGTTTCCGCGATCGCCCCGGCACTCATGCTGCCGCTCCTGCTGTGGATGCGCGCGGCGAAACGCCACTGATTCTACACGTCGAGCCCGCCGGGGATCGGCTCGCGGACACTCTTCGAATGCCGGCCGTAAACGTATTCGAAAAGCGGGCTCGCCATCAGCGTGGTGACGATCGCCATGATGACGAGGATGGCGAACAGGCCGCTGCCGATGACACCGCGCTGGAGACCGATGTTGATGATGATGAGTTCCATCAGGCCGCGGGAATTCATCAGCGCGCCGACGGCGAGTGCCGTGCGGTTGTCCTCACCGTTGAGGCGTGCGGCGGCCCAGCAGGCGACGCCCTTGCCGAACATGGAAGCGGCGAGGACGGCAGCGGCGACGAGTAGCATCGAGGGCGAGAAAAGCATGTCCAGGCGGGTGTTCAGTCCGGAAAAGGTGAAGAACATCGGTAACAGGAAGATCACGGTGAAAGGCTCCATTTTTCGCGTCATCTCGGTGGTGAGCACACCGCGCGGCATGGCGATGCCGAGGATGAATCCGCCGAACACGGTATGGATGCCGATGGTGTCGGTGAACCACGCGGAAAGGCAGAACAGCATCAGAATCACCGCCATCAGTGTGGGTGAGAGCTTGCCCTCGCGTTCGGCAATTCTGCCGAGGCCTGCCAGCAGTTTCTTGCCCACCGTGAGCATCAGTCCGGCGAAAAGCCCGCCACCGGCGATGGCCACCACGGCGGGATTCAGGTGTATGCCGAAGAACGAGCTTTCTCCGCCGCCGAAGCTGGCGAGCACGATGGCCAGCACGCACCATGCGGCGGCGTCATCGATCGCACCGGCCGCAAGTGCCAGTGTGCCCAGCGAGGTGCCGGATAACCCGCGTTCATAAATGATCCGCGCGAGCATCGGAAACGCGGTGATGGCGATCGCCGCGCCCATGAACATGCCCGCCTCGACCACCTTGGTGGATGGAGAGAACAACCCGGGGATCTTCACCAGCCACGGCGCCAACAGCCCGCCGAGAATGAAAGGCACCACCATGCCGGCGATCGACACGCTGGCCGCACTGCGCGCCCGGCTGCGGAACAGCGTGGTGCTGAATTCCATCCCCACGAGGAACATGTAGAGGCCCACGCCGAGTTGCGCGCCCACGAAAAGAATACCGCGTGTCTCCGGCGTGAAGAGCCTGGCGCTCAGCTCCGGATAGAGATAGCCGAGCAGCGACGGCCCCAGCACCACGCCTGCGATCATTTCTCCGACGACCTGCGGCTGCCCCATCTTCCGGCCCAGCCAGCCAACCACCCGGCAGGTGAAAAGGATGACCGCCATTTGAAGAAAGAACGACGCGGGGAGATGTTGCATGGGGCGGTTTTCTACCGGGCCCCTTCATTTTTACAATCATCAAAGCCCTGGGTGAGTCGCGGGCTTTGTCGGTCGAAAAAAATCGGGCGACCTGCGACAGGCCGCCCGATGGGAAGATCAGCAATGATCAGATGGAGTCAGAGATCGAGAGCATGCGGTTTTTTGAATTCCTTCTTGCTCAGGTAGCCATCGTCATCGGTATCCAGCTTGTCGAATTTCCGGAGGACGTTTTTGACCGGCACGCGCGCCGACACAAGGTAGCCGAATTCCACAGGGGAAAGCTGCCCGTCACCATCGAAGTCCGCGAGTTCGAAGCGGGAGAGGTCGGATTTCGGTTTTTCCTCCAGCGCACGATACGCCTTCAGCTCTTCCAAAGTGACGAGTCCGTCAGGGATGGGATCTCCGAAAACGGGCTCGCCCGTGATGGGATCGAGGGCTTGCTCGCCGGTCAAAGGATCGATGATGACTTCAAAGGCACCGGAAACATCGATGCC
This sequence comes from Luteolibacter sp., assembly GCA_039915545.1. Classification (GTDB taxonomy): domain Bacteria; phylum Verrucomicrobiota; class Verrucomicrobiia; order Verrucomicrobiales; family Akkermansiaceae; genus Luteolibacter. The sequence goes on from JBDSNC010000241.1 coordinate 6,844, forward strand.
AAGAAAACGCCTGCGGATCTCCACCAGAGGAGTACCCGGGCCCTGGGTGGTGGCGAATTCAAAGACGGTGAGCCCGCCGTTGTGGTCCACGTCCGCCTGCTCGAAAGTCAGGTGGAATTTGGGAGTTTTCGGTGGCTTGGACGCGCTTTCAGCCGCGGAGGCAACCGAACCAGCGCCAAGGGATGCGCCGATAATCAATAAGGTTAGGGTGTAAATTTTCATAGCAAATCAACATTGCTTGAACATTTTTCCTTCGTCAAACGGTTTTTTGATGAGGAATATTTGATTGTTTGGATTCGTTAAATAATTCCAGGCGTGGCCGATGCCCTTTTTGAAATTCAGCTAACCCTACTTTTGAGTCCATCATCCTCCGCCTGAATGGCTCTCGGAAGAGCGGCGGAAGGTTTATTCCGTGAAACAGAGGGGCCGGAGCCATTGGTGTTGCTGCTGTTGGGATTACTCTCCTTCGCGTTGCCGCCGCGCATGCACCGATGAAAAAGCGAGTCGACTCCGCTTTCCGCATTCCTCAGGTTTCATTCCGATGCGCCGCAGCGGAAACCGTCCACCCCCGCTTTCAATCGCTGGAAATCTGGAAATCGGATGTGGCGACGGAGTTCCGTGTTGCTGGAACGACTGCGCCGGGCGACTCCCTGACACAAGTAGCGGTATCGAATAACCACCGGCGGTAAGAGCTTCGTCCGCCTGGTCGTCAAAAACTGACCCATCAACATTTTCCCACCACCGCATCAGACCCGCCCATGTTTACCACGGAAAGCGATGGCGCATCTTCCTCCCGCCCAAGGATTTTCATCAATGGATCCCCGATCACCGGATAACCCCGTTAGCCGGAATCGACTTTCAAAAACCCACCCTCGCCAACAAACCCAAACGCTTCCTTTCCTCCGTTGCCGCCACCGCCACGCCTGTCATGGCGCTTGCTGCGGCCTTTCGCACCAACCGCCTGAACCGTTGACCTCACCGATTTCACCAGACTCATGAATTCAAAATGCCTTCCACTCGCCATCACCGTCCTTTTTGGCGGTGCGGTCGCCTTTGCCGAAACGGTCATGCTCGATTCCCCGGACGGCCACCTCAAGCTGACCTTCGAGGTCGCTGCAGACGGCAGCGTGACGCACGCGCTGGCGGTTGACGGAAAGCCGGTGATTTCACCCTCGCCCGTAGGCTTCACCGGCGGACATTTCGCGGACGTGAAACGCAGCTCGGAAAACTCCGTCTGGAAGCCGGTGTGGGGCAAGCGCGCGGTGGTGCCGGACCGTTACCGCGAGGCCACGATCGACCTCGGCAGCTATCAACTCAAGGCCCGTGCCTACGACGACGGCGTGGCCTTCCGCTACGTGTTTCCCAGCCAAAAACCCGCCGGCACCGAAGCCACCGCCTTCAAGTTTACCGGCGACTACACCGCTTGGTATTACAATGGTGAAAACCACAACATCGGTCCGGAAAAACTCAGCGCTGCCAAGGGGCGTCGCAAGCCGGTGGCGACCATCAGAACCACCGACAACAATTACCTGGCCCTGCACGAGGCCGATCTCGCCGACGGCGAACCACTCATCCTTGAGGCCAAGGGAGGCGAAACCTCGCTCACCATCGCTTCCAAGCCCAGCACCTCGTGGCGCGTGGTCATGTTCGGCCGCACGCCCGGCGCACTGGTGGATTCCCAACTCATCGAGCTGCTCAATCCTCCGCCGCCCGCAGGCATGGATTTCTCGTGGGTGAAGCCCGGTGTGGCCGTCTGGGACTGGCGCATCAATGGCGCGAAGGTGGACGGCTTCAAATACGAGATGTCGCTTCCCTCGTGGAAGCGCATGGTCGATTTCGCCGCGGAGAATCGCATTCCCTACCTCGTGCTGGACGCGAATTGGTATGGCGCGGAATTCGGCCACAATTCCGACCCGGTGAAGGGCGGCAAGGTGGATCAGGTGAGGGAGATCATCGCCTATGGAAAAACGAAGAACGTGGGCGTCTGGCTCTATCTGAACGACGTGGGCGGACGCAAGTTCCCCCTTGAGGAAACGCTCAAGCAATACGGGGAATGGGGGGCCGCCGGCGTGAAATACGGCTTCATGAACGGTTCGCCCGAAGAGAAGAACCGGCGGACGCGCCTGATTACCGAGTTGTGCGCGAAGAACAAATTGCTGTGCGATTACCACGACGGCCCGGTTCATCCCTATGGCCAGATGCGCACATGGCCCAACGCCGTGACACGCGAGTTCTGCCAGTCCCAGCTCGACGGCCACAAGGTTTTCGGCCCCGCAACCTTTGTCACCAGCGTGTTCGTCAATATGCTCGCCGGTCCGCTCGACATGAACAACGGCCTGGCCGACCTCACCCAGGCTGGCCGCGTGGACCACGGTGTGCCCGTACCCTCCACTCTCACCGCCGAGGCCGCCCGCACGCTGATCGTATTTTCCGGCACCACCATCATTCCGGACATTCCCGAATACTACCGCAAGCACCCCGAGTTGCTGCGCTTCATCGCCGCCGAGCGCCAGCCGTGGCACGAGAGCAAGACGCTCGCGGGCGAGATCGGCGAATACATCGTGATGGCCCGCCAGTCGGCGGACGGCGCCTGGCTGGTCGGCGCGGCCACCAACGAATCGCCGCGCGAGCTTGAGGTGCCCCTTTCCTTCCTGCCCGAGGGGAAATACGACGCGCTCGTCATCCAGGACGGTCCTCAATCCGACTATCACACCCACGCGGAAGACTATCAGGCGGAGGCGCGCAAGGTTTCCCGAACCGACACCCTGCGCCTCAAACTCGCCCCGGGCGGCGGAGCCTGCGTGTTGCTGGAACGACTGCGCTGAGGGACTCCCTGACACAATCACCCGGAAATTTTTTGGACACGTGAAATTACCTCACCTCTGTCCTATTGCCGCTACTGTCCTTGGCTCTGCGCTCCAGGCACAGAATGCCCCCTCAAGCTGGGGCAACTTGGCCATCCGCGGACCGAATTCCTTCTATTGCGAAGCAACCGAGCCGGGAGAGCCAGCCGCAACCTTGGACGGCATGCTGGTACCTTGAACCCACGATCCCTCGACCAAAACCTGGCGAAAGATCGATGGCGTGCCGATCGCCCGGTCGTTGATGATGGAATTGAGAAGCAGCATTCCCACCCGGCCGATTTCCTCAGGATGCTGATCAATCCCGGAATCCGTGCCAGTGTCCATGAGGGTGGTCGCAGCCACCGCGACATCCGCCGGTACTCGCAGTTTCGCTTTTTGGAGAAGTGCCAGGATCCCCTTGATGTCGGAGAAAATCGCATCCGGCCGGTATTTCCTGACCCATGAATCAAGCTGGGAAGCGTGTTCGGTTGGCTTCAAGCCGACGAGTGACAAAACAGGAAGACGTTGCCTGGCCGCGATCGCGTGCTGGGCGATCACATAGCCCGCTTCGAACAGGTGTCCGTGAACCCTCAGGTAAGGCTCGTTGGTGACGAACCCGATTCGCTTGTAGCCGAGCTCCTGCATTTTTTCGAAAGCGGCCACCGTGTTCAGGACCTGGTCCGCGGTGACCAGGTGAGTCTGCGGTTGGCGGAGCGATCGCCCGAACTTCACGACAAAATAGTTTTCCCAAGGAAAGTCTTCCCAATCCGGCTGCTCGGAATGCGGCGGCAAAAGGAGGCCGCCAATGCCGCGCGATGACAAGATCCGGTGGAGCCGCTGCGGTGAAATATCCCCGCCCACCCGGAATTCCTCCAACCGATAGCCCAGCTTCTGCGCCGCACCGTTGGCACCTGTCCAGTATGCCTCGAATTCTTCGTAGTCCCTCAGCTTGGCGGGTTCTTTCCAGGCGTTGATCCATCCGACCACCGCGTGGAACTTAACTTCAGCTTTGCTGCGGCTGTAATTGGACAATGCGCTGAGCATCGGATCAGGACGGTAGCCGTGCTCGTCCGCGATGGCTTTGATCTTCTCCCTCATCGCTGCGGAAATCTGGGGACTGTCCCGCAACGCAAGCGAAACGGTGACATGGCTGACGCCGGCCAGTTTGGCCAAGTCACGTAGGCTGATGCGGTGCGGCTGGGGTTCGTTCATGGGTTTGAAATCGCTCTGATGACCATCAGACTACACAATCCGGGCAATCGCGGGAGAAAATTTGAAGCCGGTTTTTCACATTAAGCCAGGTTCCGCGAGACAAGTGTCCGGCGGAATTTCGAATCCGGCAGCGTAGTGAAAACCCTCCTCTCCCCGGAGCCATCTCTCAACGATCATGGGGAGCGGTCAATTTCATTTACCACGGTAAGTGACAACCCGGTTTCCAAATCGCAATACCCGCGATACTTTTGTTTCAGTCGCCCAAGTCGACCTCTCAAAGCCCATCCCTGAAACCCATGAAGCCTGAATTCACAATCAAACCTACCGTGACTTACCACGGAAAGGCATGCTGCCACTTCCCAACGCCCGGAAACGGCACCAGTAGTTCACTGGAAGGTGGTTTCTCCGAAACCCTCGTCACAAAAATCCTCTAAACCCAACCAAGATCTCCATGAAAACAAAACATTTCCCGCTTCACTCCATCCGTCTCGCTTTCCTCGGCCTCTCTGCTGTGGGTCTGTCTTCGTTTTACGCTCAGGCGACGACTGTTTACTGGGATACCAATGGCGCAACTGCGGGTGCGGGTGCCAGCGCAAATGGCACTTGGAGTGCCACGACGAGCGGATTTTGGACAACGAGTTCGGCGGGGACTAGTGCAACGTCGAATTACGATGTTGCCAATGGCGGATCACCCTCCACGGCGGATGTGGTTTTTTCCGCAGGCACCGATGCGACGACCTCTGCCAACGTTACCCTGAGTGGGGCTGTGGTGGCCAGTAGCATCACGGTCGAAGAACTGCTGAACATCACATCCGCCACCACCACGCCGAGTTTGACGCTTGGAGCCGGTGGCGTGACGATCAACAGCACCGTTGGAGCCAATACCACCACTTGGATCAACACCTTGCCGACAATCCTTTCAGCCAGCCAAAACTGGACTAACAACGCCTCGGGTCTCTTCACGGCAAATGGCACGATCACCGGGGCGGCGTCCACGGCGGTGACTTTCGGCATCGCCGGGACGGGGAATACCACGCTCGGCGGCATCATTGCCAACGGCGCAACCGGCGGCACGGTCGCTCTCACCAAGAGTGACGGAGGCACGCTGATCCTCGGTGCCGTGAACACCTATACCGGCGGCACGACGGTCAGCGCCGGAATCTTGCGGATCAACGTGACGACCGGCGCGGCCAACACCGGCACGTTCAACCTGGGCGGCGGCACCCTCCAGATCAATCAGGCTGGCAACAACTTTGGCTACGCTCCGACGATCAATCTCACCGCTGATTCCACTGTCAGCAACATCGGCGCTGGCGCGATCAACTACACCGGCCCGCTCAATGGCAACACTCATGCGCTGACCGTCAACAACACCGGAGCTCGCTTGTATGTTAACGGCGCTGCCAGCGGCGTCACTCAGTTCAATGTCACCGCTGGCGCGATGGGATTCGATTTGAACGTTGGAAACCGTGGCGGCGGCGCTGCGGTCGTCGTCTCGAACGGCGCTTCATTGTGGTTCGCCAACGCGACAGCAACGCTGGCCAACAACATCACGCTGAACGGCGGCACCGGCCAGGGCGGTACCGGAGCCCTCGCTTTGGAGAGCGGAACCAATCTTACTCCCATTCTGTCAGGAACCCTGACGCTGAACAGCGGCGACAGCTCGATCGGCAATACCGGCACCGCGAATGCCGGCAACAACATATCCGTCACCGGATTGGTCACCGGAACGGGTTCGTTGACCAAGATGTCGATCAACAAGCTCAGTCTCTCAAATGCGGCGAGCGACTATACCGGCACGACGACCGTCAGCGCGGGAACGCTCAATGTCGGCACCTTTGCCAACGTAAACACAGTTAGCAGCCTCGGCAAAGGCTCTGCAGGCGGATCTTCCGCCGACCTCGTTCTCAACGGCGGCACGCTTCAATACACGGGCGCAACGGCGCAAAGCACGAACCGGCTCTTCAGCGTGGGGAGCAGCGGCGCCACGCTCGATGCCTCCGGAACCAGCGGGGCCGTTGCGCTCGCTTTCACCGGCACCGGTGCCATGGGCTTCAACAGCCAGACGGGTGCCCGCACCCTCACTCTGACGGGCACGAACACGGCCAGCAACTCCCTTGCCCTTGCGATCGGCGATAACTCCGGTGCAACCAGCATCACCAAGACCGGTGCGGGCACATGGGCGCTTGGCGGCACGAACACCTATTCCGGAGCCACCACCCTCACCACCGGCGCGCTGAGCTTTTTGAACACCGCCGCCAAATCCGCTTCGACCACCGTCACTGCCGCAGCCGGCACCACCGTGGGCCTCGGCGTCGGTGGCGCGGGCTTTTTTAGCTCTGCGGATGTGGCCTCCTTGTTGGCAAATACCTTGGCCGGATTCAATCTCGACGCGGCCGCCTTGGCTGGTATCGACACCACGGCAGGTGACTTGACCTTTGACACCACCGGCCTGTCCGGCACCCGCGGGCTTGTGAAACTCGGCGCAAACACGCTGTCCTTCTCCGGCACAAATACCTTCGTCGCGGCGACGAGGGTCACCAGCGGCACGTTGGAATATCAGACCGCAGCGGCGATGAGTTCCAGTTCGGCTCTGACAATGGGCAATGGCGGAACGCTCAGCCTTCGGGCGGATGTGGATACCACATTCACACCTGCCAGCCTTACCGGCGCGGCTGGCAGCTACACCATCGCGGTCAACCAGATTACCGGTGCGGGCGCGGGAAAAACCCTCACACTTGCGAATACTTTTACTTTTGGGGCCTCAGGGAGCAACCTCACGGTTAGCAGTACATCCGGCGACACGCTGCTGCTCAGCTCTCAGTTGGCGATGTTTAACGCCAGTTCGCCTACTGGAACCATCAACTTGAGCGGTGCCGACATGACGCTTAACACGGGAGTGACTTTCAATAATGCCACCAACGGCCCTTTGCTTGTCGTGAACGCAAACAGCAACACGTTGGTGATCAACGGTAATTATACGACAGGGAATAATCGATGGGCGGGAATTACGCTCAATAACGGCACCTTGACCCTGGCGAATGGGCAAAATGGCGGCAGCAGCACCAATAATGGTGTTTACGCCATTCTTAACGGAGGAACGCTGAATCTCAACAACGCCAATGCCATTGGCGGTGCTAATGCCGGAAACAACTTTATCATCAACGGCGGCACATTGGATAACACCAGCGGATCGACTAAGACGATGTCGAGGAATCCGAACGTGACGATCAACGGCGATTTTGCCTTCAGCACATTGGGAGGGACCAGTGCGAACAACCTGAGCCTCGGCACGAATACGATTTCGCTCGGGTCATCCGCTGGCACCACTCGCACGATCACGACCAACGGTTCGGGGACGCTGACGCTGGGTGGCGTGATCTCAAATGGCACGAACGTCACCACCCCTACCACTGCCATCACCAAGGCCGGCCCCGGCACCCTCGCCCTCACCGGCACCAACACCTACACCGGAGACACCACCGTCAACGCCGGAGTTCTTTCCGTGGATGGAGATGCCATCGCGAATGCCAACAAGCTCATCATTAACGGCGGCAAAGTGGATCCCATGGGTGCCACCGAAGTGGTGAACACTCTCTACTTCGGTGCCACGCAGCAGGCCGGCGGGAAAACCTATGGCTCGTTGGCGTCGGATGCCGACATCAAAAGCGACACCTACTTCGTCATCGGATCAACCGGAAAGGTGAACGTCACTACCGGTCCTGCGGGCTACACCGGGTGGGCGGATGCCAACGCCCCCGGCCAGACCAAGAATCAGGACCACGACAACGACGGTGTCAGCAACGGCATCGAATACTTCATGGGACTCTCCGGCCCCGCCTTCACCGCCAATCCGGGCCCCGTTTCCGGCACCGTCACCTGGCCGATGGGTGCTACCTACACCGGCGTCTATGGCACCGACTACGAAGTGCAAACCTCCACCGACCTCGTCACCTGGACGCAAGTGCCTGTTGGCACGGGAGACAACACCGTGACCGTCACCGTCGGCACCTCGGTCGTCTATGACATGCCCACCGGAGGAAAAAGCTTCGTCCGCTTGGTCGTGAAAAACTGATCTGGCAGGGTTCTGCCCCCGTTGTCCTCCGCATGGCGGACAACGGGGATTTTTCACTAACAGCATCAAGCCCGCCCTGGCTTACCACGGAAAGTCATGCGGCCTCTTCCCAGCGGCCGGAAATGGCATCAATGGTTTCCTGATCACCGGATAACCCCTTTTGCCGGAATCGACTTTCAAAAACCCACCCCCGCCATCAATTCTATGAAACCCAAAAAACGGTTCGCAGCCTCCTCGCTGCCGTCTCATCTTTCCGTGAGCTTCCGCCTTGTCGCCGCAGGAATATCAATCTCCGCTTCACTATCCGCCTTCGCCACCGATTTCACTTGGGATGGCGGCGGCGGCGATGACAACTGGGGCACCGCTGCGAACTGGAATCCTGATGGCGCACCGACGCCCAGCAGCACGAACAATCTGATCTTCGCCGGCACGACCCGCCTCACGCCGATCAATAACTACGTGGATGGCGATGACTTCAAGGACATCACCTTCGACTCCGGCGCAGGCGCGTTCACGCTCAGCAACACCAGCAGCAACGGCATCGACTGGTTTGGCACCATCCTGAACAGCGGCACCAACACCCAGACGATCGGCTTTCGCCTTTACCAGTCCGCCAGCAACACGATCAACGCCAACATCGGCAACATCACGCTCAACTCGTCGGCTCTGCTTTTCCGGAACGGCCAGGCCCTGACGCTCACCGCTGCTTCTGGAAAAACGATCCAGATTGATAGCGTTATTGCGGATGGTGGCGGCGGAGCTGGCTCTTCTATTGCCATAAACGGTGCAGGGACCACAACTCTTACCGGAGCAAATACCTTTACCAGCGGGACGACGCTGAGCACCGGCAGCATTTTGAACGTAAACAGCGCGACTGCCATTGGCACTGGCGCATTGGTCCTAAGTGGCGGTGCCACCATCGACAATACGAGTGGTGCTGCTATTTCGCTCACAAACAGCAACGCCCTTACCCTGAGCGGCGGCAGTCTGACTTTCACTGGCGTTGCATCGGGTACTACCCATGACCTCACGTTTGGCGCGCTCACCATCAGCGGTGCCAATCGCACGATTACCGTGACTGGAGCTGGGACAACCTTAACCACTGGTGCGGTAAACGATGCCAGTGGTGCTCGGCAGCTCACAAAGGCTGGCGCGGGCTCCTTGGTGCTGAGCGCCGCAGCCGGCACATGGACGGGGGGCACGTCTCTGATTGCCGGATCAATAGGGATTGGTAACAACACTGCTTTGGGCACCGGGGTTCTCGAACTCGGTGGCACCAGTGCAATTACGCCGACCATCTTCGCCTCGGGCGGTGCGCGGACTATCACAAATAACGTAACTCTTCTTGCCGTAGGTACCGGAAATGCGACGATCAGCGGCTCGAACGCTTTGATCCTCAATGGCACTCTAACTAATTCCGGTTCTAATCGCACCCTGACGATCAACAATAGTGCTCTCACGACGGTCGGAGGCAGCGTCTATCTATCAGAAATGACGGGCACGGGTCGCACGCTCTCCATCAACGGCAGCGGTAACACCACCATCAGCGGCGCGATTGCCAATTTCAACGGCACCGGCACAGCAGGCGGCCTCACCTATAGTGGCACTGGCACGCTTACGCTCTCCAACGCCAACACTTACACCGGCACGACGACGATCAGCAGCGGCATCCTGAATCTGAACAATGCGCTGGCCGCACAGAACAGCATTGTCTCAATTGGCGTGGCGAACGGATTGGCGTTTAACACCGGCATCACGGCCTTCACCATTGGCGGCTTGAGCGGCGCCAGTAACGAAGCGCTGACCAACGGCGGTGCCGCTGCGGTCGCCCTGACGGTGGGTAACAACGACAACACTGGTATGACTTATAGCGGTATTCTCAGCGGCGCCGGTTCGCTGATCAAAACCGGTACCGGCACGCAGACGCTCTCCGGCGCGAACACCTACACCGGCGGCACGACGGTCAGTGTAGGCACCTTGCAATTAACTCAGACAACTAGCGCAGCGGCCACTGGCACGTTTAGCTTGGGTGGTGGCACTTTGGCGATCAATCAAGCGGGCAGCAACTTCGGTTATACTCCAACGATCAATCTCACTGCCGATTCCACTATCAGCAACATCGGCGCTGGCGCGATCAACACGACCGGCACGATCAACGGCAACAGTCACGTTCTGAATGCCAATTCCGGCGCGACGCGCCTTTACCTTAACGGCACCCATAACAGCATCACCCAGATTAACATCACCGCGGGCGCGGTGGGCCTCGACCTGGCTTCGGCAGGTCACGAAAGCACGCCGGTTGTCGTCTCCAGCGGAGCTTCATTATTTGTTGCCAACGCAGCCAACACGCTGGCAAGCAATATTACGCTGAATGGCGGCACGGGGTTTGGGGGCACGGGTGCCCTCGCTTTGGAGGGCGGCACCAATCAAACTCCCGTTCTCTCGGGAACTCTGACGCTGAATAGCGGCAACAGCTCTATCGGCAATGCTGGCACCGCATCCGCCACCAACAACATCTCCATCACCGGATTGGTCACTGGAACGGGTTCGTTGACAAAGATATCTATCAACAAGCTCAGTCTCTCGAATGCGGCCAGCGACTACACCGGGACGACGACAGTCAGCGCGGGAACGCTCAATGTCGGCACCTTTGCCAACGTAAACACCGTCAGCAGCATCGGCAAAGGCTCGGCGGGTGGCTCATCCGCCGACCTCGTTCTCAACGGCGGCACACTGCAATACACGGGCTCGGCGGCTCAAAGCACGGATCGTCTCTTTAGCGTTGGCAGCAGCGGCGGCACCCTCGATGCCTCCGGCAGCAACAATGCAAACGCCCTCAGCTTTACCGGAACCGGTGCCATGGGCTTCAACGCCCAGACAGGCACGCGCACCCTCACTCTGACAGGCACGAACACGGCCAACAACACTCTCGCCGCAGTGATTGGCGACAACACCGGTGCAACCTCCCTCACCAAGACAGGAGCTGGCACATGGGTCCTCACCGGCACCAACACCTTCACTGGCGCAACCACTTTGACCGCCGGCACCTTGAGTGTCGCGGATACCACCTACCTCGGCGGCACCAGCGCAAATAACACCATTGTCTTCAACGGCGGCACGCTCCAGGTCACCGGCACCACGATGACGAGCTTCGGCTCCCATGCGCGGACTTACAACGCGAGCATCACGGCAGGATTCGACATCAATAATGCCGCGAATAACTTCAACGCGGGCAGCACCGCTTTCGTTTCCACTGATACGCTGCTCAAAACTGGCGCGGGCACGCTGACTCTTGGCGCTGCGGCGAACACGATCCCCAAAGATAGGTTTGGGCGATAGCCCCGAACCTATCGGTTGTTGGACAGGCCCGTCGGGTGCTACGGATGGGGGAACGATGCGGGATGCGCTTTGATTTTGTGATTCACCTTCAGCGACTTGCGGGAAGGCTCATGCGTGATTCCGACTTTCGGCCTGCTCTGCGGGGGCGGTGAAGCGAATCGCACGGCGATTCGCTTCACCTGGGGACGCTTCCGCCCGGGAGTCGAGGCGGGATGATGGCCTGGAGCGGGATTTCTGCGACGAAGGTGGGATTTGCGCCGGTTTGTGGACGCACGTTCCTTGGACACGGCGTGGCGGGCGGTGTCGAGGGGTGGAAGTTTGATAGGGATCATGCGGTTGGTGGGCGGCGGGGTGGGCCGCGCATGAGATAGATGGGTTTGATTTCCCGCAGGAAGGTGAGGACTTGGCCGCAGCACTGGCAGTTGAAGGGGGCGGGCTCGGGAAGCTGGGGGGCGGGTTCTCCGATGGTTCCTAGCAGGGCGCGGATGCGCAGGCGGGTTTTGCGGGCGGCGGAACCGAGGTAGCCGTAGTGGCGGATGCGGGTGAGGCCTTTGGGCAATACGTGGAGCAGCCACCTGCGGATGAATTCGTGGGGGTGGAGGGCCATGACGGCGGATTTACCGGTGGCGCTGGAGGTCCAGTGGAGGAGGACGTTTCCTTGGGTGTCGTATCCTATCAGACGCTTGGCGGCGAAGGCGCTGCGCTGGACGTAGCGGGCGAGGTAGCGCAGGGCGGTGCGTCCGCTGCCGGCGTGTTGGAGCTGGACGTTCCAGGTTTTGGCGGGTGTGAGGACGTGGCGTTGTGCCGGGGTGAGGTTTTGATAGAGATCGGGGTGGTCGTTTTTCAGGGTGCTGTGGATGCGGCTGCGGAAGCGGGCGGCGAGGGGTTGATAGTGGATGAGGAATTTGTCTTTGGCGGGGTGATGGAGGGTGTGGTGTTTGGGGTGGAAGGCGGCGCCGGGGACGATGAGGTGGACGTGGGGGTGGTGTTGGATTTGGCGGCCCCAGGTGTGGAGGACGCTGGTGAAGCCGGATTTGGCCCCGTGGTGTTTGGTGGCGGTGATGTCCTGGAGGGCGGCGGCGCTTTGCTTGAGTAGGAGTGGGTAGAGGATTTCCGGATGGATCTGGCAGAGGGTGCGGAGTTCTGCGGGAAGGGTGAAGGTGACCATGAAGTAGGGGACGGGGAGGAGCCGGGCTTCTTGTTTGGCGGTCCAGATTTGTTGGTCGAGCGCGCCGCATTGCGGGCAGCTGCGGTGGTTGCAACTGTGGTAGGCATACTGCTTGGTCTTACAGCCGTCGCACTGATAGAGCCGCCCGCCGAGGGCGGGCGTGCGGCACGCGAGGACGCGCCGCACGGCCCGGTAATGGTCGGCGTTCAACTGGTGCCGGTGGGCATGGGCGTAGTTTTCCCAATGCTCACCGAGCAGGTCTGCGAGGTGCAGGGCCACGTCGGCGGTTGTCAGCGCGGGGCGGCTCTAGCAATCAGCAAGGGTATCGAGGGCTTCGCGGCCTTTGGTCTCGCTGATCTCGGTGAGGTGGAGGTAAACCATGACTTCCTTGAGCGTGCTGTGACCGAGGTAGGCGGCGACTTGCCTAACGGAGGCGCCGCCTTCGAGCATGTGGGTGCCGAAGCTGTGGCGCAGGGTGTGGGTGGAAATGTGCTCGTGCTTTTTGGATAGACCGGACTCGGCAACGGCGACGGAGATGGCGCGCCAGACGGACGCCTTGTTCATGGCCGTGGGGCAGCGGTGCATGGCTTGGCGCAGGCTTTTGTCGGAGCCGTTCCAACCGCGACCGACGCCGGGGAAGAGCCATTCGGGATTTTTGTGGCAGGCGTAGAACTTGCGCAGGCGGGCGAGGAGCTTGGGGGTGATGGGAACTTCGCGGGCTTTGCGGTTTTTGGACTTGGGGATGTGGATGACGAGGCGCTCGCCGTTGATGTGGCGGGGCTTGATGGCGAGGGCTTCGCTCAGGCGCAGTCCGCATTGATAGACGACGGTGCAGAAGGCGCGGTAGCGGCCGTCGCGGAAAGTGCGCAGGAGTAGGGAGACTTCAGCGCGGGTGAGGACGTGAGGAAGCGGCTCTTCGCGCTTGATGCGGATCTTTTTCCAAATGTCCCAGTGGAGGCCGAGATGGTCGCGGTAGAGGGTGCGCAGACCGCAGACGGCCTGGTTGAGGGTGGCGGGGGCGAGCTTGCGGTCGTTCTGGAGGTGGACGAGGAAGTCGAGCACGCGCTCCGGGGGCAGTGCGGGGAGATCTTCGTTTGGGAAGTGACCGTGGAGTTGGAGGACCCAGCGATGGTAGCTGTCACGGCTGCGTTCGGAGAGGCCTTTAAGCTCGACGAAACGGGTGAAGTCTTGATACCAAGGAGCCGATGCGAGTGCGGTTATCTTTTTTTCATATGCGTGATCAGAGTAACGGCTCGCGTCACCCCTTTCAACGTCGGATCAAGGAATCGCCGCTCAGCGGCTCTGTTCAACAATCCGACCAGTAACAGCCATCTCCACCAGGCGACGGTCTGATGGGTGACGGTGAATCCACCGTCCTGGTCCCACGAGGTGACGCCGTCGTTGGAAAGGCGGCTGTAGGACGTGATGCCGGTGATGAGTGCGACGAGAGGAATCCCCAGTCCCTGGCCACGGATCCAGACGGCAAAGGTCCTGCGCAGGGCTTTCGCGTAGCTTGGCTTGGTGCCGTCGTTGTTTCTCACCCGCACCCGGAGCAGGGCCTTGAAGGGAGTGTTGCCTATCGTTGACAGCATGACAGGCTCCACGAAATTATAGCCTAGCAGAAGCAGCACTCCGAAAAACGTGTCGTTCATCTCTCCGACCTTCGGCCAAACCGCCATCACGACACCTCCCAGAACAACGCAGAACAGCAGGAAATCGAAAGTCCTCGCCCAATACCTCACCCATGGGCGCACCTGCGAACCGGAGGGTTCATAGCCACTCCAATCAATGGCGGCGGTCGGATCCGAAGCAGGAGGAGCGTAGGGGGAAACCTGAAGTCCGTCGATGGAGCTGGCGGCTTTCCAGTCCGGCATCCCCTGGGTCCAAACCAAGGTGTCCGGATGAATCCTGCGGGATTCCAGCAGGGACTTGATTTCATCCTCGGTGACGGGACCGCGCTGCTGGCCGGATTCGCTGTAATACCATTGGCTCATGCGGCCGATTGTTTCTGAAAATGCGGACCATGCCAACCCCGAGGGCGTCCGCCGGTTGATTTTTTGCTAGTCCGCGAGAAGAGGATGGTGAATGCGCGGCGGGATTGTCTATCAACTGCTAGCCTTCCGCAGTGCGGCCGAGTTCCGCAAGCTTGAGCACGGTGTTCCAGTTGCGGGCGGTGTTGGTGACGCCGATTGTTTTGTCGAAATTCACGGCCATTTTGGATTTTCCAAAGCCGTGCGGAGTGTGCAGATAGGCCACGCCGTCGATGATTTCCAATCGCTCGCCCTCCACGGCGTAGGAACGGATGCGTTCGATGTGCTCCGGCTCGGGCGTGTCCGCGAGCAACGCTGCATGGACGGTGGTCGGTGCTGTTGCAGCGGCTGTGGCGAAGGGATTGCGGGCGATCAGTCGCTCCCATTCGGCGAGCGTGGGGGCGAAGATGGCCTTGTCAAAATTGAAATGCTCGCGGCAGATTTCCGCAATCGTCGCGATCACCTTTTCCCGCTTCAACCGGCTGCGGACGATGGCGTTGCCGCTGTTGATGTAGGTGGCTGCGTTTTCAAACCCGGCTTCTGTGAGACGTTCGCGGAGCGGTTTGGTCGGGAGCTGCGTTTTGCCGCCGACGCCGCGGAAGAGAATGAGATGGACGGTGCGTTTCATGACGGAATGCCTTCGTTCCTGACTCTGCCGGTCTTGGCGCGGAACCGTCAATATCACATCGCCGGATTTTTAGCGATCCATGTCTTGAGGGAGCTTTCCCGTTCGTTGTAATTGTGAAACCGAAAAGCAGACGACCATGAGCACCGACAATACCCACACCATCCGCCTCCATCGCGTCCTCCGCGCCACTCCCGACCGTGTCTACCGTGCCTTTCTCGATGCGGACGCCAAGGCGAAGTGGCTTCCTCCGAATGGTTTCACCGGCAAGGTGCATCATTTCGAGGCCAGAGTCGGCGGCACTTACAAGATGTCCTTTACGAATTTTACTACCGGCAGCAGCCACAGTTTCGGAGGCACCTACACCGAGCTAAAGCCGAACGAGCGCATCTGCTATACGGATCGCTTCGACGACCCGAACCTGCCTGGCGAAATGCAGGTGACTGTCGAACTCAAACAGGTTTTCTGTGGCACCGAGCTGAACATCACCCAGGAAGGCGTCCCCGCCGTGATCCCGGCCGAGGCCTGTTACATGGGCTGGCAGGAGTCGCTCCTGCTGCTTGCCCAACTCGTCGAGCCGGAGATTCCCGACCAGTAGCAGCAACAAGGTGGGAAACGGGATGAATTCCGATATCAGATTTCAGCCGCCTGTTTCCCGGGGTCGGGAGCCGGATTGGATTGCTGGTTTTTCGCCACGGTCTCGCGTTCGTGCTTCACCACGAGCTGGATGAAATGGAGTTTGCGCAGCACCTGGCGCGACATGACAAATGGATAGAAATCCCGGTGCCCCATGCTGCGGGCCAGTTCATTCAGAGCTGTGATCAGTTCCACCCATCCGTTCACCAGCGAAAGGACGCGTTTGGCATCCGGATCATCGGGTGCGTAAAGATCGGCGAGCGAAAAGGGTTCGGTCTCCATCTCGATATCGTCGCCAGCCATCCCGAAGCCCATCGCGGTGTCGAGACTGTCCACCAGATGCAGATAATGCGCCCAACATTCCGCCCAGTCCTCCCACGGATGGGAGGCGGCATAGGTGCTGATGAAGCGGTTGGCCCAGTCGGACGGCGGGCCTTTTTCGTAACTGGTCTTGAGTGCCATACCGTAATCCGCCTGTTCGTCGCCGAACAGCTCGCGGAATTTCTCATGCCAAGGCGTGCCGGCGATCAGACGGTTCCAGTAGTAGTGGCCGATCTCGTGGCGGAAGTGGCCTAGCAGCGTGCGGTAGGGTTCGTGCATCTGGTCGCGCACATTCTCCCGGTAGGAATCGTCGGCTTCCTCGATATTGAGGGTGATCAAGCCGTTGCCGTGGCTGGTCATGACCGGCGGCTGCCCTGGTTGGGTGCGGAGGAAATCGAACATCACGCCGCGCTGCGGATCCTCCTCGACTTTCGAGCGGACGGGCAGACCCACGGCCAGCAACTGCGCCACGAGCCGTCGTTTGGCGTTTTCGATCGAGCGCCAGTAGCGGCGGTTGTCCTCATCGCTGAGATCCGGGATCGTGCGGTTGAGGCGGCAGGAGATGCAGAGCGTGGACGGGCTTTCGTCAGGTACCAGCCAATTGCAGCCTGCGGGGCTGTCGAGATTCCCGCAGCGTCGATAGACGGGGGATGCGTCACCGTCGCTCCCGGCCAAACGCCAACTGCCTTCGACCGATGCGGGAAGCAGCGCGCGAACCTCCGCGCGATCCGGCTCATATCCCAGCGAGGCTCCGCAGCCGAGGCACAGGCTGTTGCGGAAGAAAACCGGACGCCCGCACTGGCAGCGGTGGGTGTGCCCGCGGCGCGGAGTGTCCGGCGTGCGCCAGGCTTCGGAGAGGCGTCTGGCGATGTCGTCAACGAGGGTTTTCATGGCTCTTTTCGCGGGAATGACGCGATGTTTCCGACAACGGACAATGACGACCGCGCTGCTGAAAGTCAATCGGCCGGATGGTGAAGTGTGGCTGCGCGATCCCATCCGCCTTGGCCCGCTCCTCTGTCAAAATCCTTTACTTATCCAACAGACGATCTATCAAACCCGTTCATGAAAGCCCTCTCTTCGGCCGGTTTCCTCGTCGGAGGACTGATCATCGGAATCCTGTTGGGAAGAGGGGCTTTCCCCCCCGGCGCGGGACCTCGTGCGAACACGGAACCCGAATCCGCCAGAGTTCGTCCGACAAAATCCGATCGTCCGGCTGTCACCGGTTCATCGCTCGCCGGGGTTGGCAGAATACGTCAGGCCGGTCCATCGGAACTCCCGTCCATTACCCAGCAGGTGGCGACGATGTCGGACCCGATCGAGTCGCGGCGTCTGGTTTCCGAGTGCCTGCTGAACATGACCGCGGACAACTGGCGGGAGATGATTGCCAGCTTCGGGAAAATTTCCGCAACCAGCGGACGCGATCCCGCCGATGACTGGAAGCTCGCGTTGTTCCGCTCCGGGCAGGTCGCCGGTGCCGAGGCCATGGATTCCTATCTATCCACCGGAATCAAAGGCAACGAGTGCTGGCAAACCCTTTATGGATGGAGCACCAAGGATCCCCAGGCGGCGCTCGCCTGGCTCAAGAAGGCGGAAGCGGAAGGGCACGCCACGTCCGGCGAAAATTACACCGCGGTCATCTCCGGACTGGCATTGAGCAGTCCGCAGGAAGCGCTCAAACTATTGGACGGAATGCCTGCCGGCCAGCGGAAGGACTGTGCCGGAAATTTTGTCTGGAATGTGGTGCAGAACGGCGGCACCGACGCGCTCGATCCAGTCCTCCAATACGCCTCCACGCTGAACGCTTCGGAATCAGGAAATGCGCAACTGTCGGATGACCTGTTCCGCGAGGCCACTGAGAAGCTGCTTTGGAAGGCGGATCATGCCAGGGATGTCGGACAAGCCTGCGAGGTGATGGCGAAGCTTGCCGGATACGGTCGCGATCCCAACGACGTGACCCGAACCGTCCTCCGCAAATACCGTTGGTATGTCATGCCGGACAAACTCACCATTCTCGAATCGGCCAGCACGGGCCCGCAAGGCTCCCAGCTCGAACTCGCCTCGCTCACTTCCTCCCTGATGAGCACCATGAATGGCTCGCAGGATCAGGCGGCGGTCCGCGAGTGGATGAAATCGCACCCCGATTCCCCACTCATCCCTCATCTGAAAACCAGAATCAGCGTGGAACCCTAACTACGCTGTCGGATACCGTGGATCGTGCGGGTTCAATCCTTGAGTGCTTCCATCAGATTCCTTGCGAATTCCGGTCCCGCCGCGGTTTCCTCGTGCTTGTAGTAAACAAAGGCGGCTGACCATTTTCCTGCCTGATTCCTGATGAAGTGCGCCAGATCTTGGATTTCCCGGTCCGTATAACCGTCGCGCCAGCGGTCGATGGTGTTCGCGCCCGGCAGACTGCGGAACGTGTGGTTCACCTCGGTGCTGCGGAACTCGGATGCGTAAAACGCCAGCATCTTCGGCGGCGACATTTTCTCCGGATAGAATTTGCCTTTCCATTCCGGATACTGGAATCCCGAAGTGCCGATCCACGTTTTGATCCGCGCATCGTTGCCGATTCACCGCGATTCCGCAATCCGGGAAAAGCCGCATTCCTGCCGTTCAGTCGTTCGGAGGCCACTCAACGCCTTCGAGTTCCGGCGGCAGTTGTTTCGGGTCCTGCGGATAGATCAACGAAAGGTCCATGTCGGAAAGCGAGCCTTTGAGAAATTCCATTTCCTCCGGCGCGCCGATGATGAGCCAGAGCACTTCCTCGTCCGTGTCGTTGAATACCTGGCGGAGCTGGTCCGGGCCGACATGCACGCCGCCGTATTTCGTCACGGTCAGCGTGTCACCGCCCACACGGATGCGGCCGGTGCCTTCGAGCACGAAGTAGAATTCCTCCGAGCGGATGTGTTTGTGCAGCGTGTTCGCGCTGTGCGGCGGCATCCGCCAGAGCCGTGCGCCCATGTTTTCGCTCCCGGTCCGCTCCAGATAGTCGGCGTTCGGGATGTGCATCAGGTTGGACGGGCGCCAGTGGAGGTCATCGGGCGTGATGAGATGGTATCCGGTGACAGGCTTCATGATAGGATGGCATTCGGGTAAACTTTTGCTTGGTTCCCGACAATCCATTTTGGTTGGCAGGCGGCGTTTAAGGGAAAGAATAGGTCCTATGGCTCATATTGGACTCATGGGGCATGCGATGCCATGAAACGCTGCGAGTCGCGAATGGGGACGTCAATGGATATGACGAAACACTTCTCAATCGCCAACGCGGAGTTCGATGGCCGTTGATTCCGAGGCCCGGTAGTGGTTGTCGCCGGCGTAAATCGCCACGATCCGCCAGGTGCCCGCAGGCAGAGAGGGGAGTAGCAATTCGGCGATTCCATTTTTCAAGGTGCCGGTGACTTTGCGGGTGCCGTCGCCTTTCCTGATGTTGACCGTCACACGGCCGCCGGGTTTGATGGAAAGGGGGGAGCCGACGGCGACGCGGATCGAGCCGGTGGTGATCAGGCCGGGCTTTTTCGTGACACGCACCTCGGGTTTGGTTTCGCGTTTCTTGATGAGAATGTTGGTAGTGGTGGTGCTGCCGGTGAATGTGCCATCGCCAAGGTAGGTAGCGGTGAGGGTGTGCTCGCCCACTGGCAAGGTGCCGGGCAGAGAGACCGTCGCGCGGGCGGCCTCACCATCGACATGGAGAGTCTGGGTGCCGGCGACATCCGGCCCGGTCACTTTGACCTGCCCGGAAGGCACCCCGCCGGGGGAGGTCACCTTGACGGCGATTTTCGGCTCCGCGCCCCATTGGACGGCAGCAGCGGTGGCGGTGATGGATGTGTTTTTGGTCCGTTCGAGCGATGTCGGCCGGAGGGGGAGGATTTTGCTGAGGACTTGACCGGTAAACTCGGGATTCGGAGCCAGGTATTCGACGAACATTTCGACCTTTGGATAAACGAAGTACTCGCTGCCGGTGGGGGCGATGATCGAGAAGTGAAAGGTGCCGGGGCGAATGGCCGGGCTCGCGGCATTCTCACCCACACGATACCAAGCGACGCCACCTACCTCCGTGGGGGGCAGATAACGCGAGTTCTTGTCGCCGTAGGTATTTGGCGCGGAAGGATCGTGCACTTCCACCTGCGCCGGGGTTTTCCCGGGGAAGGTCACACGGAGCCAGCCGTTGCCGGGGTAACGTTTGGCGCCTTCTCCGTTGGTGGCCTCGGTTTGCTCGTAAGTGGTGACGGCTTCGATGGTGATACGCGATCCGGCAACCCAGTTGGCAGGAGAGACCTTGAAGGTGGCGACCTTGAAATTCTCCGGGCCAACGGCGGTATCGACAGCAGGAAACCAGACGGTGCCGATCTCAACGGAGGTCGTTTCCGCGGATGCTACGACGGGCGAAATCATGGCAGCAGTGACCAGTATCGTGATGAGGGAGAACAGCGCGACGAAGAGGGACTGGAAGGTGCCCTCAGGGAGGAGTTGGCGGGAAGCCTGCTGATGGCAGGGTTTTTCGTGGGATGATTGAGTTTTCATGGCGAGAGTAGGAAATGAAATAGGGAATTCGCTTTGTAAATACAAGTGGAATCTGACTTGCTTTGTAAATACAGTGTTGATGTAGGATTCTCATCCCGAGCGTCATGAGAATTCTCCGCCTTCGGCACGAGACATTCTACAGAAGGAGGATAAATTTCCGCCATGACCGCTCCCGTCGTCCTCATCACCGGTGCCTCGCGTGGCATCGGATTCGCCGCCGCCAAACAACTCGCCGCCCGCGGTGCCACCGTCATTGTCGCCAGCCGCGAGTTGGCGCGGGCGGAAAAGGCCGCGCGTGACATCGGAGCCCCGGCCGAGGCGCTCCAACTCGACATCACCGACGTATTTTCGCTGCGCGCCGCAGTAGAGGAAATCACCCGCCGCCACGGTCGGCTCGATGTGCTGGCAAACAACTCCGCCGTGCTGCTCGACCATTACGAAAGCCTGTCGTCGCTGAAACCCGAAACCCTGCGCGAAACCCTCGAAACCAATGTCATCGGCACCCTGCGCGTGACCCAGTCCATGCTGCCGTTGTTGGAGAAATCCTCCGGGCCGCGCATCATCAACGTCTCCAGCGGGGCAGGGCAGTTGGACGGTGAGCCCCAGCCGTGGGCACCCGCCTATTCCATCAGTAAGACCGCCCTCAACATGCTCACTCAGCAACTCACCGCCGCCCTGCCGCACGTCTTGATCAATTCCATGTGCCCCGGCTGGTGCCGCACGGAAATGGGCGGGGAGGGAGCTCCGCTCAGCGCGGATGAAGGGGCAGAGACGTTGGTATGGCTGGCGCTTGATGCGCCGCGCGAGCTGCGCGGGGCTTTCGTGAAACAGCGGAAGGTGATTCCGTGGTGATTGGAATACGCGGGAATTCCGAATCAAGGTTTCAGGCTCACCACGCTGCGGTCCGGCTCATTCCACCCGGCTTCGACGCTTGTTAGCAGTGACTGGCTCTTTTTCCGCCGCTCGGTCATTCATACCTTCCCCCTGGCCGACCCGCCTCACCGACACCGGGCGCGATGTCATTTTCTTCGCCATCGCGACCATCTGCGAATCGGAATCCGCCGGAAACCGCGGCGTTGACAAAGCGCTTCGATAACTATCAAGGTTCGGAAGGAAAAGAAAATCCACTGCCATGAAAACACACGCATTCTGCCTCCTCTCCGCGGTCTCCATGATTCTTCCAGCCAGTCTCGAAGCGAGGTCCTGGAAGGAAGCCGGCTCGGCCCGATCGTTGGAGGGTGAATATTCGCGGACCGATGGCGACCAGGTGGTCATCTTGCGTGCGAACGGCACCTCCATCAAAGTCCCGCTGGCGAAAC
>JBDSNC010000236.1:0-31020 GCA_039915545.1 Luteolibacter sp.
ATCGAAACCGGCGGCGCTTTGAAGATGAAACTCGGCGCGGGTTATGCGTCCAGCAGGATTTCCATCACCAGCGGTCAAGCCGGTGACGTCGGTTTCAGCAACAACAGCATCCAGTTCACCGATACCGTCGGCGGCGTTTTGTATGCGGGACAATACATCCTGATCCAAGGCGATGCCGGCACCAGCTTCACCGGCCTAACCACCAATGCGAATGGCTTCATCACCGGCGGGCTTTCAATTGGCCCCGGCCTCGCGGCCTATCCCGGATCGCAGCTCAAACGCAGCGGAACAAACATCGTCCTGAATCTCGTCTCACCCTACTCGCCGCCCGCCGTCGCGCTGGATGCGTTCAGATTCGGCGACACCGCTGCGGAAACCTCACATGCGCTTGATGCCACCGGTACCGTGCTCAACAACGCCGGCGGCCTCGCCCAGACCTGCCGCCATCTGCTGATGGACACGTTCCTCGCTTTCAAACTCGCTGTGAATCCCGCTGCGAAGAATTATCTAACGATCAAACTCTGGGGCTCCGACACCAGCAACAAGACGCTCCATCTCTACAAGGCGGGCACCACCACCTCGCTGCCATCCACCAATCACTACGGCACCAACAGTGTGGGCGGCGGCTATCCCGCGATCATGGCGCCGGTCTATCTGAACAACTCCGCCGTTGCGCCGTTTCCGGGCCGGTTCTACTATGTCACGCTGCTCATCCCGGATGAAGTCATCGATGCCGGGACCGCCACCGCCTCCATCCGGCTCGGCACGGAAACCTCCGCCACCGGCCAGTCCGTCGGGATCTACGCGGTTTACAGCGGCACCGATCCGTTTTTCGAACCGGGCGGCAGCGATGTCCAGGGCACACCGGCTGTGGGACTCATCCCCGCCGCGCCGCCAAGCGTGCCGACGGTCATCAGCAACTTGAAGACCAGTCTGAACGCCGCTTTCGACACGGTGGCGTCCTGGCAGATCTATGGCGCCGCGTGGAACGGCGTCACCACGTCCATTGACGGCACGGCGGACACGGCCGCCTATTCTCCGGTCGGCGCGTTTTACAAAAGCGCCAGCGCCGCGAGTCCTCCGAGCCTGAACCAGATCCAGACGCAGATGAGCGGCGGCAACGGAGTGAACATGCGGATTCCCTCCTATCTGGCGAAAGCCTACGTCCTGCCATGGTCGAATCACCATCATGATCCCGTCTGGCTCGACTGCGTGGTCAAGGCCATTGATTTCTGCTGCATCATGCAGGCGTCCAACGGCGGACTCTCCACCTACAACGGCAACACGTCCACCTGGGTCGGTGCGCCGAACCGCGTCACCGGCGGAAATCCGCTCGAGGGATTCGGCGTGCAGGGGATCGGTCTGGCGCTCGATACGATCTATCAGGAGTCTCTGGCCGATCCTGCGGTGGACGCGTTGTTCCAGACCTATCTGAACGCGTCCATTACCGACGGAATCACGACCATGACGCGCCGTGAGGCGTGGAAAGCCATGTTCAACAAGAGCGTGCAGTTCTTCCTCAGCGACATGGGCCGCGGCCATGCGACCAATCAGGACCTCGCGCAGATCACCGGAATGTGGCTGCAGAACCAGTCGGCCGTCCAGCTCGGCTCCACCACCTCCCTGTCCACGCCAGCCGCGCTGCAATACGTCTATTCCGCCACGGGACTTGCCGCCGCGCCACTGAGCGCGGATCCGGCGCTCGCGGGCATCTGGTGCTCTCCCAAGGCGCTTCCGATGGAACCGTGGGGAACCTTCGGCGGCGGTTATGATGGGAACTACGGGCTGGAGAACTGCATCTCCGGACTCGTCTATCTGGCAGAACTGACCGGTGACAACGCCGTCCGCGAGCAGGCGAAGCGGGCGATCACCAGCAGTGCGCCGTTCCTGTTCCCTTCACCCGACGACTCCGGCTATAAAGGCTGGCGCAAGGAGGAAGTCATCAGCACACGAATCCAGAACTGGCCGGGCCGTGTGTCGTATTTCAATGACGGACTGCCCTTCGCAGCCTCTCCCCTCGGCCTCAACCATCCGATGGCGCAGCGCTTCACCCAGCTTTTCTATCAGGCAAACGATACGATGTCCCTGCTTCCCAGCAGCAACGCCCATTACGTGGACAGTGTCGGTTACGCCCTGCTGAATCTGGACAGCTACCAGGCGGCGCTGCTCGCTCCGGTCAACGCCACCCGCGCGCCGATGGAGGCCGGGCAGCCGGATTTTGCTTTTGCCGATCCGGTCGGCTGCACCGTCGCAGCGCAGAAGACATTGCCTGACGGTGACGTCAACCGGCTCTACATGGAACTCCAGTGGCGGCGTGGTTTTACTTCCAGCACCGTGCGGAATCTTACCACCGCGAATGTCAACGACATCGCCCGCATCCATTTCACCACGCCCACCATCGATCGCGTGGTCACCATGGCGATGCAGAGCACGGGTGGTTTCGGCGGCCTGTATTCGTGTCACTATGGGGCGTTTTTCATTGCGATGAATTTGAACGGGGCAGCCGTCGCGACATGCACGATGCCGGTCGAGCTGTGGGGCAAGGCAGGTAGAAACATGGTGACGCAAGCTGCGTTTGTGGTTCCGTCCGACGGGGTGATCCAGGTGGCTTATGCCGATCCGCTGGTCTTCACCGAGAGTGCGGAGCCGGTGATCACTTCCGCCGCCGCAGTCGTGAGCAGCTCGCAAATGTCGGCAAATCTGGCAGTAGTTGCTGCCGACAACGCCGGTGCGGGTGACCTGATCTACACCTGGAGCACCATTGATACGCCGCCGGCGCCGGTGGTTTTCACCCCCAACGGAACAAACGCCGCCGCCAACGCGGTCGCGGCATTCACCAAGGCGGGGATCTATCAATTGCTGGTGACCGTCCGCAACAACGGCGGGCTGGTTGCCAGCCGCAGCGTGACGGTGACAGTGGAATCGCCACTGTTCCGCGCTGATGAATATGAGGCACCCGGAATCATGGTGCAAGGGGACTCGCTGTTGATTTCGACCAAATCGTCGGTGACCGGTCATCGCTATCAGATTCAGACGTGTGCCGACCTCACTGCGGGGAGTTGGACGGATCTGCCCGCCACCGCGAGCGACGGAACTGGAAGCGCGCTGGAATTCATCGTCGGCCGGTCTGCCGGCGAGCTCCGGCGTTTCTATCGGATTGTCATCGGGCGCTAGGCTTTTGGTGGCAGGGATTTTCCGTCCACCCAGCTTCCTTCGACGAGGATCTGGCGGAAGATGTCGGGGATGCCTTTCGCGCGGTCGTTGATGAGGGAGTTGAGCATCAGGAATCCGACGCGGCCGATCTCCTCGGGATGCTGGTCGATGCCGGCGTCCGCTTTGGCGTCGAGGATGGAAGTGACCGCCAGACCGACGTCCTCTGGAACCCTGATGCCGAGTTTTTTCAGGAGATCGGGCATGTCGGGTTCAGGAGTGAAAATGGCGTCGGGACGATATTGGTCGAACCACGCCTGGAAGGCCTGTTTCCTTGCTGATAGATTGGCGATGTCGAGGATCAGGACGGGGATCGGATCCTCGTTGCGGATCATGCGCTGGCCGCCGAGGAACCCCAGCTCGAACTGCATGCCGCGCTTGCTGAAGTCGCCGGCGGTGGTGACGAAGCCGATGCGCTTGTAACCGCGCTCGTGGATCTTCTCGACGGCGAGGATGGTGTTGGCGATCTGGTCCGCCGTGACGATGTGGCAGGCGGGCTTGTGGAGCGACCGGCCGAAACGGACGATGGAGTATTGGTCCCAGGGGAAATCCTGCCAATCCGGAACATTCTGGTGGGGCGGAAGAAGGATCCCGCGGATGCCGCGAGTTGATAGAATCTGATGGAGCCGCTTCGGGCTGCACTCCTTGCCGACGCGGAACTCCTCGAGCCGGTAGCCGAATTTTTCCGCCGCCTTGAACGCTCCCTGCCAGTAGAAATCAAATTCTCGATAGACCCGCAGTTCCCGGGGAACCGGCCACGCGTTCACCCAGGCGACGGCGGCGGAGATGGTCTGGTTGTCGCGTCCGCGCCGATAGTTGGCGAGGGCCGCGAGCATCGGGTCCGGCCGGTAGCCCATCGCTTCCGCAGCGGCTTTCACCTTCTCCTTCACGGCGGAAGATATGCGCGGATGGTCTCTCAGCGAGAGCGAGACCGTCGAGTGGCTGACGCCGAGCGTTGCGGCGATGTCACGCAGGCTGACGCGCGGTGGGGTGGAGTCTGGGGTCATCGAAGAGTTGGGTTTACCGGGCAGTTTACAGGGATACGGCTTCGATTCGAGAGCAAAATCCACCGCTGGAGCCACCACGACGGTTTCTAGTTTCCCCGCTGCGGGGACGGATTCAGTCCCTGCGGCGGCGGAGCAATGCGGAACCTAGCAGGAGTCCGGCCACCATGCCGGATGGCTCTGGCACGGCGGACCAGGTGAGGGTGCTGCCAGTGAAGGTGAAGCTGCCGTTGACGGGGGTGAACAGCGATCCGGTCGTGCCATCTAGCACTTGGATGGTATCAAACAGGTTTACTCCGGCCGGAGTGGTGGTGCCGGCGACGTTGAAGATATTGGTCCAACTGCGGGTCGTGTTCCAGAACGCGTTGCCGCCGTCTACCGCGCCGGTGAGGATCACCTTGAAAACCGCACCGGAGCCGACCGTGAGGTTGCCGCCGTTGGTGGTGGTGAGTCCATCATAGTTCGTGCCGCGGGTGCCGGTGGTGCTGTCCTTGTTGTCATTCAGCTCCCATGCGAAAATGGAGCCGGAGTTGAGAGTGGTCGTGCCGCCGCTGACGGTGAGTACGCCCGGGCTGTTTCCGGGAGAGAGGGTGCCATTGATGGCGAGCGCGTTTCCGCTACCGACATTGACGGTGCCGCCACCACCGAGGGTCTGCGAGCTGCCGATGGTGAAGGAGGTCTTTGCTGAAGTGTCGAGGATGCCGTTCACCACGATGCTGGAGCTGTTGGAAATGGACCCGCCGGAGCCGAGCGTCAGTGTGCCCGCTGTGATGGTGGTGGCTCCGGTGTAGGTGTTGGTGCCGGTGAGTGTCTGGGTGCCGGTGCCTTCCTTGGCGAGCTTCATGGTTCCCGCCCCGTTTTCGATCACCCCCGCGAAGCTCGCGCTGGATGTGCCGGAGGGGCCGCCGCCGACATAGAGCGTGCTGGTGGTGCTTGCCGCGCTGTTGGTCATGGTGCCTCCGGTGCCGCCGATGGAGGCGACGGCTTCGGCCTTGCCGTTGAGGTCGAAGGTCCCGCTGTTGATCGTGAATGTTTCTCCGTTGTTGATGAGGTCGCTGTTGGAACCGCTGAGTTGCAGGGTGCCACCATTGAGGGTCACACTGCGGTCGGCTCCGTAACCGGAAGTATTGGCAAACACCACCTTGCCGGCTTGGATGTCCCATGCGGCGAGGTTGTTGTGGCTGCTGCCATTGGTGGTAAGCGTGCCATTGCCCAGCTTGGTGATCGTGCGGACAGCGGCGGAGCCGATGAGGCGGGTGATGGTGATATTGCCGGTGGTATTGACTGATAGATTCGCGGTGAGGGTGGCGTCGGCGGAGATGACGGCGGCGGTGGTGCTGCTGTTGATCAGGGTGGAATTCGAGGTGACGCTGAGTGTTTCGCCGATGATCTGGCCGTTGAGGTCAAGCGTGCCGCCTTGAAGTTTGGTGATACCTGTCGCACCGGTTGCGCCGAGCGCATTGGCATGGCCGATTTTCAAGGTGCCGGCTTCGATCTGGATGACGCTGCCAAAGGTGGTGCCGCTGTCGCCGTTGAGTTCCAAGGTGCCGGTGCCGGCCTTGCGCAGGATGCTGGATCCCGCAGTGGTCAGGCCGGAGCTATGGAAGGTGTCGTAGAGTTTGCCGCTGATGGTCATGCCTCCCGCGCCGGAGAGGTTCATGTAGAGCTGTCGGCCGGTTTGATCGGAGGAAAGGTACAAGCCGGTGCCGGCGGTGACTTTACCGGTGCTGGACACGTTTAAATCGCGGTTTCCGCCGACGTTGACGATGTTGCCGATGGCGAGGTTGTTGGTGCCGTTGAAGGTGATGTTGTTCGCATTGATCGCCAATGAGCTGCCGGATAGGTTGCGATCACCGCCGGCGGTGCTGATGTTGAGCTGCTGGTTGGCGACGATACCCCTGAAGTCGGCGGTGCCTGCCGACGCGCTTCCCGAGCCGCTGTTGCCCAAGGCGGTGTCGCTGCCGAGCACGAGTTGGGTGCCTGCGACGTTGTTGCGCATCATCGCGTTCATCTTGTTGGTGCCGGCGGTGATGCCTCCGGCGTTGTAGGCCTTGCCGTCTCCCGTGTTGTTTCCGGAGAGGATGATCGTTCCGGCGGTGGTGGTGGGGAAGAGCCAGTCGTTTGAGAAATTGATGTTCCCGCTGAGTGTCAGGCTTCCGGCTCCGGAAGCGAAGACGATGCTGCGGTCGCCGCTGCCACCGGTGAGATTGATATTGGCGCTGATGGTCTGGTTGCTCGTGCTGTTCTGTTGGATAATGACCTGTCCTCCACCGCCGCCGCTGCCCATGGTGATTGTGTTGCCACTCAGGTCGAAGGATCCCGCGCCGCTCGCGAAGGTGACCGCGGTGCCGGAGGTGGCGAGCGAGGTGACGAGATTGTTGGCGGCGTTGAGATTGTTGGTACCGGCAAAGGTGAGGGTGTCGCCCGTGGCGGCGGGTGCGACGTCTGTGGACCAGTTGGCGGGGGTGGACCAACTGGGGCTGGAGTTGTCGCCGCCGTCCCAAGTATAGGCAGTGCCGAATGCGGATGGACTGATCGCGGTGCCTGCTAGAGCGAGGCAGATGGTGAACAGGTCTGACAGGTGCCGGACGGGCTGGTATCTGGGTTTCATAGGATTGATGGGATCTATCGGAGAATCAACCGTAACCGGGGATGTTGCCGGAAGGAGATCGCGAGTCACCCTGTTGACTGCGGCGGGTGGATCGAGTCAACCTGTTGACCGCCTCGTTTTCAGCGGGTGACTTTCAGTTGGAGGAATCGTTTCCGGTTCCCGCTGATGGGCTGCATGTCCTCGACGGTGACGGGACTGGCGACACTGGAAGAGAGCGTGAGTCTGAGTCAGTCCGCTGTTTTTCCACCGACTGTGGAGGGAGGAGCGGAGTCGGTGAATACCCAGCACGTCCGGCCATAGGGACTGGTTGCGCTGTGTTGGAACCAAATGATCGGGCAGGAGGCCATCTTCGTTAGAACGCGGTCGGGTTCGCGGCGTCCTGATCCAGGTAAAGTGGCTGGACCGGGACGTGATGAGATGGTCCGTGTGTAAACCTGGTGTGGTTTTCTGTCTGTCTGAGACAATTTGCGGGAATGGGAGTCCGGGGAAGGAACGGCTCTCAGTTAGGCTTCACCTTGAGGCGGGCGAAGGACTTGTCTGTGCCTGTGAGGGTGTAAGTAATTGATCCACCAGGGCCGTCGGTGTTGGTGGTGAGGCTCCCGGTGGGGACGTCCGTCCAGCTGACAAGGTCGGTAGAAGTTTGCACCCAGAACTGGGTGCCGTAGGCGCTGGCCGGGATGTTGCCGCCGTTGGTCCAGGTGACCGTGCGGACAGGGCCTGCGGAAACCACGACCGGAGGATTCGTCGTGAAGCCCGCGGCGGCGTTCATGAAGTATTCCACGGCGTTCGCCACGCCGTCCGAGTCGGTATCCTCGCTGGGTATGGCACTGGTGCCGTGGGAAGCGGCCCAGCCCGCGTATCCGGCAGGTGCGCCCACCTGGATTTTTCCGGTGCCGGTGATGTAGCTGACGATGTTCGCGGCACCCGACGCGGCGGAGCCATAGACGCCGGCAGCAACGGGATTTCCATCGACGGTCATGGCAGCCACGACATCCGTGCCCGAGTGGGTGAGATCGAGAGTGCCGGTGGCCGTGGTGATGGAGAGTGTGGACGCATCATTCAGCGACGCGGTGCTGAGGCTGAGCGTTCCAGCGGAAATGGTGGTTGTTCCCGAGTATGCCAGCGTGCCTGTGAGGGTTTGGATTCCACTGCCTTCTTTGGTGAGGGCGAGAGTTCCTGCCCCGTTCTGGACGGTTCCCGCGAAGCTCGCGCTGGAGGTTCCGCCGGAACCGCCACCGACAAAGAGCGTGCTGGTGGTGCTGGCGACACTGTTGGTAATTGTGCCGCCGGAGCCGCCGATGGAGGCGACCGCCTCGTTCTTGCCGGTGAGGTCGAAGGTGCCGCTGTTGATGGTGAAGGCTTCGGCGTTGTTGATGAGGTCGAAATTCGCACCACTGAGTTGCAGTGTTCCACCATTGAGGGTGACACTACGGTCGGCACCGTAGCCGCTCGTATTGGCTAACACCACCGTGCCTGCCTGGATGTCCCAGCCGCAGAGGTTGTTATGGCTGGTGCCGTTCGTGGTGAGCGTGCCGATGCCCTGCTTGTTGACGATGCGTGTGGCGTTGCTGATCAGGCGTGTGGCGGTGATGTCTCCCGTGGCGTCCACGGTGATGCTGGTGTTGAGCGTCACATCCACCGTGACAGCCGCGGCGGTGGCGCTGCTGTTCGCGAGTTTGTTGCCGTTGTTGTTGAAGGTGAGTGACTCGCCGATGGTGAGGCCGTTCAGATCAAGAGTGGCGTTGCCGGTGAGGGTTGTGCCGTTGGTTGTACCGGTGGCGCCAAGGGCGTTGACATGGCCGATCTTGAGAGTGCCAGCCTCGATGGTGGTTAGGTCGGTATAGGAGCTGTCGCCATTGAGGGTGAGTGTGGCTGTCCCCGCTTTGCGCAGGGTACCCGAACCAGGGGTGGTGAGTCCGCCCGAATGGAAGGTGTCGTAAACCGGACCGTTGACAATCATTCCGCCGGCACCGGACAAGTTGAGATACAAGCTGCGTCCGGTCTGGTCGGACGAAAGTGAGAGGCTGTTCTGAACCGTCACCTGACCGGCGGCCGACACTTTGAAGTCGCGATTGCCGGATTCGTTGATGAGGTTTCCGAGGGTGAGGTTGTTGGCTCCGTTGAATTCGATGGATGCCGAATTGATGGCCAGGGTGCTTCCTGATAGATTGCGGTCGCCGCCCGCGGTGCCGATGAGAACAGGCTGGTTGGCGCGGATGCCGCGGAAGTCGGCGGTGCCTGCGGAAACGCTGCCTGTACCGGAATTGCCGAGCGCGGAATCGCTGCCGAGCACGACTTGGGTGCCGAGCACGTTGTTGCGCATCATGGCGTTCATCTTGTTCGTTCCGGCAGTGATGCCGCCGGCGCTGAAGAGCTTGCCGTTGCCCGTATTGGTGCCGGAAAGGATGATTGTTCCGGCGGTGGTGTTGGGGAACAGCCAGTCGTTGGAGAAGTTGATGTTGCCGCTGATAGTCAGGCTGCCTGCTCCTGTGGCGAAGACGATGCTGCGGTCGCCACTGCCGCCGGAGAGGTTGATGTTAGTGCTGATGGTTTGGGCGTTGGCGCTTTGCTGGGAAACGATGGTTTGTCCGCCGCCGCCGCCGCTGCCCAGGGTCAGCGTGTTGCCGCTCAGATTGAAGGACCCCGCGCCGGAGGCGAAAGTGATGGCGGTTCCCGAGGTGGCGAGTGCGGTGACCGAGTCGTTTTGGGCGTTCAGATTGGTGGTCCCGCCGAAGGTCAGGGTATCACCGGTGGCGGCGGGAACGGTGGTGTCGCCGAGCCAGTTGGTGACTGTGGACCATTTGGCATCCGCGCTGGTGCCGCCACCGTCGGGCGCGCCGTCCCACGTGAGCGAGGTGGCGTTGGCGAATGAGACAAAGACCAGCAGACTGGAGGAAGCAAGGAGGGCCGGGAAATTGCGGTAGAGATGGTATTTGGGTTTCATGGTAGGCTAGAGGTGGGTTGTTGGGGATGGGATGCGTTGATGGGCTTGCGATGACATCCGCATTCAGGCATTCGACTTGTAGGCAGCGTAATTGGGAAAACCGGTGTTAAAAGGTGGTTGCTGGGTTTCCGTGTACAACACCCGCAGGTTGGAGGCTGACGAGCCCTGATAGCGCGCGATTCCGAATCAGCGGGTCAAGCGCAGGCGGAGAAATCTCTTTGGACGGCTCGCCATGGTTACGGTATCGGTGACCGGTGGAGCGACCATGCCCGCGGTGTTTTCCGCACCGGTGCTCGACCAGATTTCGCCCCATGTTCCGGAGGCGAGTTCGTCACTCGCCTCGACCTGATAGGTGAGGGACGGATCGGCGATGCGGTTGAAACTGAGCGTGAGGCGCAGGCCGTTTCCCGGGTCCGCCGTGCCGCCTGTCGCCGCCGGTCCCGTGTCGGACGTGGACGGAAGCGTGCCGGTGGCGTATTCCATCATGTTCGTGCGGCCGTCGCCATCGGGATCGGCATCCGGTGCGGCGGTGGCGGGGAGGGCATTCCAACCGCCGTTCGCATTCATGCTGCCAAACTTGTCGTATTGCCACGCGGCGAACGCGCTTTCGTGAATCCAGAAGGTTTTGAAAACCACCGGCGCGGCCTGCACGGTGGGAGCCGAGACGCGGCCCCATTGCCATGCGCCGATCATCACGCGGGCGGGCCACTTGGTTTTCACTGGAACGGAATCGGGGACGATCACGTCGTTGTTAGCGGGATCGCAGTGGAACGGACCGGAAGCGACCCAATACTGGACGGGCAGCGCCGAGCTGGCGGTGGCTGATAGGGCGATGTTGGCGAGTCCGGTGGCGATCTGGTCGGGCGGAGTCGGGAAGGTGATCGTCTGGGCTGGATACGCGCTGTTATTGTTGTTCACCGGCACGGAGGTGTTGATCCAGATCGGCCGCCAGGCGGCGCGGTATTGGGAATCGCCAGGCTGATAGGCGAGGATGAAGGGTTCCCATGGCTGGCCGGTCTTGATGACGCTGCCGCGGTCCATCCAGACTCGGAAGGTGTCGGCCCCTGTCTGGCGCATGGCGCCTGATAGGTTGGCCATGTAGCGGATGGAGCCGGTGGCCATGCCGAGCGGTGCGCCGTTATAGGCGCGCGGCACCGGTGATTGGTTCATGGAGGCCGCACGGACCTGGAAACTGTAACCGTCCGGCTGGAGGGTGGGGGTGAATGAAACGGTCCCGGCACCGTTCGCCTGGGAATCGAGCGCAGCCAACGTGCTGCCGTTCGTGTAGGCGTTGATGAGTTGCGGGCGTTTTGAAAAGCCCTCGTTGGCGGTGTTTGCGACTGCTTCGGCCGTGGCCTGGTCCGGGTACCAATAGGCGCGCAAAGGGTCATTTCCCGCTGCGGTCCAAGTTGCGTAGGAAACCGCCTGGGCACTGCCGCTGCCGAGGGTGCGCACGTCGATCACCCAACCGGACTCCGGACTAACGGAATTTAAGACGGGGGCGGAAGCCGGGCTCCAGTTCGCCGGGATGCGGGCGGCGGCGGATCCCTTGATGAACGCACCCATCATCCCGGACTGGGTGAAGGAATGGTTGTAGTGGCCGGCTCCGGGTTGCACCGCCTCGCCGACGAGACGGTTGGATCCGCCGGAACGGAGTCCGCGCATCGGGCTGGCATCGCCGAGTTCCCAGGTGTTTCCCCAACTGCTGATTTCCTGAAGTTCGGACGCCACATGGAAGACAGGAACGCCATCGGGAACGCTTCCGGGATGGGTGCCTTTGTAGGGCAGGATCGCAAAGACGCGGTTTACGAGCACCGCGCTGGTGTGCACGCTGCGGGCCCATACGAAGGGACTCGCCGCCGAGTGGCCGGTCATCAGGATGGGCGCGTATTGGAGCTCGGTGTAGCCGGACTCCGTGCCGAGGTTGCTCAGGATTTGCGCGAGTTCGGCACCGGCTTGTTCGGAGGTATTAGAAAACGCGAGGCCGGTGGCGGGATTGATCTCGGGCTTGCCGTAGCCGTTGGGATCCAGATCGACGGCGGTGGTGGGCAGGCCCGGCGTGTAGTTGCCAACTCCGTTAGGTGTCCAGGTTTTCGCATCGCCGGGGGAAATGAAGACGATGCCGAGATCCGCCTCGGCGCACGCCTGGCGGATCACCGGATCATCGAACATCGGCTTTTCCAACATGTTGTGCAGCCCCACCATGACGCCCTGTAATTTCGCACAGCCGGGCGGCACCCAGAGGTAGGCGCGCCGCTGCGGATCGGCGGCGCGGTTCGAGAAGATCGCGGTGACGGGGATGGAGAATTGGTAAACGCTTTCCGTCACCGGTGTGAACGCCGGCGCGGCGGGAGTGGCCACGGCGGCAGCGGACTGCGGGCTTTCTCCAACCACGTTTACGGCTGATAGGGTGTAACTGTAGCCAGTGCCGTTGCTCACCCCAGTATCAGCATAACTCAGCAGCGGGGCGGGGACGGAGGCGAGCAGGCCGCCGTTTTTATAAATCCTGTAGTCGGTGGCGGTCGGTGTGGTGTTCCAGTTCAGGGCGACCTGGCGGTTTCCCGCAGAAGATGTTAGTCCGGTGGGGCTTGCGGGGGCGATGGTGGCCGGTGGATTCGGGTCGTTGTTGAGGATTTGGAAACCTGCGATTTTCAAACGCTGGGTGGAGGAGCCCATGTTTTTCGCGAGCATCGAGACATTCAGATTTCCGCCAAGTCCGGTGAACCGCACGTAGTTGCCCTGTTGGACGCTGGTGCCGGAAGTGTTGATGGAATCGGTGGACTGTGTGTAGCCCGTGCCCGCGCTGGTGGGGTTGCCGAGGCCGCCACGGATCGAAAGCGTGCTGCCGTTGGCGGTGATGCTGCCGCCGCGGGTGGCTCCGTCATCGTAAACGTAAAAGACGAGATCATAGCTGGAGTAGGGAATGCCGGTGACGCTGAGGGTGCCCGGTGTGCCGTCGTACTGATCCACCGCGCTGGAATAGAGGTTCCCATCGTTGAGCAGGGGATTCACCGTGACGGCATCGGGTCCGAATTTGATCGTGCCGCTGGAGGTGTAGTTTCCGCCGGTGCTTCCTGCCGTCCAGGTGAGGGACATGCCCGGCAGGGTTTCTCCGAGATCGTTGGTGAGGGTGCCGAGGGAAACCACTTCGCCGGTGAGTGACGGACCGACGAGGTTGTTCCAACAGGCCTTGCGCACGACTCCCACCAGGTCGGAAAACGGCATGCCGTAGCTGTTATAGGCGCGGAGGTTGACACCGACGGCGGTCCGCACGTTGGAAACGGCGCTGGATTCCGGGCTGGGAGTGCTCTCACCGTTTCCGTTCACGGCGACGACCACATAGTAATAAGTGACGCCGGGAGTGACGGTGGTGTCGTTGTAAGTTGTGCCGGTGATGGCGGACGCGATGTCAGTATAGCCCGATCCCGGAGTGGTGCTGCGTTTCACCGTGTAGGATCCCGCACCGGCGACAGCGCTCCACGAGAGCGGGATCTGATCGAAACCATTGCTCGCCGTTAGTGATACAGGTGCGTCGGGCGGAGGTCCGCTCGGGACGACGAGATTGAGAACGATGTTGTTTCCCACGACCTTCAAGACGGAGCCCGGATAGGCTCCCAGTCCCGCGCCGATGCCAAATCCGGCGGTGATGAAACCGCTGCCGTCGATTGTCAGGCCGGAGTAGGCGTTCGCCGCATCCGCGCTGAACAGGATGTATTGTCCCGCGGTCAGGCCACCGGCGGTGGTGTCCGTGAAGCCGATGGTATTGTTATTGAAATAGATTTCCTGCGCGGCCGCACCGGTGAGTGCGATCCGGTCCGAGGCGTTGCCCGCGCCGAGTTGCATCGCGAGGGTTCCGCCGGTTTCGAAGGCGAGGGTGCTGCGGACGGAGTTGGTGCCGCTGATCGTGAGGGTGCCGATGCCGTTGTTCGTCGCGGGATCTCCGGGGGCGAGAGTGCCACTTACTGAAAAGCCGGTGGTGCCGCCGCTGGTGTCGGATAGATTGATGGTTCCGTTGCCACCGAGGATGCCGCCGGTTTGGACGAGGTAGCGGCCCGCATTCGCGCCGGTGCCCTGGTTGTGGGTTCCGTTGACGAGCACGGTCCCGCCGTTGACCGTGGTGGTGCCGATGTAGAGGTTGTTGCCAGCCAGCCGCTGGGTGGACGGGCCGGTTTTGGTGAGACTGAAATTGGTGTTAGGTGTACCCGTTCCGAACATGTCCCCGCCGAGAATGCCGGAGAACGTGTAACTGTCACCCGCGAGGCTGTTGGCACCGAGCGTGAGGGTTCCCGCCGCTGCCGGATCGTTCGCGCTGTTTTCCGCGCCAACGAGAGTGGTGCCGTCGCCTCCGCTCAGGCCGCGGATGCTCTGGCTGCCAAGTCCGCCGGTGTAGCCGCGGACGATCTGGAACCAGGTGCCGTTGCCCATGATGATCTCGCTGTTGGCTGGCAGGGTGTTGTTGGCTGCCTCCACCCGGAAGCGGCCGCTTTGGAAGGTGACCGGGCCGGAAAAGCCACTCCAACTGCCCCCGCTGAAACGTGCGCCGGCACTGAGTCCGTTGTAGTTCTCGCCTAGCAGATTTATCAGAAGCCCGCGATTTCCCTGGATGGCCGCGCCATTGAAGCGGAGCGGAATGTCATGGTTTCCCCCGCTGGTGTCGGCGGTGATCGTGATGGTCGGAGTGCCGGTGGTTCTATCAAAAATCAAGGTGCCGGCATCGAACCACACCCCGCGGTCGGGATTGGTGGCGCTGGTGTCCGTGACGTTGATTTCCCCGATCGTCACCGGGGAGGAAAAGGTGAACTGTAGGTTCGCCGAGAAATCCTGATTGAAAGTGGCGACCGCATCGGTGCCGTTGGCGATGCTGCCGCCGGTCCAGTTCCCCGTGGCGTCCCAGGTGGTGACGCCACCGAGCACGGTGGTGGCCCAAGTGCCGTTTCCGGCAAAAGCGCTGGGTGAAAGCGCGGCGATTGTGAGGCACGTCGCCAACGATCGGGCGCTTGGGAATTCGAAAAATTTGCGCATCTGGGTTGTAGATTTTGATAGATGATCACTCCGCGCGCCACGGACAATGGCGGCGGTGCCGGGTCGGCGGAACCCCGCGTTTCCTCGTTGAAGCGTTTGATCCGATCCCTGAACCGGATCTCAAGGCTTGTAGAAAAAGTCCGGTTTTACGGAGTCAACATGCCAGTCGAAATAGAGCACGTTCACATGGTCGCCGCGCACGGGTTTCTGCGGGACAGCCCACGGCCAGCTGCCCTTGATGCTCGGGTATTGGGCGTTGATCTCCAGCATGATCGGGACCATCGAGAGATCTGCGGTTTGTCCGCCGTTGTCTGCGGAATACTTGGCGAGCCCTTTGTCGAGGTAGCCGGGTTTCCAACCATCGGATGACGGATTGCCACCCGTGCCGGTGCGGCCGAATGGTCCCACGTCGGCCCCGGTGGAATCCGCGAAGGTGCCTTTGGGGAGGTAGGCCTTGGTCTTGTAAATGTCGTTGGTGCTGTACATCGCGTAGGCGGTGACATCGTACCAGTTTTTCTGACCCGCCATGTTGTCACTTTTGATTCCGACCGGACGGAAGACTTCGGCGTATTGGATTTTCGACGAGGGTTCGGCAAGTCCGAGGTAGGATTGAAGAACGTTGGCGTGAGAGCGTTCGTATTTCGAATCGGTCGAGAGGATCGGTGAGACGCCGGTGCCGGAGAAACGCGGCAGGTGGTCGTTGTCGCTCATGTACATCCCGATGCCGGTGCCGATCTGGCGCATGTTGGCGAGAGCGACGACGTTGTTGGCGCGTTCCCGCACTCTTTTGATGACGGAGAAACCGAGTGCGGCGAGGGTGGCGATAATGATGATGACGATCAGCAATTCGACCAGGGTGAAACCGGAACGGAGCCGGCAGTTAGGGATGCGTGTCGGGTTTTGTGGGTTCATTAGGAAAAGGTAGCGCGGCGGAGCAGCCCCGGCAATAAGGCGCTCGGTTGATTTGGTACATCTGTAAAGCAGGCGGGCGTTGGTGCCCTGTGATCGACAGAAAGACGGATGTTGATTTCAGTTAGGCGGGAAGACGGGGCGAACGAACAATTTGCCCGCGCAAGGCGATTCATCCACCTGACTGTTTGCAAAGTAGGCGACGTTTCCGATGCCGAAAGGGGTTCGAAGGTTTCCTTGTAAACCCACCGCGCCGCAGGGTGCCTGACAGCCGGATGTCGTCCGGGTGCGCGAGGTTAACAGGGAAAACGCGCCAGGCTTTGCGTTCGCCGGGAGGTGGATGAAGTCTTGTAGACGCATCAACTCACCAACACCGAAGCCGTCGAGTGTGATCCCGGCCCAGGAATTCCAATCTGCCCACTTTCCAATGACTCCCATCCTTGCGCCTTCCCCCGCACCGGCCGCTCTTTCCATTGACGAGGCCTTCGATCTCTGCGTGGCCAAAACCAGCGTGAACATCAGCGACCTGAACGAGCAGCCGACAACCTGGGCGTTCGCCTTCGACGGAGACTATTCGAAATGGAGCGAGGGCTTTTTCGAAATCGGCAACTGGACGACCTCGTTCTTCACCGGCATGGCCCTGCTCGCTTGG
Source organism: Luteolibacter sp. (assembly GCA_039915545.1). Lineage (GTDB taxonomy): Bacteria > Verrucomicrobiota > Verrucomicrobiia > Verrucomicrobiales > Akkermansiaceae > Luteolibacter. The sequence goes on from JBDSNC010000236.1 coordinate 16,353, forward strand.
GAGAAAACCGGCGACGAACATTTCCTCAAGGAAACCGAACGCCTCGGGCATCTCTATCGATCGAAGCTGGAGGATGATCATGCCGCGGATACCATGCATGACATCGGTTTCCTCTACTCGCTCTATTCCGTGGCGCTTCACAATCTGACAGGAAACGCCGACCACCGCGAGCTCGGCATCAAGGCGGCTGAAGCGCTGGCCGCGCGGTTTATACCAGAAGGAAACTACATCCGCGCCTGGGGCCGGATGGACGAGGAGTCCACCGACTATGCGGGCCTCGCGATCATCGACTGCATGATGAACCTTCCGCTGTTATACTGGGCTTCGAAGGAAACCGGCGATCCGCGTTTCAAGGACATCGCCATCCGTCACAGCGACACGACATTGAAGAACTTCATCCGGGGCGATGACTCTGTCTATCATTCCTTCCGCTTTGACCCGCTGACCGGCGCGCCGGCCGGTGGTGACAACTATTGCGGCCGCGCCATTGAATCCCACTGGGCGCGCGGCACGGCGTGGGCGATGTATGGTTTCGCCATCGGCTACCGCTATACCGGAGACGAGTACTATTTGGACGCGTCGCTGCGGGTGACGCGGAAATTCCTCTCGCTGTTGGACGACGGGATCGTTCCGGTGTGGGATTTCCGTCTGAACGAGGGCGAGCCGCTGTTGCGCGATTCCTCGGCGGCGGCCATCGCGGTCTGTGCGATTCAGGAACTGCGGGCACTCGGCAAGGCGGACGCGGCGATGCTCGCGGCGAAGGATGCCCTGTTGGAAAGGCTTTGCTCCGAGGAATACCTCGACGCGAATCCCGCCTGCCGCGGCCTGTTGAAATTTGCCGAAGTGGGCGACGGCGTGGGCAAGGCGAAGTCCGCCTATACCAGTTGGGGCGACTACTATTTCATGGAAGCACTCGCCCGCGAGCTTGGCCTTGCGGTCACATGGTGGTAATGGTCAAAAACATGCGGGACTACCTTTCCATCCATACGTTGGGCGATACCCAGGTCCGCTATCCGATCGACCATGTCACCGGACGGGTGGGGCTGGAACTGGTGCCTCTCTCGCTCGTAGGGAAAACCGTGCCGCCGCGCGAATCGTTGGGGGGCGAGGCGTTCATCGATGTTTTGCCGGGCGATGATCCTTGGCCTGCGAGACCGGTTGATTCGCTGGTGCAGTTGAAACTCGTCGGCGACGATTATCCCGGAGCCTTCGCCCAGGGCCACACGATGCGGAACTCGGGAACTGTTTCCGCGTTCGCCTATGACAGCCAGGAGGTCGAGCGCCTTGACGGCGGGCAGGTGATCATCACCCGCCTTCGTCATGACAACGGATGTGTTGTCGAACACCGGTTGGGCTGGAAAAGCGGTGATCACGCTTTCACCATCGGCACCTCATTCCACAATGGCTCCGACAGCTCCGTCCTGTTGGAGATGCTGTCCAGCTTTTCGCTTTCCGGTATCACGCCGTTTCATGAGTCCGATGCTCCGGGCCGTTTGAGAATCCACCGTTTCCGCAGCGTTTGGAGCGCCGAGGGCCGGCATGACAACCAATCCGTCGAAGAGCTCCATCTGGAACGCTCGTGGTGCGGCGCGTCGGCGTTCAGCGAGCGTTTCGGGCAGCTCGGCACCATGCCGGTGCGCCGCTGGTTTCCATTCGTCGCCGCGGAAGATTCTGCCGCCGGAGTCTTCTGGGGAGCGCAGCTCTCATGGGCCGGCTCATGGCAGATGGAAGCGTTCCGCCAGCACGATGATCTTTGCCTATCAGGTGGGCTCGCCGACCGCGAGTTCGGGCACTGGATGAAGAAAATCTCTCCCGGAGAAACCTTCACCGCGCCGCCCGCCGTTGTCTCCTGCGTCCACGGCGATTTCGCCACGCTCTGCGACCGGCTCACCGCCATGCAGGACGCGCCGGTGAATTCACAACCCGCCGTCGAGCAGGACCTTCCTGTGGTTTTCAACGAATGGTGCACCACCTGGGGCGATCCGTCCCACGAAAACATCACCGCCATCGCGGACCGCCTGCAGGGCACCGGCGTCCGCTACCTGGTCATCGACGCGGGCTGGTATAAAACGGACGGAACGGACTGGAGCAGCGGCCACGGCGATTGGAATCCGAATCCGCGCATGTTCCCTGACGGACTCGCCGCCACCGCCGATGCGATCCGCCAGCGTGGGATGATCCCGGGCCTGTGGTTTGAAATGGAGACCGCCGGTTCGCAGAGCACCGCCTTCAAACTCGGCAAGCACTTCATCATGCGTGACGGCATTCCTGTCACTGTCCGCGACCGCCGCTTCTGGGACCTGTGCGATCCGGCGGCTGTCGACTATCTATCGGAAAAAGTCATCGACTTGCTGGAATCCTGCGGCTTCGGCTACCTCAAGGTGGACTACAACGAGACCGCCGGTCTCGGCTGCGACCATCCGGATTCGCAGGGCGAGGGCCTGCGCCGCCAGATCGAGGGCACCTACCGGTTCTTTGAAAAAATCCGCGAGCGTCTGCCGGATCTGGTGATCGAGAACTGCTCCTCCGGCGGTCACCGGCTGGAGCCGTCGATGCTCGCGCTCACCGCGATGTCATCGTTTTCCGACGCGCACGAACTCGTCGAAATCCCCATCATCGCCGCGAATCTCCATCAGCTCCTGCTGCCTCGCCAGAACCAGATCTGGGCCGTGCTGCATCCGTCGGATTCCCTCCAACGCCTCCACTACAGCCTCGCCGCGACCTTCCTTGGGCGCATGTGTCTGTCCGGTGGCATCGAGAAAATTTCACCTGAAGCGCTGTCAGTCGTTCAACAGGCAATCGCTCTCTATCAAAAAGTCGCACCCATCATCAAATACGGCACCAGCCGGAAATTCGGTGAAACTGGCCAAAGCTGGCGTCATCCCGAAGGCTGGCAGGCCCTGGTCAGAAGTTCCGGAAAACAGGCGCTGGTCGTGTTGCATGCGTTTGCGAATGCCCCAGCCACCGTGACGATCCCGCTGGAAGCTGGCGTGTGGAAGGTGGCGGAAAGTTTCGCCATCGATCCGGGTGCGGTGGTCTTCAAACGGGAGGGCGTGGATCTATCAATCGCCGGCGATTTCTCCGGTGCCGTCCTCCTGCTGGAAAGATGAAAAATGCACGATGACCCGGTCAGCCGCGGATTCCAATCAAGCAAGCCGTGGCGGACCTTGTGGGCGCTCTATCGGCCGCAGCGGCGCGATCTGATTCTCGGCGAGCTGGTCTATCTGCTCAAGGCCAGCCCGGTGTGGGGGCTTCCGATCATCACCGCAAACATCATCGATGTTCTCGTTTCCCATCCCGCGGACGGGATGCACCGCCTGATCTGGAACGCCTCCATCGGCGCGGTGCTGATCCTCCAGAACATTGGCAGCGGCGTGCTTTACGCCCGTTTCACCAGCCGCGCGCTTCGCGGATTGGAAACCACGCTGCGCTCTGCGTTGGTGCGGCGGCTGCAGTTGTTGTCCATCGGTTACCACAGTCGGAAAAGTTCGGGCGCGTTGCAGACCAAGGTGCTGCGCGATGTGGAATCGATCGAGCAGATGAGCCGCCAGCTCATTGATGCGGGAACCTTCGCGGTGGTCAGCGTGGTGGTTGCTCTAACCGTGACTGCGATCCGCATGCCTGTCTTCGTGCCGGTGTTTTTCCTGCTGATCCCCATCGTGATCGGGATCCGCCTCGCGTTGAGCGCGAAGATGAAACAATTCAATTCAGAATTCCGCCACCGCATCGAGTCGATGAGCTCGCGGGTGCTCGGCATGATCACGATGATTCCTGTGACGCGCGCGCACGCCGCCGAGGACGAGGCGATCGCGCGGGTGGAAAGCAGTTTCGACGAGGTGAGCGAGGCGGGACAACGGCTGGACCGCCACGGCGGCCTGTTCGGCGCGGTGGCGTGGGTCTGTTTCATGCTCCTGCAGCTCGGGATCCTGGTGGCCGGGGCGATGCTCGGCTACCTCGGGAAATTGTCACTAAGCCCGGGCGACCTGGTGCTTCTATCAGGCTATGTCGCCGCCATCGTCGCGGCGGTGATGCAGTTGAATGCGATGCTGCCGGTCATCACGCGCGGCTTTGAGGCGATCAACAGCATCGGCGAGGTGCTGGAAGGCCCCGAGCTGGAATCCGGTGCCGGGAAAACGGAACTCACGGCCGTCAGAGGAGAGTTCACGTTTGAAAACACCCGGTTCGAGTATGCCGGAGAACAAGGCCGGGTTGCGACCCTGCGCGGTGTCGATCTCCATGTTTCCGCCGGCGAAACCATCGGCATCGTCGGCCCGAGCGGATCGGGGAAGTCCACGCTGATGAACCTGGTCATCGGTTTCTATCAACCCGGTGGCGGACGGATCCTGCTGGACGGGCACGACATGACCACCATCGACCTCCGCAGCTTTCGCCGCCATCTCGCGGTGGTGGGGCAGGAGACGATCCTCTTCGAAGGCACCCTGCGGGAAAACATCAGCTATGGCACGGCGGGCATCAGTGGCGCGCGGATGGAGGATGCCATCCGCGCGGCGAACGCCTCCGATTTCATCAGCAAACTGCCGCAAGGGCTGGACACCATGATCGGCGAGCGGGGTTCGCGCCTCAGCGGCGGCCAGCGGCAGCGCATCGCCATCGCCCGGGCCCTGCTGCGGGATCCCCGCGTGCTCATTCTCGACGAGGCCACCAGCGCGCTCGACGGAGGCAGCGAGGCGGTCGTCCAGGAAGCGTTGGACCGCCTGATGCTCGGGCGCACCACCTTCATCGTCGCCCACCGGTTGAGCACCCTGCGCGGCGCGGACCGCATCGTGGTGCTCGACCATGGCAGGGTGGAAATCGTCGGCAGCCCGGCGGAACTCGCCCGCAGCATGCCCGCGCGTTTCCGCGATCTCGATCCTCATCCGCTTGCGGATGCCTGCTAGGAAACTTTCTCAAGATCATCAAGCACACCATGACCGACACCACTACAAGGACGATCAGACCCGGAGCCCCCTGGCTCGACGACCGCGGGCTCCACATCCAGGCCCACGGCGGCGGGATCATCAGACTCGGGAAAACCTATTACTGGTTCGGCGAGGACCGTGGCCGGGACAATGATCCTGATAGGAGACAGGTGGCCTGCTATTCCTCCGAGGATCTGGTGAACTGGAAATTCCGCAACCAGGTGATCAATCTGTCCGATCCCGAAGGCTTCGGCCACGAGTGGGTGCTGGAGCGTCCGAAAGTTTTCCATAATGCGAAGACCGGGAAATACGTCATGTACATGCACGTCGACGGCCGCATCACACCGGACCACAAGTCGAAATACAGCGTCGCCCGCATCGGCATCGCGGTCTGCGATACGGTCGACGGCGACTATCAGTATGTCAGCTCGTTCCGCCCGCTGGGTTGTGAGAGCCGCGACATCGGGCAGTTCATCGATGACGACGGCAGCGCCTATCTGATTTTCGAGGACCGCGCCAACAAGGGGTTCCACATCTCGAAGCTCTCCGACGATTACATGTCGGTGGAAAAGGACATGTCCTTCATCGCCGCCGGCATCGAGGGCGGGGCGATCGTGAGACACGAGGGACTCTACTACGTGCTCGGCTCGGAACTCACCGGATGGGCGCCGAATCCTAACAAATACGCCGTTTCCACCTCGCTGGAAGGTCCGTGGTCGGTGCTCCGTGACATCGCACCGCCGGAGACCAACACCTACGGTTCGCAATCGACCATGCTGCTCAAGGTCCAGGGCACGAAAACCACCACCGTCATCTACATGGGAGACGTTTGGAAACCGGACGCCCAGTGGGAATCCAGCTACGTCTGGATGCCTGTCGAGATCGGCGGCGGCCGGCTCTGGCTGCCCGAGCCGAAGAACTGGGAGCTGGATATCGTCACCGGCGAAGTGGTGGTTTTGTAGGTGCCTGCGGGATGATGCTCTTGATAAGGACGCGTCGGCATTGTAGCACCTGCTGATGGAGGAATCGGAAAATGCGCGGCATCCGTGCATGCAGGAAATCACGGTGGATTGCCCGCCCGTTCCCAGTTTCGGCGAGGCCCTCCGCTTCTGGTGGAAACTCGGCTGGATCAGCTTCGGCGGACCGGCGGGGCAGATCGCCATCATGCACAAGGAACTCATCGAGCGGCGGCGGTGGATGAACGAGGAACATTTCCTGCACGCGCTGAACTTCTGCATGCTGCTGCCGGGACCGGAAGCCCAGCAACTCGCCACCTATCTCGGCTGGCGTCTCCACGGCGCAAGCGGCGGCATCGCGGCAGGCGTGCTTTTCGTCCTGCCGTCGGTGTTCATCCTGTGGTCGTTGAGCTGGCTCTACATGGCGGGCGGCAGCATCACGTGGGTGGAGGGGATTTTCTACGGACTCATCCCGGCGGTGATCGCCATCGTGGTTTCGGCGGTGAAACGGATCGGCTCGAAGGCGTTGAAATCGCCGAGTCTGTGGGGGCTGGCCGGGCTGGCCTTCGTCGCGATCTTCTGGTTCAAGATCTCCTTCGTCATCATCATCCTTGCCGCCGCGTTGACCGGGTGGATTGGCGGAAAATTCTATCCGAAGCAATTTCCCGCCGGAAAAGGTCATGGGAAATCGCATGCCGGGGAGATGCCGTGTGTGGTGCTCCCGCCGGCTCCCCGGGCCAGCATCGGGCGCACGATCCTGATATCAACCGTCTGCCTGATCCTCTGGTGGGTCCCGGTGATCGCCACCGGCCTGCTGCTGGGCTGGAAAGGCATTCATTTCCAGGAAGGCCTGTTTTTCAGCAAGGCGGCGCTCGTCACCATCGGCGGTGCCTATGCGGTGCTGCCCTATGTCGCGCAGATGACCGTGGAAAAATTCGGCTGGCTGGCGCAGAAACAGATGATGGCCGGACTGGGCCTTGCTGAAACGACGCCGGGTCCGCTGATCATGGTCCTGCAGTTTGTCGGCTTCGTCGCCGCGTGGCAGCATCCCGGCGATTTATCACCCCTCGCCGCCGGCACGCTCGGCGCACTGGTCACGACGTGGGTGACGTTTCTCCCGTGTTTCCTTTTTGTGTTCCTCGGTGCCCCGCATGTCGAGGGACTGCGCGAGCGGCCCGGTCTGGCCTCCGCGCTAACAGCGATCACCGCCGCTGTCGTCGGAGTGATCCTCAACCTTGCGATCTGGTTCGCCTGGCATGCGCTGAGACCTGTCGGCGGAGGATTCGATTGGTTCGTCGCTGTGGTCGCGATCGGAGCCTGGCTCGCGATGGAACGCTTCAAGATCGGCGTGATTCCGACACTGGGTGCCTGTGCCGTGCTCGGGATGGTTTGGAAACTGGCGTTCTAGGAGGCTGCCGTAATCGGCGATGCTGTGGTTTTCCAAAAGGGTTTCAACCTTGAGTGGTGTTGAACAGGTAGGAGCGCGGAATACCGGACGCTCCGATGACCGATCAAAACCAAACAAGATCATGAAAACAACATCGAAGAAAATCCGCCTGTTGCTGACCGCCGCCGCTTTTGGCGCGCTCGCCTCGTTCGCCCAAGCCGGACCTGGCGTGGGATATTGGAAGCATCTGGGCAAGCAACCCCAGTTCGAGCAGCTCAAGCCGGGTGCGAAGGTTGCCTATGTCTGCAACGAGTGCAAATCCGTCTCGGAAATTCCCATCACCTCGAAGGAGCAGGCCATGGGCTATTGTAAAGAAGGAGCGACGGTCACCTGCCCGTCCTGCAAGAAGACGACCAAAGTGGTGATCAAGCGCGAGCGCAACGCCGCTCCCACACATACGGAGGTGACTTACGTGGATGACAAAGGTAAGGAATGCGCGTTCATCGCAGTGAAGGAGTGATCTCCCGCGTGCCGTCCGGCACCTTGTAAACTTACACCACCACCCCGAATCATGAAAGATTCCGAATTTGACGACCTGCTCAGGACGACGAGGGACGATGTTCCCTTGCCGCTCCTGTTCCATCAGGAAGTCTGGCAACGCATTGAAAACGCGGAGGCCGACCGTTCGCCGGAGATCGTGAGATTTCCGCCTGTCATGGCCGCCATCGCACGTCCCTGGGGCGCAGTCGCAGGCGTTGCCGCAATGGTCACTCTGGGCCTGTGGCTGGGAGCGGCGACCGTTCCCGAAGGCAAGGACGCGAAGCTCGCCTACGCGCAATCGATCAGCCCCTTCGCCCACTCCAACGATAAATGAAAAAGGGAATCCTCATCGTGGCGGTCTGCCTTCTGGCAGGTGTGATGGCATTCTGCCTCATGCGCTCCCGGACGATCGCCCATTCCCGGGGTAATCTCCTGGATTCCATGCCGGAGCTGACCTGGGTGCGGACGGACTTGAAGCTAACAGACGCACAGTTCGCGAAAGTTTCCGAACTCCACGTTGCCTATCGTCCGAAATGCCTGGAAATGTGCCGCCGGATTTCCGATGCCCACGAGAAGATGGAGGGGATGACTCGCGAAGGCCGGAATTTGACGCCTGAATTGGAAGCCGCCATCCGCGAACATGCGGTGATCCACGCCGAGTGCCAGCAGGCCATGTTGAAGCATCTCTACGAAACAGCTGCGGTCCTCGATGATAAACAGGCGGGCCGTTATCTGGAAACGATGATTCCCTTCGCGCTGGATTTCACTCCGAGCGGGTCGGGCAACCTCCACTCCCATTAGAAGCGCCACTCATGGAAGCTTCAGACCCTGAACTGATGTCCCGCCTGGCAGGTGGCGATGATCTTGCCCTGAATATCCTGATGGACCGCTGGAGCGAACGTATTGCCGCGTTCCTTTATAAGATGACCGGGCAGCGAGCCGCTGCCGTGGATCTCGCGCAGGAAACTTTCGTGAAGCTCTATCAAGCCAGAGAGCGCTACCGGTCCAGTGGAAACTTCAGCACCTATCTTTTCGCCATCGCCTCGAATCTCGCGCGAAACCACGCCCGCTGGAAAGGCCGCCATCCGACGGTTTCCATGGATGCCGTGCAGGAGGACGGTACGTCTGTCCTGCCAGAGATCGCGGACCTGAAACAAACGCCTGACGAGGCCGCCGGATCCGCCGAAAAATTCCGCGCCGTGCATGAGGCGTTCCTCTGCCTGTCCCCGGACCTGCGGGAGGCGATGACCTTGTTCGCCTATGAAGGAATGGGCTATACAGAGATCGCTGCTATTTCCCAATGCAGTTCCAAAGCCGTCGAAACCCGGATCTATCGGGCGCGCCAGATCCTCAAGGAACGGCTTCAAGAGTTTGTTTCATGAGCGGCCCGCGGTTTTCTCAGGAATTCTGAAAATCGTTAAAGGGTTTCGCCCGCCATCGGAGATTAACATCCCGGATACCGGAAATCTTCCGCTCGCCCCAGCCCAAACTGATACCACCCATGAAAATCAAAAACATCATCGCCGCCGGCCTGTTCGCCACCGTTGCCTCATTCGCCGCCACTTTCGCCATCGCGGAGGAAGCCAGGTCGCCCGCCAGGGAAGTGAAGCCGGAGGAGAAGAAGGAAGCTGTGAAGCCCTACAAACCTGATACCTGCATCGTCTCCGACGAGAAGCTCGACGCCATGGGCAAACCCGTCGTCATGGTCTATCAGGGACAGGAAATCAAATTCTGCTGCAAGAAGTGCAAACCGAAATTTGAAAAGGACCCGGCGACCTATCTCAAGAAGCTCGAAGGCAAATAATCGCCATCCGGCATGCCCGGGTCACTTGTGGCCCGGGCGTTATTGTGCTCGCCTGTCAGACCAAATCTGCTCCGATCATGGAGCCTCATCGCTGGCGCGGGCCGCTGCTGTAAAGGAATTGTCGATTATGCAAAGCCGCCCGGTGGCCGAAGTCATCGGGCGGCGGCAGGTCAGGTTGTCCGGGCACGTGGCATGCCTGGCCAACCGGATCCCATCACATCTTGCTGCGGGGGCCGACATGGTTGAACCAGACATGATTGGTTTGACTCGAACTCTCACGGTAGTTGGACGGACTCCCGTATCCGGGACCTTCGTGGCTGAGCTTGCTGGCAGGCGCTGCCCATGCGGAGGTCGCGAGGCCCATGGTGAGGATGGAGGCGATCGTTGCGGCTTTCATTGTCGTTTTCATGATTTTCAATGGTTGGTGGTTTCAGGCCGGGTTTCCCGCGAGGGTGGTGATAACCGGCTCTGGGGGTAATACCCCGTGTGGCGTCATAACCCTTTGATTTTTCACGATTATTTCCGACAATTTTGCCGGATGGTCTCCCAGATCTGAAAATCTGGCAGGAATCCATTTTCTGGTCGGGCTTGTTCGCCGCGGCATTTTCGTCGTTCGTGGAGAGAGTGGGGGGATACCGCCGAGATGGAGGGATGAGCGGACTACGTACGAAGAGGAACCCACAAATCCTGATGCGTGCCAGCATCGCCAAGCCGATGATCAACACATCGTAGCTGGGGCGTCTCGCCCCAGGCCGTTGTCGGAGCATCTTGCTCCGAGTCTTTTTCTGCGCCTCCCCTTAACTCCGTGCCATCCGTCCCGGCTTCTCATTGAACCGCCCCACCGGTGACCACCTCCACTCGGGCGATCACCGGCTTTTCTCTAACTAAATGCGCCGCTCACGGCGCGCTACAGGTTTCTCACATCGCAGCGATCACCAGCGTGCGCACGCTGCCGGTCGTCGTGCCGTTGGGGTTGCTCACGCGGGTGCGGAGTTTCACTATACTTCCCACGGCGAATGGGCCTAACGAGTTTCCGCTGGGATCGGCCGGGGTGCTGTGGGAGAAATCCGCATCCGTGCCCACGACCATCCATTCCACGGTGTTAGTAGCGGTGCTGTTGTAGGAACCGTTGTCATAGGAAATGAGCAGGTGCAGATCGTCCGCGCCGCCTTGGAGGATGGTGCGGATGCCGAGCGTGCCGGGTTGGTTGGCTTTTTCGGTGGTGATCTGTGACAGCGCGGCGGCGAGCGCTGCATTTTCCCGGCTCTCGGAAAGGAGGCGCGAGTAGAAGCGTTTGTTCAGCCGGTCCACAGCGGTCGCCGCCACGCGCAGATCGGTGCGGGTGGAGCTGGCATCCGCCGCGCGATCCTCTTCCGTCTGTCCGAGGGCGGGCTGGGCATCCAGCGCGGTGGTGAGATTGGCCAGCCCCTTGCCGCTGCTGGTGATCGGAGCGCGCGGCGGAGTGAGTCCCGTCAGATGCGCGTTGGTTTTCGTGAGGGCGCTCACCAGTTTTTTCCCGCGTTCCACGGCGAGTGCGGTGGTGCGGGGCTTGATGGCGAAAACCGGGGAAAACAGATCAATCAGCGCGGACTCGGCCGGGATCTCATCATCCAGATCCGCTGTGTCGGCCTGGGGCAACGAGAGGGCGAGGCCCTGGATCGTGAGGAAACCTTGGTTTTCCGCGTTGTTCGCGGCGTCGTAGGCGGCTAATGCGTCATCGCGGGTCTGCGCGAGCCCGCCGAGGCCCTGTGAATCCGCCAGCAGTCCGGCGGAAGTGACGCCGCCGATGGTAAGTCCCGGCAGGTGTTGGTTGACCACGGCGACGGTCTCCGCCGTGCGGCCTTGGATGCTTTGGTAATACTCCATATTCGGTTGGTTCTTGGGTGTTGGTGTTTGGTTTATCCCCGGAAAGGTTCCGGAAAAGTGGGAGAGCGGTGGAAACCCGGGAAACCGGGGCTGCGGAGCCAGTTCCTGCGGGCAGGGAGCCAGGTCCGAGGGGCGTGGAGCCGGGTCCGCATGGCATCGGGACAGGTCGGCAGGCCGTGGAAGCGATCCCGGAGCGCATCGGAACAGGTCCGGAGCCCATGGAGCGGGGACATGACCCCGTCGGACCATGTCCGCACCGCGCGGAGCAAGGTCCGGCCCCCTTGGAGCAGGGTCCGGAGGCCATGGAGCAGGGTCCGGAGGCCATGGAGCAGAGTACACCCCCCGTGGAGCCATTCCGCGTTCGGTGTATCAGTTTTCCGAATCCGGAGGGTGGACGGGCGCGCACGCAGGATCCGGGAAGCGAAATCCGCCCGTTCGCCTATCCATTGCACTCCGCCAGTTAGCATTTCCGCAGGGTGATAGAGCCCCGCACTTCACTCAAGATAATTTCACCAGTGGCAGGGGCGGAAAGTGACAAAATCGGCTCTATCAGCCGAAAGCCGCCATTTTCCATTTTTCCGACATCTGATTTCCAATGAGTTGGAAAACACCCCCCATGCGGAACTATTTTCAGAAATCGGGCGGTAAGGTCTGTCCCGGTTCCGCTTTCCTGCTTTGCCTGCCACTGCTTTCACCGCTCCCGCCGCCTCCGGATAGCCCATCCGCCCCGCCGTGCGCCAGCGTATCTGATAACTCCCCATCCCCGGACCTCCCGCGTATCCGAATCATTCATGCTTCCGGAGGAGATCCGCAATCCGTTCACCCTCAAACCCACCAAGCTCTCCTCCCTGCGGACTTGCCTCGGCGAAGCCGGCGAGATATCGTCGAGGGCAGACAGAATACCCTGTTCGACTCAAATGCCTCCATTCTACGCTGAACATGACGTAAGGACATCCGGACGACGAATGCTAATCTTTTTGGCAGTATTTATTCCCGGATTTCTGATCGGGGTTCATTTCTTCCTGCTAGCTTCACCGATGCCGTTTCCCCATTGGGTAATCTATTCTTGCATCGGAACACCCTTCCTAATGGCTTTAGGGTATAATCTGGCTCTGCTTCGCTGCGAGCGTCCATTGAGGTGGATCGTGCGAGAGTCACGCATTATATATGAATCTCCAGTATTCTTACTCGGGCACTCATTTGATATTGAAGAATCCGACCTGATCCGCGTTGTGAAAATGGGACACTCCGATTACGCCTCTTGCCAGACAATCACAGGAAAAGCCCTCACATTCCAGTATCGATTTAAGGGCGGCAGCCAGTTCTTCAAACATTTGGCCGAACATATACCAAGACGGCCGAATAATTCTTGGAATGTAATCTGCGATAACGTCCCTGATTGAATCGGCCCTTGATCTCGCCGTTTCCACCATTCAAACGTTATGCAAGAAATGAAGACGCGGTATAATGAGCGCTATGAGAGCGACAACACACCAAGCAGCGATGTCGCTCGGAAGTATCGTGAAGTCATCCACGAAGACGAACACGAGGCCAGCCTTGCATTAATTTCCTATCGAGGAGGAGAGGAGGAATTTCGCCTCGGCCAGGAATATTGTTCCAGTGACGATCCAGGTGATCGCGCGACGGGAGCGGATATCTTGGCCCAATTAGGTTGGGGTGACCAGACCTTCAGGGATGAGAGCATTGAGATTCTCACCCGCCTGCTCGACGACTCAGATGTCTATGTCGTCTATTGTGCTGCGGTTGGGCTTGGCCATCGGACAGCAGATTCAGCGATTCCCGCACTTATCCGGCACATCGAGCATCCTGATCCGTTGGTTCGATACGGTGTCGCATTTGGTCTGCTTGGTCTCGATGACTCCCGTGCCATTGCAGGGTTGATCAAGCTCGCGGCGGATGACGACCGTGATGTCCGGAATTGGTCGGTGTTCGGATTGGGAACGCAGATCGATACGGACAATCCTGCCATCCGAGATGCTTTGCGACAGGCATTGAGTGATTCCGACCACGAGATTCGAGGTGAAGCGCTCGTTGGGCTAGCGAAGCGTGGGGATCCTGCGATTATTCCGGAATTGATAAACGAATGGAAAAACGATAATGTTAGCATCTTGAGTATTGAAGCAGCGGAGATGACTCGAGACTCACGTCTGCTTCACCGTTTGAACCAGTTTGCTGAGATTCTTACTCTTGATGATGACCCCTCCTTTGCGAGCAAGCTGGCTGATGCGATTGCTGCTTGCAAACCGAAGGCGGAACAATAAGGCGTCCACCCAACACCCAGCCTGCCCCCAGTTCCAGCCGATTTGACCGCTACAACCCCAAACCACAGTCGTTGCCCCAATGCTCAAAAAATCCATGAAATCTATAGCAACTTTAATCTTAACAATCGGAAGCGTTTCAGCAGGCGAGCTAATTGTTTTAATGCCATGTGATAAAGATTCAAATGGCTTTGGAATTGGCGACCCATTTGTTGAGTCCTTCGCGGATGGCAGTTTTGAAATAGAGCCAAAGGTAGAGATGCTCCAAGAAGGTCAGATTATCAAATACGTTTATGACGACGTCAAGCCAGGCATGTATCGTGTTGCGCTAGACGCAGACGGGAATTCCATTGGATGCACCGAGCTCCTGATGGAATCTCATGTTGAAATTGAGGAGGACGCATCGGTGACTATATTTCTTTACGCACCACGGAATCGAGCGGTTAACCTGCCCTCAGGTATCGCTGCTGCGCTTAAGGCGCACCCAAAAGGTATGATGTTTCTTTCGGCGAATTATCAAGGGAGCGCAAAGTCATTTTTCCAAATTCGGTCGCTTCCTCGTAAACGTTCCGGTGGGCTCGAAAGCTGGATTCACTATCTCCGCCCAAATGCGGAATACACTATTGAAATTTTGGATGAGGTGCAGGAAGGAAAAACGCGCAACACCAAGACGATTTTCAAGAAGACGTTTAAGATCGGTGATGGAATTTCGGGTGTTGAGCGTGAACAGAAACAGAACCAATGGCAACAAGATGCCACGCCATCCGATGGCGCTAAGCCCTCAAATTGAATGGCGCTCCTGAACTTTTAGTGGGTTGATATGGGTCGAAATTCGATGGTTAGACCACCCGCTATCCAGTATGCCATGGCTTGGAAGTTGCGGAACGTGCGGTAGCCTCTTGCCCTTCGGCGGGCGA
>JBDSNC010000020.1:0-20193 GCA_039915545.1 Luteolibacter sp.
GCCTGCCGGTGGCGATGTCGTAGGACGTCAGCTTGCCGCCGCCGTCACGCAGATAGATCCGGTCGGCATCGCCCATCAGCTTGCCGCGGAAGTCGTCGCGGCTGAAGAGCTTTTCGCCGGTGACCAGATTCCACGCGCCGCAGTCGCTGTCGTCCATCAGCAGGACATGGCCGGAGCCGGCAAACTTCGGTGAACCGCTCCGGATCTGCGGCAGCACCAGCCGCCGGTGCAGGACGAGCTGGCGACTGCCGTCTGACGATTCCGCAACCCACGGTGCCTCTTTTTTCATCACCTGCACCTGATAGTCCTTGCCGATCCGTGAACCGAGCTCGCCGGTCCAATCGAGACGCAGGCGCGCGCTGTTGCTACTGGCATTTTCCGGCACTGTCCAGCGGGCCGATTCCGCACTGATTTCCGTCGCACCGCCGATGCTCGAAGTGAACTGGTGGCCGGAGCCGGGCGGCAACGGGATTTCCACCACCTCGCCGGCGAACACGTACTCGGGCGGGCTGGCGGCCGGGGCGGTGAAATTCAGTCGCACGAGATGCAGGTTTGCGCCGTCGGGAAACAGGATCACGCCAGCCGCCGAGTCGAAATACGCGCCGCGGTCCGGCGGCAGGACGTCGCCCGGTCGGTCGGGGCGCGGCGGGATCAGCGGCGGGTTGTTGAGCACCGCGAGCTCGGATGATGACTCGTCGCCGATGCTGATCTTGCCGGGAGCATTGGGAAAATTGCCGCCGTTTCCTGATGCAGTTAGGAAAAGCCCGCTGCCGGCGTGATCGGGGAGGTTCCTGCCGAGGTTGCGGCCGCGCGTCGGGAGTATTCTTTGCTCGCTGTTCACAGCGGCGACCATGGCGGTGGGATCGAGCGTCACCCGCAGCGTGGCGACACCGCGGCCCGGGTTGCGCGCGGCGGTGCCGGAAATCGTGTAAGTTGAACCGTCCTGCGACGCACGCAGACAGATCGACGCGGGCACCAGCGGCTCATAGTGATAGTTGCGCGCGTCCGCACCGGCGAAGATCGATTCCGCATTTAGCCCGCTCGGGACACGCTCGAATGCCGTCGGATCGATGAAAACGAGTTCCTTGTCCGTCGCGACCAGCAGCGGCCGGTCGGTTGCCGACAGCGGCGCGGCCACCGCCGTCACCATGCCGTCGACTGGCAGCAGTTGCATCCCCACGCGTTTGCCGTCGGCCAGCTCGCGGATGTCGACGATGTGCGTCCGACGGTCGATCAGATAGATTTTTCCCGCTTGGGCGGCGACCAGCGTGTCCTCGGTGGCGGTCCACGGGACTTTGAGCCACTCGCCGGATTTCAAATCGAGCGCCGCCCAGAACGGTGCGGCGGCGGTGCGGACCACCACCACCGAGCCGTCGCCGGCAGCGACGAGGTCGCGGATTTCACCCTTGGCATCGAGAACCTGTGATCCACGCACCAGATCGGCTGGCGAGTCGGGCGTTGGCGTGGGTTTGACGATCAATGGCGACGGTGGTTTCGCCCAGCGGGCTGAAAACGATTCCGGATAATCGAGCAGGATCGCCTCATCGATGACCGGTTTGTCCGGTTCCTGGTCGCTGAACACCTTGATCCACAAGGTGGTTTTGTTGGCATTCCATGCGGCTTCCGTTTGCGCGGTCTGGATCGCACCGCGGCCTTGGAATGGCACCGGTGTGACGCCCGCCAGCCGTTGTTCGAGTGTCCCGCTGCCTTGGGTTTCGAGTGCGAAGGTGGTGGCCGCGACCAGTGAGTAGCCGGTCTGGCCGTCGAAGATGGCCGGCGTGATTTCGCACGTCACCCGCGCACTGCTGCGGTTGCCGGAAACACTCAGCTTCACCTGTTGGACATCGTGCGGGACCGAGGCAATCAGGTCGTCCACATTGAGCCATTGCTGCTGACGGCGGATCGCCCGGACCTTGCCCGCAGAGGTCGCGAGCAGGGCATGATTCAGGTAGCCGGCCTTCTGCTCGAGAGCCTCGATGGTGACGCCGGTCGCGACTTCCACTGGCGTCACGCTGAGCACCGGGAATTTCAACCGCGCACTGAGTTCCGCCTGCCGCGCTGCCAGTGCGCCCGTCGCCCTCGCCTCGTCCCGCTGGCTGGTACGCTCTGCTTCGATCGCGGCGCGCCTTGCCTCCATCGCGGCGAGGTCCGGCCGGCCGCGCTGCGGGTTGCCGCCCATCATGTTGGGTGCCATCTGCATCCGGCGTGCCTCGTTGAGCGCCTCCTGGCTGGTTTTGACTTGGGCACTCAGGCTTTCGAGTTCGGTGGTGAGGGACGCTTGTTCGGTGTCCGGCAGGCTGCCTTCGCCGCGCAGTTGCAGCCCGTGGAAGGTTTCGCCCGCCACCGCAGGCGACGGTTCATGGACCGATAGTGCGGATTTGCTGGTGAATCCGAAAATCGCCACGCCCGATGGCAGCGTGGCGCGTCTTTTCGCCGACCAAGTTTGGACGCCTGTGTCCGAGGCGTAGGCAACCACCGCCTGTTCGAGATTCGCAGGCACCGCGCCCAGAATCAGATAGGAATGGCGGCCTCTCGACGCCGGCCCGCCCGCCAGCAACACGCCTGGGACGTCATTCGAACCGGGGATCTGGATCAGCGCGATCGATTTTCCGATCTCCGCCAGCGTCGCCGCCGGCAACGGCGCGGGTCCGGTGGCCACCAGCGCGGCCGACGCTTCAGGCGCTGCAGCTGCCGCTGGCGCCGATCCCTCCGACTTCGGGCGGTTGCATGACGAAAGCGCAGCCAGCGCCAAAATGCAACAAACCGGGCGCACCGAAAGGGGGGAAATCACCATTTCGGGAGGCTGATAGCCTGGCACGGCAGGTCAAGTTGAAAACCCAACAGTTGGAAGCCCGGAAACCCGCGCCGCTGCAAGCATGGTCGAGCATTCGACCGACAAGTGGTTCAAAACCGTGCTCAACTCGATGAACGACGTGGTGCCCTACTTCGACTCCGGCCGGATGGCGGACGAGTATTATAAGAAGATCTACGCGTGAGTTTCAGCAGGATGTGAATTGACGGATCATGGGCGCGCCCCGACCCTCGGGGCAGCTCTCATGAATCCTTCATCCCACGACTGGCTCGCTCCGCTCATCTCGCTGCTTGGCGGGGAAAAAGTCACCACGGCTGCTGCAAGTATTGCCGAGCACTCTACCGACAAGTGGTCCGCCAGTCATCCGCCGGATGTGGTGGTTTTCGCGGAGAGCACGGCGGATGTTTCAGCGGTGCTGGCCTTTGCCAACGAGCGGAAAATCCCGGTGACCACCCGCGGCGCGGGTGTCGGCTATGTCGGCGGGGCGGTGCCGATTTTCGGCGGCATCGTGCTTTCCACCGCGCGGATGAACAAGATTCTTGGCATTCATCCGGAGGACGGTGTGGCAATCGTGCAGCCTGGTGTGATCACGCGGACCTTGCAGGACGCGGTGCACGAAGTCGGCTGGGAATATCCGCCGGATCCGGCGTCGCTCAAGGAATGTTCGTTAGGAGGAAACATCGCCACCAATGCCGGCGGTCCGCGTTGTTTGAAATACGGCGTCACCCGCAGTTATGTGCTCGGGCTGGAGGTGGTGCTGGCGGATGGGAAAATCCTCCGCGCCGGCGGACGGCTGCACAAGAACAAGACGGGCTTTGATCTGATCGGGCTCTTCACGGGATCTGAGGGGATGTTAGGCGTGGTCACCGAAGCGACGCTGCGCCTGATCCCGAAGCCTGCCAGCCGTGGCATGCTCGCAGCGATCTTCCCGGACTACGCGCTAGCCGCTGCCGCCGTGCAGGCGATCCTTAATGCGGGACATCTTCCGTCTGCTTTGGAAATCACGGATGCCTTCACGCTGGAAGCCGCACGTAAACGTCTCGGCGCCGAAGTGTTTCCTCCCGGCAACGCCCACCTCATCGTCGAGATCGACGGTCGTCCCGCTGCCGTTACCTCGGAGCTGGAGGAACTCTATCAACTGCTCGATTCGCTGGGTGCCTCTTTCATCGAGCGCGCGCCGGACGAAGCGACCTGCGAACGCATCTGGAAACTGCGCCGCGAGTTTTCCTATTCGTTGCGCGACACGGGCCTGACGAAATTGAACGAGGACATCGTCGTCCCGCGCTCGAAGCTCGTCGAGCTGGTCACCTTCGCCCGTCAGCTCGAGGCGGAGACTGGGATCCCGATTGCCTGCTTCGGCCATGCCGGAGATGGGAACATCCACACCAATCTGATGGTGAAGGACTACAATGATCCAGAAACCCGCGACCGTGCCGATGCGGCGCTCGATCTGCTTTTCACCTGGGTGCTCAAACAAGGCGGAGCGATCACTGGAGAGCATGGGGTAGGTCTCGCGAAAAAGCGCTGGATCCATCAGGCGCTTGGCGAGGTTTCATTCGACACGCATCGGACGGTGAAAAACGCGCTTGATCCTAACGGGATTTTGAATCCCGGGAAGTTCCTGGATTGAGCGAAGAATGGGGAGAAGGGGTTTGCAACCCCTTGGCGAAGATTGGGAAAAGGCTGGGGTGGTGAAAGGGGTTTCAAACCCCTTCTCCTTGGGGTGCTTGTGAAAGAACAGACAGGAATGTCTGTATCACGAAAAAAGCGAGGCTGCTTGCGCGGCCTCGCTTTGAAGATTTTTTCCGATCAGGAAATCAGAACGGGATGTCGTCGTCTTCCTGGAAGTCATCGACGCGTGCGGCGGAGGCGCCTTGCGGCGGGCCGGAGCGTTGTTCGGGGGCGCGGGAGGCTTGATAGCCGCCACCGCCTTGGGGATTTCCACCACCGCCGCCCTGGGCACCTTGGCCGCTGGAGAGGAATTGGAGGTTTTCACCGATGACCTTGAGTTTGCTGCGCTTCTGACCGGTCGTCTTGTCGTCCCAGGTATCCAGATTCAGGCGGCCTTCGATGTAAACCGGGCGGCCTTTGGTGAGATACTGTTGGGCGAGTTCGGCCTGGCGTCCCCAGAGGGTGACGTCGACGAAGGTGGTTTCCTCCTGTTTGCCTTTTTGCTCATCCATCCACACGCGGTTGATGGCGAGGCCGAGTTCGGCCACGGCGGTGCCTTTCGGGGTGTGGCGCAGTTCGGGATCCCGGGTGAGATTGCCGATGAGCATGACTTTGTTGAGATTGGCCATGGGATGAGGAGATTGGAGGACGGGAGAAGAACAGACAGGAATGTCTGTGTCACGCCGGAAGAACAGGCAGGAAAGCCTGTGTCACGTCAGGCGAGGCGGGAGAAGTGCTGAAGGTGCACGTGGGTGTTGAGCTTGAGGCGGGCCTGGATCTTCTTGATGACGTCGGCGGCACCGTTGAAGGTGTAGTTGACGTAGTGGCCGGCTTCAAGGTGGCGGGATTCGTAGGCGAACTGGCGGCGGCCGAGTTGGGCGACCTTGTCGATTTTCGCGCCTTCTGCTTCGAAGTCCTTGGAGATGGTGTTGACGAGTTCATCAACGGTGCCTTCGAGGGATTTGGTGTTAAGGACGATCAGGCCTTGGTATTTGCGACTCATCGGATTGAGATGGAATTGGATTGGTACGAGTGTGATAGCGGTTCGCCGCGGTGGCGATGCCTTGGGAACGCGCAAGCTGCACAGCTTCGAGAGCCGTGGCAAGCGTGTTTTCGAGAAGCGGCCGCTCGTCGGGGGAAAACTTCCCGAGGACGTGGCCGACCATTTCGCCGGGCTGGCTGCCGCCGATGCCGATTTTCAGGCGTGGGAAGGCGTCGTTGCCGAGGTGCTGGAGGATGGACTTGATTCCGTTGTGGCCGCCGGCGGAGCCTTTTTCGCGGAAGCGGAGGGTGCCGAGGGGGAGGGCGACGTCATCGTAAATGACGAGCATCTGCTCCGGCGTCCATTTGTGAAACGAGAGGATTTGCTGGATGGCCCGTCCGCTCAAGTTCATGAAGGTCTGGGGCTTGAGCAGGATGGTGCCGGTGCCGGGGAGTTTTGCGAGGTGGCTCTGCCATTTCGGCGCGGTCTGGAAAGCGGCTCCCGAGGCGGCGGCAAGGCGGTCCAGCACCATGAAACCGACATTGTGGCGGGTTTCCTCGTATTGCTTGCCGGGATTTCCGAGGCCAACGATGAGGGTGAAGGACATGAAGAAAGTTGATGGTTTGGAGTTGATGGTTGATAGGAAGAGGAAGAGGCGAAATTCTTCGCGATTATCCATCAACTATCGACCATCAACCTGATCTTCGATCAAAAAACGCCCGGGCCGCGTGAGCAGACCGGGCGTTTTTGAAAAAACGGAGAGGCTTACTTGGCTGGAACCGCAGCAGCTTCTTCGGACACGGCGGCGCTTGGTTTGCCGATGTGGGCGACGACGACGTCCGCAGCGTGGGTGGCCTTGACGCCGGCTGGGTAGGTGATGTCGCCGATGTGAAGGGAGTCGCCGACCTGAAGGTGGCTGATGTCCACTTCGAGGGTTTCCGGAAGGTCGTTCGGAAGACAGGTGATTTCGATGGCGTGGACGTATTGTTCGACGAGGCCGCCGGCTTTGACACCTGCGGATTCACCGTTGAGGTGAGTCGGGATGTGGGCGGTGATGGCAGTGTTTTCGTCGATGGAACGGAAATCGGCGTGGAGGACCTTGCCGGAAAGTGGATCGTGCTGGATCGATTGAAGGAAGGCGAGACGGGTGCTTTGGCCTTCGATGTCGAGGTTGACGATGATGTTTTCCGAGCTGCTGTGGGAGAGAACGTCGGCGAAGGTCTTCGCGTCGACCTTGAGGTTCAGGTTTTCGGTGCCTTTTCCGTAGATTACGGAGGGAACCCAGCCTTCGCGGCGCATTTGGTTGAGGCGGCCGGAACCGGTGCGGTTGCGCAGAGCTGCTTTGAGAGATGTCTTCTTAGCCATGACGATGTGTCGTTTGTGTTGATGTGCCGCCGGGGATTACTGCACCCAGTACGGGGCGGCGTGTGTAGCTGCCGGACCGGCGCTTGTCAAAAACTTGTTCGAGAAACGCTGCGGGGCGCTCAAACGGAGAAAAGCGAGGTGATCGACTGGCCGCCGTTGATCCGGCTGATGGCTTCGGCGAGCAACGGCGCGATTCCGACGACCTGGACTTTCGGCCCGGCGGCCTGGGGCACGGAATCGGTGGTGATGACTTCCTCGATCGCTGAATCCCGGATGCGCTGGTGGGCGAGCTCGCCGAGGATCGCGTGGGAAACTCCCGCGTAAATGCGTTTTGCGCCGTGTTTGTGGAGAATATCGGCCGCGGCGGTGAGGGTGCCGGCGGTTTCCGTCATGTCATCGACGAGCAGGACATCGCGGCCCTCGACCTCGCCGATCACGTTCATCGCCTCGACGCGGGTGGCGCTGACGCGGTGTTTTGCCACGATGGCGAGCTCGGCACCCAGCGCGTCGGCGTAGGCGCGGGCCATTTTCACGCCGCCGACGTCGGGTGAGACGACGGTGAGGTTGGAAGTGTCCGGATGGCGCTGGCGGAGGTAGTTGATGAGCACGGATTTCGCGTAGAGATGATCCACTGGAATGTCGAAGAAGCCTTGGATCTGCGGGGCGTGGAGGTCCATCGTGAGGACCCGGTTGACGCCGGCGGAGGTGAGCAGGTTGGCGACGAGTTTCGCGGTGATCGGCACGCGCGGCTGGTCTTTCCGATCCTGGCGGGCGTAACCGAAAAACGGCATCACGGCGGTGATCCGCTCGGCGCTGGCGCGGCGGGCGGCGTCCACCATGATCAGCAGTTCCATGAGGTTGTGATTCGTCGGCGGGCAGCTCGGCTGGATGATGAAAACGTCGGCACCGCGGACGTTTTCATTGATTTTCACTTCGGTTTCCCCGTCGGGAAATGCGGAGACATGGACGTCGGCAAGCGGTTGTCCGACGCATTCTGCGATGCGCTCGGCAAGCGCGCGGTGAGCAGTTCCACTGATGATTTTCATGGGCAAAAGGAGCGATAAGAGAGCAGGCGGGCGGATTGTTGACAGCGGATGCAGCGTCGGCAATACTTTGCTCGTAATTCGTCTAACCTATTGCTGCTGATGCCATCAAACCCACCCGAGCCCGCAGCCAGCGGGCGTCAGACATCCGACGGCCCGGCCGCGAATGTTCTGCTGTGGGTTTCCATCGTGCTTTCCACCGCGGCGGTGGTCTGGTTCTACGGGGTTCAGCTAAGGTTCGGAGCAGGCCGCGATTTTTCCGCATTCGGGTGGATCATGAGCGCATGGAACGAGGACCTGGACTATGAGCACGGGGTGCTTTTCCCTTTCGTCATCGCGGGGCTGATCATCTACAAATTCAAGGATCTGAAGGCAGCGGCGGGGGAGGGGAACATGTGGGGACTGCTGCCTGTCTTCATTGGAATCTTGTTTTACATCGCCTCCTACCGCACCCTCCAGCCGCGGATCGCGATGGCCGGGCTGCCTTTCGTCCTGTGGGGATCGGCGTTCTACCTCTGGGGCTGGCGGCTGGCACGGTTGCTCATCTTTCCACTGTTTTTCTTCTGGCTGGCGATTCCGCTGCCGTCGTTCCAGCAGGCGACCACGCACCTTCAGTTGTTAGCGACCTCGCTCGCGCATCACGGTTCGGCCCTGTGCGGCGTGCAGACTTATGTGGAGGGGACCACCGTGCTGCCGATCAAGGGGGATTGGAAACCGCTGGACATTGCCAAGGGGTGCAGCGGAATCCGCTCGCTGATGGCACTGCTGATGATTTCCGCCACCTGGGCCTACATCGCGAAGATGGCGATGTGGAAACGGGTGCTGCTGTTCTTCTGTGCGTTTCCGCTGGCGGTTCTCGGGAACGCGCTGCGGGTGATTTCCATTTTTGTCATCGCCGAGTATGGGGATGCGAAATGGGCGGCCGGAACCTGGCACGACTGGTCCGGCCTGTTGCTTTTCTATCCGTTTTCGCTGATGCTGCTGCTGGTGATTCACTCGATCCTCGAAGGCGGTCTGCCTTGGAAAAAGGGCAGACAACGGACGTTGAGGCGCGTGGTGGTGAGCCATTCGGATGAATCCAAATCCTTTGTTACCGGACTATGAACCTCAAAGTACTGGCATTGCCGATTTTTCTCACCGGGTCCCTGAGCGGGATCTATTTCCTGCCGAGCGTTGGCAAGGTGGCGGAGTCGGCGGTGAAAATGGAATTGCCGGATTCATTGGGAAAGTGGTCGCTGGACAAAAAACCGGCTACCGAGGCGGAGATCGGGACGCTTTCGAAGGATACGAAATTTTCCAAGGCCCGCTGTCTGACCGCCCGTCCGGGTGAGATGACTTTGGACGGATATCTGGTTCCCGATCAGGTGGATCTCTCCATCGTTCTATCAGGAGCTGACATCAACAACTCGATCCACCGGCCCGAACGTTGCATGCCGTCCCAGGGCCACAACATCATCTCGTCGTCCAGCCAGATCCTGAAGCTGGACAACGGTCGCCAGTTTGAGGCGAAGCGGCTGCTCTCAATCCAGAACATTCCGACCACCGAGGAGCGCAAGGAGTATTTGAAATTCAACTGCGTGACCTACTACTTTTTCGTCGGGCACGACCATGTCACCAACGACCACCTGGCCCGCACATTCATTGACATGAAGGACAGACTGGTGCGTGGAATGGACCAGCGCTGGGCCTACGTTACAGTCTCGATGTGGTATGGCAAGCTGCCGTGGATCGAAAAGGAAGTGACCGAAGAGGAAGCGGATTCGAAGCTGAAGAGATTCCTCGCGGATTTTTCCGAGCGGCAGATCGACTGGCGACAGGTTAAGTCTGATTGAGGGCTACTCCGGGGGAGACGGGACGATTTTCGCCCCTTTGAGGAAGGCGATGGTCTGATCCAAATAGGCCATGTATTCCATCCGCTGGCTGAGCGCGACACCTTGCGGCAGTTGGCTTGCTGTTCCAATCTCTGCGCGTGCCTTGATGAAAAGCCCGAGTGCCTCTGACGGGCGTCTAGCAGCCCATGCCTCTGCCGCCATTTTACCGATCAGGATACCGGAGCGATAATGCGCGCGGTTGCCGTTCTCGAGGGTGCCCGCAAAGTGGTAGCATTCCAATGCACCATCCGTGTCACCTGCTGCCTCGCGCGCGGCACCAAGGCTTTCGTGGATGGAAAGCCTGGCATCAAGCACGTCCGGGATCAGCCGTTGCATCTGTTTCACCGCTGTCTCGATGTGTTCTGAGGCGAGTTCCAGTGAATCGAGGGCTTTTTCCGGGTTTTCAGGACTGAACTGCCGGAGTCCTTTTCGGAGGAAATGGATGGCGAGCGAATAATGTGCCCTGAAGCCGGGTTCCATTCCTCCCTGCAAGCGGACACTGGTGGCATATGCTTCCTCCGCCTCGGAATCGCGCTGCAACTCGCTGAGCAGATTTGCCTGGTTGACTGCGATTCCCGGTTCGTAGGGATGCAGTTCGGCCGCCTGCCGGTAGTCGGCGATGGCTGCCGCCAGCGATTCTTGATAGACCTTCTCCTCGCTTTCCCTGGCAAGTTTCTGGTAGTTCACCGCCCGGTCCTGATGGAATCCGGACTGCGGCCAGACTTGGATTGCTTCGGTGAGTGCGTCGATTTTCGCTTCGGGTGATGTGAGCGGGTTTTTGTCGAAATAGACGGGCCACAGGGATCTTGTCACGCTGGTTCCCCGCCAGCCAAACGACAGGAGGAAGGCACAGCAGGCGATCGCTGATAGAGTGAGCAGGATTCGCGAGCCGATCATCTTCGGGTGTGCCTCCCGCGCATGTGACGGGGATGACATCTGTCCGAAACAAATTCCCAAGAGGATCACCCCCGGCATCAGGTGGAAAACAAAGCTGAAGCACGATTGCACCAGCATCCCGGTCAGAGCTGCCAATGCTCCGAGCCGCCAGGCGTCCTTTGAGCCGGAGGTTTCCTGGTTGCTCTCCTCGAAAATGACATGGAAAACGGCCATCACCAAAAGGGTGCCGAGCAGGCCGATCATCAGTCCCGCGCCGATGAGCCCGTAATCGGTGGCGGCTTGAACCAGTTCATTGTGAACCTGTTCAGGCTTGTGGGTGAGGATGTCGCCCTGGGCTTTCGCATCGAAGAACCGGAAGCATTCCCAACTGAAGCTCCGGCTCCCACCGCCGATCATCGGGTGGAGATTGATGGAGGAAAGCGCGACTCCCAGAAGGAAAAGCCGGCTGGAGTTGTCGAACACTCCCTGAATGCCCAGGGCGGATGACTGGCGGGCAGCCTGTGCGTCATGCCAGCCCATCCAAAGAAATCCTCCGATCAAAATACCGATCAGCGGGATGGCGATCAACACCGGTCCGAACCAGCTTGCACCCCGTCTTTTTCCGATCATCAGGCTGACTGCGGCGAATACCCCGCACGCCAGAGCCGCGCCGAAAATTCCTCCGCGCGAGCGGGTGAACCAAACGCAGGCGAGTCCACCGATGGCGATCAGGATCCAGAAAATACGCGTGGCCAAGGCGTGTCGGCCGAATAAAGCCGCAGCACCCACCAGCATGGACGAGGCGATGAAATAGTTGGCCGCTTCGTTGTAGTGGGCGAAAAAACCGGTGATCATTCCGGGAGCGGAGCGCTCACGGAATACCGGCGTGAAGTCGGGGTCCACGATCTGCTTGCCTGCGGCCAAAACGTTGGCCAGCAGCAGCAGGGTGATTCCCCAAATCAGAACCCGCTCCGCCAGCGCGTTTCCGGCGATCGCCCGGATGCTGATGAACGTCCCGACGGTTCCGCAGACGAGCAGCAGATCCGCTTGTCCCAGCTCTGCGACGGGGGAGATCCATGCCCGCCAGCCAAACCAACCGGCGACCAGAGTGCCGAAGGCGATCAGTCCGAAATCCGACGGCGATTTCCCGCGTTTCCAGAATGCCGGCAAACCTGCCAGAACCGCAAAGCCGAGCGAGAGCATCGCCGGTCCCCATGTCCATGACCGGGTCTGTGGGCCGATGACCACGGCCATGACCAGGGCGAGCACCAGAAAAATGGATGAAACGACGGGCATGATCGGGAAAGCCAGGTCAGTCGGCTACTTCGCGCCTTTTCCGAACAAAACGGCGGGGATGGTTTTGAGGAGGATTTGGAAATCCAGCCAAAGCGACCAATTGTCGATGTAGCGGAGATCCATTGCCACCCATTCCTCGAAGCTCGTGATGTGATTGCGTCCACCGGCCTGCCATTCGCAAGTGATGCCCGGTTTCACGCTCAAACGGCGGCGGTGGGAGAATTCGTAAAATGCCTCCACCTCGTAAATCGGCAGCGGCCGCGGGCCCACCAGACTCATTTCTCCCATGACCACGTTGATCAACTGGGGCAGCTCGTCGATGCTGTATTTCCGCAGCATCGAGCCGAAGCGGAAGACGCGCGGATCATTGTCCAATTTGAAAACAGGCCCTTCCATCTGATTGCCGTGCTGCTCCTTGATCTTGTCCAACAGCTCCTCGGCATTGGCCACCATGGTCCGGAATTTCCACATGCGGAATGGCTGTCCATACCGGCCCGCACGCATTTGTGAGAAAAACACCGGCGCTCCGGGGCTTTTGATGAGAATCCCCGCTGCGGCAAAAATCCAGAGCGGCAGCGTGATCAGGATAGCCAGCCCGGCTCCCGCTCGATCAAAAACCTCCTTGCAAAGCAGCTCCCACGACAGCTCGGGGGTCGAGCGGAGGACGAGCATCGGTTTGTTGCCGACCGCGTCGAAGACCGGCCGCGCGATCTGTGAGCGGATGAACGAGGCTGAAATCCATGCCTCCACACCCTGCAGCTCGCAAGCTTCCACGGCTTGCGCCACTTTCTGGAACTCCGTGTTTTTCGCCGAGAACAGGACCCGGCTGACGGATTGGTCCTTCAGCAGCGCGAAAAGCTCGGTCACCTCGCGTTTTCCCAGATCGAAGTGGTCCACGATCTTCCAGCCGGAGGTGATTTCAGGGTCCAGATCCGCGAGCAGCTCGTCCATTTCTCCGTCCGAGCCCGCGATGATCACCCGTTCTTTGGTCGCATCACTTTCTGTCCGTCGTTTGAGCCAGCGTTGCGTCAGGCGATCCCGCACCAGCAGGAGAATGAATACGAAAATCAGGCCCATCCCCAGTGAAAGGCGTCTGGCGTCCATCTGCTTGGCGAAAACCGCGAACACACCGATGAAAAGGATGATCGCCACCAAGGCCCGCAGCAACTGCCACACCGCCGATCCGGCGGACTTGTGCCTGAGGTGCTCGTAAAATCCGAAACGCTCCAGAGCCAGCGGGGTGAACGGCACCGCGATGTAAAGCACCCAATTCATGGCCGCCAGGGTTTCCTCCTCGGCCGCGCCCACCAGGCTGTTGCGCAGAGTGCCGCCGATCAAAAACGCAGCCCAAACCAGAAGCGCATCCGAGAGCTGGAGCACTTGGATGGTGAATGAATCTTTGCGGCTGATTGCCATCGGGTGTCAGGGCGTTTGGCGGGAAGGAGGCAATCCCGCAGCGGGCTTAGGATTACCAGAATCCCGGGCGCTGCAACCGCAGATTTGCAGGGTAGCGCCGATTTGGTCTTTCTGCCGGGGATTTGTCACAAATCACTGTAAGCCCGGGAATTAGATTGGAAAGCGGCAGGGTGCGTGCTGTTTTTCCACTCGAATGCGCCGAATCATCCTGACGGGAATGTTTTTCACTCTCTCGCTGGCGCTGTTTTTCGCGTGGCAATACCACTTCGAGCGTTCGCCGGAGTTTCCAACCTACCGCCTCACCGATCTCCGCCCGCAGTCGGTTCCGGCTCCGGGCGTCAAATGGTCCGGTGGCGAAAAAAATCCGGCGATCACCTTGCGGGTGGATCAGCCGGAATCACCGGTCGTGACGCGCCTTGAATTTCCGGGTATCAGCCCGGTTTCCGCCCTGCACCTTCGCTATCAGATATCTGCGGGGCAATTGGAACCGGGAAAGGAAAAATGGGCGGATGGCCGCTGCATCATCGAATGGCATTCCGGAAAAAGCGGGCTCACATGGGAAAATGATGCCTTCACATCGATCCGGCACGATGATGCCAGCGGCGTGGTCGCGTGTGTCCTGAGACCTGAAGCCGCTCCAGCCACTCCGGTGCTTCGGATCGAAAACCTGGGCATTGCCGGGGATCTGACGCTCTCAATATTCGAAGTCACTGTCTTGCGGGAACGGGCGGTTTGGAAAATCGGGCGTTGGATTCTCGCGGCATTCTGGATTGCGTGGGTGGCCGCCTGCATCGGGCCGCTTGGAAAGCACCGGTTTGTGCGTCCGATTCTGGCCGGAGTGGTTTCGCTTCTGATGGTGATCTATTTCGTGGTGCCGGGACCTTGGAATATTCTCCATCCGCTCGGCGGGGAGTTTCAAATGGGTCCCGAAATCCAAAACCTCCAGATGCCGCCAGTCCATCCGGAAACCGGAGATCATCCCGCTCCCAAACTGGAGTCTGTTGGAAAAATTCCCGACAAGGGCGACCTCACCCTGCGCATCAAACACCTGGCTGACCTGGCCAGGCCGTTCCTCCACTCATTGCTGCTGTTTGTTCCGGCACTCGTGGTGTCCTGTCTGATCGGCTGGAAGCGGATGATACCGTTGATGGCACTCGTATCGGTGGCGATCGAGACCGCGCAGGTCATGTTCGGCTATGGCTTTGACCTACAGGATGTTTTCGATCTGCTCAACGACTCTATCGGTATCGCTCTGGCCGTGCTGCTCTATCGCCGCCTCAGGAAAACCGGATCGCCGCGGCTGGCCTCACCGCTTGAATTTTGAACCGAGCGGCCGTCTCCGCTGCAGCAGGGTGAACCCGTGCCGCAGTGTCTCGGTGGAATGAAAATGAACCGCGGTGAAGGCCGGATGCTCGCTGACTATCCAGTCGATGAAATCCCGCTCACCGGGTTGATGGGCGTAAAGATCCGCTGATTCCCAAATGCCGGGCATTTCACTGGCGAACGTCTGGTGGATCGCCGCAAAATCCTTGCGATGCCAGAGCCCTGTGTCGTGGACGGCGATCGTTGCTTCAGGTGACAGATTGCCGGCGATCCTGCCGAACGTCTCCGTGTTGAGCTCCAGTTCATGGGCCGCGTCGAAGAAGACAAAATCGATTTGCCGGTTGCCGATGTCCGCCGGATCGAACTCGGTCTGGGATTTGCCGATAAAAGTGAACCGCTTGTCGAAGTTGAATTCGATGGCGGCCCGTTTGATCGAATCGGCATCGATGTCGTAGCTGAAAAGGCGGGCGTCCTCGGACATCGCCCTGAGGAAATTGAACGCGCTGTGGCCGTGGAAAAAACCGAACTCCACCACCACTCTCGGTCTGAGCGTCCGGATGATCCCGAACAAGGCGAGCGCCTCGTCCCGTTGCAACGGCCCGATCGCGTCGTTTTCCCGATATGATAGAAGATGGGACATGCCGATGCCGCCCGTGCGCCCGGTCATTACCGAAAAAAATCCGACCACACTCCGGAACCATGCGGACCGATAGAACAACCGCCGGACGAGGGATTTGAGAAAGGACGTCATTGATGGAAATTGCTAGAGTTTGCCAAGTCTGCCGGTCCAACCATGGCCGATCGCCTTGCACAAAAGCGGAACGCGCGATGCTCCGTCCAACAGCGTGCAGGCAACCGTGTAGGCCAGTGCCATGCTCACCGCACGGAAAGGCCCTGACTGCCGCCGCTTCAGCCACACCATGTTGCGGACCTTGTAATAAAGCTTCCAGTCCGCCAGTCCCCGCTCGAAGAAAAAGTTTTTCCCCAGAAACCGCCACTGCACCAGGTTCTCCGGTCCGGGATGATCCATCACCGCTCCACGGATTGCCTCCTGGGAGAACCCCGCCTTCTCGATGCGCCACGGATACTCCTCATCCTCCCCACGGATGAACAAATCACCATTCACCGGTCCCACCACGTCACGAACATCCCGCGGCAGCAGCGCACCGGTCCAGGTGATCCGGCTTTTCACGCGCGGGCCTTCGGGAAATTCCTTGTCGTCCCACACCAGCCGCCAGCCGCCGGTCCCATCATCTATCAAAATCGGCCAGGTGAAGCGTCCGGTCTTCGGATCCACCTGAAGTGCATGCCGGACGACATGGGGATCCCACGTTCCTTCGAGCAGCGCTTCCATCGCCTTTTCACGAGGCCATGAATCGTCGTCGAGAATCCAGACCGCATCCGCGCCTTCCGCGAACGCCAGCTCCATCACGGCCCGGACGCCGCCGGCGTTTCCCTGGTTTTCCGGCATCCGGTGGACCACCAGCTTGAACGGCAGGTCCGCTAGATTTTCCAACACCGCCACCGTGTCATCGTCCGACACATTGTCCGCCACCATCACCCAGTCCGGCGGCCGGGTTTGCCTTGCGAGTGCCGTCACGCATGCCTCCGCGGTCCGGGCACGGTTCATCGTGGCGAAAACCGCGGCGATTTTGAGGGCGGAATCCATAGGTGTCTGCTAGATCAGCTTGAGAACCGCTTTCACCACTCTTGCTGTCACCGAGAGTACGCCATCGACCAGGCCGACCAGATAGGGATCCTTGAAATGGGTGACGCCATAGGCCCTGCGGATCGCCCGCGATTCCACGTGCTGGTGCTCGGCGGCGAGAATCACATCCATGTCCGTCGATTTTTCCAAATGCCGCTGCGAGGCGTTGTTTCCGTGCATCCGGAAATCAGCCATGGAGACAGGGACATGCTGGAACTTTTTACCGATCGAGTCGAGACGCGCGTAGAACTCGCCGTCCATCACGTAGCGGAAATCCCTCCGCAGCCGGTGCCCTTCCGAGATCACCGAGGACCTCCGATAGAAGGCCGCCGTCGATGGCACGTAACAATGATGGTAGATGTGAACGAACGCGGACCATCCCGGCACTTTCATGCGGCGGATCAAGGCTCCGTCCTCGGTGATGAAATCGTAGTCGCCATAGACGATGTCGGCGTCGGAGCGTTTCAATGCCTCCAGCATTTCCGCGAGAGCGCCTGGTTTGAACCGGTCGTCCGAGTTCAGCCAGATCACCCAATCTCCCGTGGCCCGGTCGAAGCCCTTGTTGATGGCATCGGACATTCCGCGATCGGGCTCCTGAATCCACGTCAGATGGGGAAACTTCGCCGCCACGTCGGCACTTTCGTCCATGGATCCCGCATCGAAAACCAAATGTTCGAGGGTGACTCCTGCCTGGCAGGCAACGCTTGCCAGGCAGTCGTTGAGAAACCGCCCGTAGTTCAGATTCGGGGTGATGATGGTGAAATCCATGGATCCGGAAACAGGTTAGGAACGCATCGCAAGCAACCGTGTGGCGACCTTATCCGCATGAAGCCGGGAACACCATGTGTTTGAAATCGAAAGCGCGCTCCTCCGCCCGCGATCCCAGTTTTCCAATTCTTCCGTCAACGCCGCGAGGTGTCCCTCCGCGTCATCGGCAGTGGCGAGTGTTCCGGAGTTTTCAGAAACGAACCACTCGAAACTCGCCATGGAAATCGAGCGCCCGGCCACCACCGAACAGCCGGAACAAAGCGCCTCTCCGGCTGCTATTCCGAAGCTCTCGTAGGCTGACGGACTGTAGAAGATCCGTGCCCCGCGCAGCATCTCCGCCAGTGGTTCGCGGCCCACCCGGCCGAGAAGATTCACCCGGCTTTTGAAATCCGGACGCAGCGAGTGGTGCCAGGCCGATAGCGCTTCACTCGGATCACCCGCGATGTCGATCAAGACGGTGGCATCCGTTTCCAAAAGCCGCCCTAGCACCTCGCACATGAGTTTGGAGCGTTTCTGGAGTTCATCCTGCCATCGGCCCACACATGCGATCCTGCGGACCCTTTCTCCATCAGTTCCGTTGGTGTGAAAGCGGGTTTCCACCGGGTGGGGGACAGCCTTCACCCGTCCCGCAACTTCGTTTCCGCCGTAAATCCCGCAAAGTTTCTGATAGTGAACCGCGGCGGCGGGAGAAACGCAGGCGATGACATCACCCTGCTTCAGGTGACGCGCGCGGAGCAGGTCGGTCACCAGCAGACCGGTGGTCAGTCCGCGGGTCACGTTTTTCAGATAGGAAATGACGTTTCCCGACAGGATCCGCTGTTCCTCCAGCCAACCGGAAAATCCGGCCAGCGGGCTGATCAACCCGCCATTGTCCTGGTTGAGGACGAGGAAAATCCCCGCATCGTGGATCGCCTTCGCAACCTTGCGGAACTTCGGACTTCCCCACGCATAGAGCACCACGCCATCGAGCTGCTGGCTCTTCCACCATCCGGCGGATTCCAGATTGGCGTAGTCCGTCCGGATCAGGTCCGGTTCGTCCTCCGCCCTCCGCTCGCCCGGCATGACAGCTCGCGATTCGCACCCCGCCTTTTGGAAACCGCGGCATAACAGTCCGCTGTCACGCGCGAAAAAATCCGGCCCTCCTCCGAAAGCCACCGGGGTGCAGGTGTACCAACGCATCGCGGTCACTTGGTGAAAATCACGTTGCAGTTGGCACCGTAGCGCAGGAGTTTCGGAAATTTGCGGAACAGCCACGCATCCATCTTCCGAACGGCCGCGGACAGGGATTTGAAGCGGTCGGATGCCGCTTTCATCGGATAGCCGAGGAAATTGAACATCTGGATCTCGCAACTGGAGAAACCCTTCGCCATCCGTTCGAACTGCGAGAGATACAGGTTGCTTTCGTCTCCCAGCTCATACTTCGCCATGCGGACGGCGCGGATCGCCGCCACCAGCAGGTTGTGTCCCATCGGCTCGAAGATGAAAACAAAGCGGCCGCCCGGCTTCAGCACGCGGAGGACTTCCGCGGCAAGCTTCGTTTCGTTGTGGGACAGATGGTGAAGCGCGGCCTGACCCCAGACCAGATCGAAGGATCCGGCTTCGAATCGGGAAAGGTCGAACGCGTCGCCTGCCACGTACGAAAGGTGGGGAAGGCGGCTCAACCGCTCCTCGAGCTCCGGTCCGTAGGCGGCATAAAGGTCGAGCCCGATGATCTCCGCCCGGGGAAATCCCTCGGCAAGGTGCGCGGCGAGTTTTCCGGCACCTCCGCAGATTTCCAGCGCCTTGAGTCCGTTGAGATCGATCCGGCAGAGTTCGTGATAACCCGCCAGGAACAGCGGTCTGTCCGAGGGCGGGAAACCGCCGATCGCCGGCAGCATCGACTCCGCGTGCGGGTGGATGGCGGCGTCCGGGTCTGGGGAAGTGAGTGTCAGCATGGAATTCTATCAGTTGTCGGTTTGTCCGCGCGCTTGCGGACGGTGAGGCCGCCCGAAATGGTCAGCAGGAGCGCCGCCGCCGAGATTTCGAACCCGATTCGTCTGAGTG
Organism: Luteolibacter sp.; assembly: GCA_039915545.1. Taxonomy (GTDB): domain Bacteria; phylum Verrucomicrobiota; class Verrucomicrobiia; order Verrucomicrobiales; family Akkermansiaceae; genus Luteolibacter. The sequence continues at coordinate 19,175 of JBDSNC010000020.1, forward strand.
GCGGGGCATACCGCATTTCCACCGTGACGGATTTCGAGGAGGTGTTTTCCCCAAGCGGCAGCAGCATACTGGCGTCGGCCGCCCGCTGGACAGCCTGCCACGCACCTGTTGGAGATTCAGCTAGTCTGAACTCCCAACCGGAGGCCTGGTTCTCGGCAACACGAATCCAGTTGATTCCCGGCGGCACTTGGATCGTGCGGGAGTTTTCCAGATGAGTGTCTTCCTTCAATCCAACCCAGTTGGCATCTCCATCGGATTTGAAAAACGTGTTTTTTGCGTCTTCGGACTGGAAGCCGATGTATCTCGGAACTGCCTTGGTATTTTCAAACAGCGCCATGGAAGGGCTTTCCCAGATTTTGGTCCAATCGTCCGAAATTTCCCGGTTCTGAGGATAGGTGATCAGGTGGCTGACTCCGAACCGGCCGAGCTTTCCTGCGTCCCCCGTGGATTCTATCGGGAGGACCATGCCGTCGGGAACGATGCTGTCATAGCCGCTGATGGTGGCGATACCGTAGGGGCCCAGGGTGTTGGGGACGAACGGGGTGCAGGCCAGGTGGGTACTGGGATGGATCACGGTGGTGACCCGTCCGTCAGGTCCCACCAGGTTTTGCAGGGCGGTGACTTCGGGTGTCACCGGATAGAGCGGGTATTTCAGCGGGTCGGTGAAAGTGACCCAGCGGGATGCGAAAAGCGTTACCTCGCAGACGACGGCCAGTGCGACGATGATGTTTCCGTAGTTGCGCGATTTGCCCTGGAGCGACGCTGTCAACCGCAGTCCGACAAGCGTAGCGACGAGCAACGTGAGCGGCAGCAACTGATGGGGACTCCAGATGAAGAGGTCGGTGATGAAGTGGTCCACCCGTGATGCGATCCAACCGTCGAAATAGCCGAACGAGCTGCCTTTCGCGTCCACCAGCAGTTTTTCCCGCAGGGCCTCCAACGGATGCGGTCTGACGGCAAGTGTCACGCTGAGGATGCTCCAGAGGATGATTCCTGTGCCGGTCACCCACGCACCGGCC
>JBDSNC010000040.1:0-49166 GCA_039915545.1 Luteolibacter sp.
CTAGGATAGAAGCAGGTTACGGCTGCGGTTCAGCTTCCGGAGGCGGGCACGCGCATCCATCCCGGTGCTCTTGCTCCGCTTCTCCGTCGCATCGATGGAACGGGCATTCATCCAAATGGGGACAGAACAAGAGTTGCAGCGGAAGATCCAACAACCTGCAAAGGTCGAGCAGCATCTCTCCGGAAGGAAACGTATGGCCGGTTTCCCAATGACCCCAGGTGGACGTCGAAACGCCAAGCGCGTGTGCCGCCGCTTCGATTTTGAGTTCCTTTTTCTTTCGCCAGTCCTTCAGCCGCATCCCGAGCAAGGTGCGGTTTGCGAAGTGGTGATCGTCGGGATTCAACTTCATGGAGCCAGCCGGGTGATCCGGATGTTGTCCAGCAGGAGGTCAAGCGAGTTGGTGGTCAGCGAGACATCGGTGAAGGTGATGATCACCGAGCCGTGCGGCGGGGTGAATTGATAGGACGGGGTCACCCACGTGGTGCCTCCGGCGGCAGGCGGGGCGGGAATGCTGACTATGTCGGAAACCAGATAAACCGGTGGTCCGCTGAAGTCGTCCTGCACCCGCACCTGGATTCGCTGCTGTTGGGAATTGTAGGCGAGGTTTCCCGCGTCGAACTCGATCTTGTAGGTTTGGGAGGGAGATACCGGGAAGTGCAGTGAGATCGATCCGTTAGGAGCTGAGTTCGCGGCGTTGAAACCGGCGAGCTTGCTTCCCTCCGTGGGCGAGTAAGGCGCGGCGGAAAACACGGCCACGTTGCCGCTGGCGTCCCAGCCTGCCAATCCGTTTTCGAATCCGAGCACGGTGATTTCGACGGGGTCGGGCAGTTGGATCAGCCGGACGTTGTCCAACACGAGATCGAGCCCGTTGGTCGCTTGTGAGACATCGGTGAATTTCAGATTTACGAAGACCCAGGGCGCTGTGAAATCATAGGATGCGGAAACCCATGCCGTAGCCCCGCCTCCGGGGCCGGGAATGTCGATGATGTCGCTCACCAGGGTCCCCGAGAAATGATAGCTCAGGCCATAAGTCACGGCCACCTGCATGCGCTGGTGCGCGGAATTGTAGGCCAGGTTTCCGACGTCGAACTGCAGCCGGTAGCGTTTTCCAATAACAGTCGCAAGGCTCTGTTCGATTGTTCCGTTAGGTGTCGAGTTGGCCGCGTTGAAGGCGGCGAGCGTGGTTCCTTCCGTGGGCGAGTAAGGAGCTCCGGTTCTTGCGGCGACGTTGCCCCCGGCGATCCAGCCGGCGAGTCCGGATTCGAAACCACCGTTGACCGGCAGAACCCCGGCAGCCGCCGTGAGGTTGAACAGCGGGATCGGAATATCGCCGAAATCGGTGTGCAGCATGAAAAACGTCACGTAGGTGCCCGGCGGGAGATTCAGCGCTTGTAAATTCACGTTGAAGGTTACCGTCACGCTTTCGCCCGGCAGCAGATAACCGCTCGAAGGCGAACAAGTGACCCAGTCGGCGGCAGGCGCTCCCGGTTTCGATTCATTGGCGATGAACCACAACGACGCGACCCCGCCTGTATTACTGATGACATACTCCTTGCTCGACGGCGTGAACGGCCCGGTCCCCGCGGCTCCGGTGATTTCAAATCCCTCATACGGCGAGAGCGTGAGGCCGGAGCCCGGGCCATAGACCGCCTCCAGGGCGGCATCGCCCGTCATCGTCACAGCGATCTCGGGCGTGTTGCTGAAATTCACCCCGCTTTTCTTCCATTGCTGGAACACCAGTCCGCCGGACGCGGCGGGTGCGCTGAGAGTCACAACAGCCCCTTGGAAATACCGCCGCTGGAAGGGAGTGACTCCGCCGCTGTGGGCATCAATGTCTTCCGGCGTTATCGGAATGCTGGCAGCGATCGCTCCACCCGGGGAGGAAGCGGAGATGTCGAGTTTGACAACTGGTGTCAGACGCACGCGGTCCAGCACCAGATCGAGAGAATTGGTCGCCGGGGAAACATCGGTGAACGTGACTATGACCAATCCGTTCGGTGAGGTGAAATCATAACCTTTCGCCAGCCACGTCGTCGCACCGCCACCTGCGCCGGTGATGTCGATGGTGTCATCCACCAACGGGTAAAAGATGCCGAAGATCCGGTAGGACACCTGCACGCGCAGCCGCTGGTGAAGGGAATTGTAAGCGAGGTTTCCCACATCGAAATTGATCCGATAGAGCTGCCCAGACGGCACCGCCAGCTCCTGGCTGAGCGACCCGTTGGGAGCCGAGTTCGCCGTATTGAATGCCGCGAGCTTGGTTCCTTCCGTCGGTGCGTAGGGGGATCCGGACTGCGAGGTGACATTGCCAAGAACCGTCCAACCTGCGAGGCCTGACTCGAATCCGCCGTTCACCAGCGGAGCCGTCAGCGGCGTGATGTCGTTGAGCCTCACATGATCCAGCAGGAGATCCACCGCATTTGTCGCCTGCGAGATATCGGTGAAGATGATCGATGCCTGCCCGCCGACCCCGACATCGAACTCATAGGACGCCGGGACCCACGCCGTCGCTCCTCCGCCCGGGCCTGGGATGTCGATGATGTCATCGATACCGAAAGGGGAGGTTGGACTCGGATTCACGCCCACCTGCACCCGCAACCGCTGGTGTTGGGAATTGTAGGATAAATTTCCCGCATCGAATTCCAGCCGATAGCGGTGCCCTTGGGTGAACACGATTTCAGTGCTTAGAAATCCGTTGGGAGATGAATTCGCCGAGTTGAAGGCCAACAGCTTGGTCCCCTCCGTAGGCAGATAGGGCGGCGCGGATTCCACCGACATATGACCGCTGGAGAACCAGCCGCTGAGGCCGGCCTCGAAGCCTCCGTTGACAAGGTCTGCGGACAAACGTCCGGACAGTGCGATCACGCAGGCGGCCATGGTGATCGATGAGTGAATGATGGTTTTCATAATCACCTCAATGGTTGGGATTTTGGCCGATGCAGGGTCCGGAATGAACTCCAGGATCAAACCGATGAAGGTTGGAGACCCATCGGGAGAAATGCAATCTATTAAAGCGGCTCAATTCCCGCGAATCATGGGATCCGCCTATGATAGATAGGAAATTGTCCTAGCTTTCAGAAGTTGCGGCAGGCGATCACCCAGCGGTATTCTCCGGCGATCTGTTCCTCCACCGGACGCTGCATCCCGGCGGGAAGGACGCCCCAGGTGTAGGTCTCGATTTCGTAATGATGGCAGGCGTCCGGATGGCCGCGCCACCATTCAATCACCTTGCGCGTCTGGCCGCTGGTGGAGTGCAGCGGTGCGCTCGGTTCGGCATCCAGCGGGATGTGGAAATGGACGCGCATTTCCTCGAACCGGTCGAGCTCGGCAGCCCTGTTTTCCAACGCGTCGAAAAACTCCGGCAGATCGTAAAACCGCGTGATCTCTCCGTCGGTGTCGCGCAAAAGCACCTGATGGAAATACGTAGGCTCCTGGAAATCGCGGATCGCCGCCAGTGCTGTCGGATCGCGGGGATCGAGCGAGAGGGCGCTCGAAAGATGGATCTTTGAAATCCGGATGCCTGCATCGATGAGGGCATTGAGCGAGATTTCCGCCTCGTCGTATTGCAGGGCGAAGTGGCAGGCGTCGTAGTTCACACCGATCCGACGTGTGATCGCGTCAGGATCCGGCGCGTGATCGTGGAGACGTTGGAAAAATTCCCGCGTTTCCGCCGTGTTTTCAAAATGCCCGAGCGGCTCCGGCTCCAGCCCGAGATGGAAATCATGCCCGGTCTCCTCTGCCAGCGCGTCGAGCCATGCGGCCAGCTCGATCAAATTTTGCCGGATCAGTGATTCGTCCGCCGCGAATTTTTTCAACGACCCCGGCAGTGTTGAAACCGAAGCCTCCGTCTCCGGCCGCGCGACCGCCGCGAGAATCCGGAAAAGATCCTTCGTGTAATCCAGCCGCGCGCGATCGGTCCAATCCGGCATGAACACCTGTTCCTTCACCCGCGTGCCGTGGAAACTGCCGTAGGGAAAGCCGTTGATCGTGAAGACGTAGGTGTTCGTCGCCTCCAGCCATTGTTTGAAATCCTCCAGCCGTCCGCCTTCCAACAATTCACGCGCCGCCACCGCCGACAACCTCAGCCCGATCGCGAACGCCCCGTCCTTCTCCAGCGAACCCGACTCCACCAGCCGGTCCCTAACTGCCAGTATATGGGTCTCCAACACCTCCTTCGTCTCGTCCCACGTCTCGGCCGGATGGATGTTCGTGCAGTAGGAAAGATGGGAGGTCGCGAGTTTCATGGGTTCGGTTCGATACGGAGCGATGCGGGTGATTGCTTTCGTGCCATCCGCACGACGACCTTGCAACCGTTTCCACCTCCGACTTATCGCGCCGGCTGCCGGTTGAAACCCACCATCCCCATTTTCTCCGATTATCAGGTTGCTCCTCCGCTTTCTCCTGCCAACCTCCACTTACCTCAAAAACGATGAAAACTCTATCCATCCTCACTTCCGTGATCGCCTTCGGAATCCTGTCGGCCCACGGCCAGCAAGCGGCCGAAGCCGCTCGCTCCACCGCCCAGGTCACCATCCGCGCTGACGCAAAAACCGACAAGCCCGAGAAAGAGAAAAAGGCGGATAACGGAAATAAGGACAAAAACAAAGCCAAGCAGGAAACCGTCACCAAGTCCCTCGAAGTCGAGCTTTCCGCCGCCAAGACGATCAATGGTCCCTTGAAAATGGTCACCTTCTGGGTCGCCCGCGACCTGAAGAGCAAAGACCCGGTCGTCGCGAAGAAGGAAGAAAGCGAAGTCCCGCTCGATGCCTCCAAGACGGCCAAGGCCACCGTTCCCAGTTTTGCCTTCACCACCACCTCCGCCTCCACTCAAAAGGACTCCAAGGGCAAAATGGAACGGGTCGATGCCTCCGGACAGGCCTACGCCGGCTGGGTCATCCGCGTTTATGAAGGTGCCATACTCGTCGGAGAAGCCGCCAGCTCGCCACCCATGCTCAAACTCCACGAGTGACATCCGCGTCGCGGGCCGCGACTTCTTCCCTTTAACGTTCAATGTTCACCTTCAGCGCATTTCGGAGTTTTCAAACCGCGCGGCCCGCCTAGTTTCCTCCCCCCATGTCCGCCAAGATCCGTTTCACTTCCGCCACCGCCACCGGGCTCGTTCTCGCCAAAGTCGGCCATCCTCAACGCGATGAGCCGCTCCAGACCTCCAAGGAAGTTTTCAAAATCGCCGAGGAGGACCAGGAAACCCTCTCCGCCATTTTCCTCAAGCCTTTCAAAAACCTCACCGCCCACCGCTTCAGCCATCATTCGTCGCTCGATCAGCACGAAATGAACGCCTACAGCGCCGCCATTTTCGCCGCCGACGATGGCCTGCTCGAAAAGGGCTGCGACATCGCGAAGCGCCTCTACGCCAAGTCGAATCACCCGAACATCAAGTCCGGCGACCTCTGCATCTCGCTCATCAAGAATATCGACATCGATGGCGAACTCACCCAGGGCCTCTGCATCCTGAAATCCGAGAGTGTCGTCCCGTTCCTCAGCATCTCCACCCGCGATGGCGATCTCGAGCTCCACACCGAGCAGGGGATCAACCCCGAGAAAATCGACAAGGGCTGCCTCATCCTCAACCACCTCGCCACCAAGGGCTACTACGTCCTCACCTTCGACCGCACCGGCTCCGACTCCCGCTTCTGGGTGCGCGACTTTCTCGGCGTCGTTCCGATCACCGACAGCCCGTTCCTCACGAACAAATACGCGAACATGGCCGTCGCCTTCCTCGAAAAGGAGAAGAAGGAAGCCCCGAAAAAAGCCGCTGATGACGACACTCCACCATGGGACGCCTCCAGCTCCGCCCGCGACGCCATCACCTACTTCGAGGAAAAGGAAAACTTCAGTCTCCAGGAATTTGAGGAGCAGGTGCTGAAAAGCCCCGAAGCCAAGGCCAAGTTCGCGGAGCACCGCAACATGGTCGAGCAGGAGCAGGGGCATAAACTCGATGACTCCTTCGAGATTTCAAAAAAGGACGTCACCAAGGCGAAGAACAAGATCAAGACCACGATGAAGCTCGATACCGGAATCGAGATCCGCCTCAAGCCCGCCGTCGCCACCGAACCCGACAAGTTCCTCGAACACGGCTTCGACGACGCCCGCAACATGAAGTTCATCAAGGTCTTCTATCGCGAGGATCTGGCAGATTGATCAACTGTGGCGGGGGGTGACCAATGCTAACTGAAATGCGCTCGCAGGAAAGTTAGCGGCGCTCGGAGGAACCGTCCGCGGACCCGCCTTTCGGTTTGCCCCAAAGACTTCCCGTTTCAGCGAGTCTCTTTCCGATGGTGGAAGCCATGAAAACCAGCGCCACACCCGCCACCACGAGGAGTGCATTGAAGCTGATCTGATACAGCTTGACGCCACCCTGTTGAGGGATGATCGGATGCCCCGTCTTGTCTGCTACGATGTAGTATATCCAAAGCAACAGGTCGGGGAAACGGCTGAGGGAAAAATAAAGCCCCATGCATAAGGCTGCTGCCGTGTAGAGATTCTCAGCCGTGATGTGCTGGAACTCGACGTTGGGATCAGTGCTGCCCACCACGCGACGGCTGATAGGCTCGGCAAACCTCCAGGCGAGCCACGCAAACAATCCATCCATAACCGGAGCGAGGATCAGGTAACCGAGAAAACCCAATGTCCCAAAAGACTCCCCGATATAGTGGAGGTTTCCCAGCAAGGCGAGGATGCCGATCACCGCGTTGCCGGCCCGGTAGATGGCAAACAGTCGGAGAGCAACGATGGTGATGTTGGAAAGTTTCATGTGTGAGGACAGGAGGTTCTGGCTGGAATCCCGGGAGAGTGCAGGTCAAATGGAATGATTTCAACTGTAGCGTCTGTCTGTGGCCGTGCGGCGGGAAACATTCATTCCACCGCCAGCGCACTCGTCCCCTGCCAGAAGGTGTAAGTCCCATCCCGCAGTTCAAACGGATTCCGGCGGATGTAACGCACCGCATCCGCGAAATGTCCGGCACCGCGGATCGGCATGTCCCGGTGCTTTTCCTGCCAAATGTTCCCGCGGCCGATGCGGTGGGCCGATAGATTTTTCCAGGTTTTGACCAGTGTCTCTGTCGCGATGATCGGAGTGAAGATCAGATGCACGTGATTCGGCATGATCACCCAGGCGTGGTGCTCCACCAGATCTCCTTGGAAACACATCAGCAGCTCCTCCAGGATCGCCCGGCGTGCAGGGATGCTCATCAGGCAGGACCCCACGCCCTCGTCCAGCCACGCTTCCAGCTTCCACGTGAAACGCCGGTGGTATTCCGTTTCCACTAACGGCATCCACGGCTTCGGATGACGGGAATTCCAGATCGCAAGATCCTCCTGCATCTGACGGATTCTGCTAGGGAGAACCGCATCCTCCAACCGGAAGGTGACGAACCGCATGATCTCTCCCTCCTGCCAGCGCGGCAGCGGCGATCCGGTGTTATCGGACTCATGCGGAAAATCACTCATGGACGGCGGTCAGCACCAGCGCCGCGCTGTCGTTGCCGCGGTTGAAACTCAGCGGAATGCCATCCTCCATCCAGACTTTGCCGGTGGCGGTTGGTTTCGCTGCCTTGCCGAGACGGGCCTGGTTGTCGCCCGCGGGGAGGTTTATTTCCTCGAGGGTGTAGGATTTTTCCGGATCCAGGCCGCTGACAGGGACGGTGGTATCGGCGGTCGCCGGAATTGCTCCTGTCTGATAGGCGAGGACCAGCGCTCGGGTGCCATCGGCGGAGACGTAGTTGAGAGAGGGCAGGGTGGTCTCGAAGGGTGAGGCGTGGCGGTATTGTTTTCCTAACTGAACGATATCCCGCACCTGCTTGTAGGCGGCGATCCCGGTCTTCGCGGCGTTCTTGAACTCAGGTTCGGCTCGGCGCGGATCGACCTCCAGACCGAGCTGCCCCATCATCGAGACATCAAAGCGGAACTTCGGCTTGAAATCCCCTGAGTGCGTGACGTGGCAGGTAGCGGCCATGGGCGGCAGGAAGGTGGAGATGCTCCACTGCGCGCGGAGGCGGAAGAGCGGGTTCGTGTTGTCGCTCACCCAGAAGGTGTGGCTGTTCAGCATCGCACCATGATCGGCCCGGCCGCCGCCGGAGGAGCAGGCTTGGAAATCGAGGTTCGGATGCTTCTCCACCAGCTCGCGGGTGATGCCGTAGTAGTTGTCGAAATAATCCCATAACAGCTCGCCCTGGTGGTCCGCACCGAGGTGCGGCGAGTAGGGATTGTGGATGCTGCTGTTGCAGTCCCACTTGATGAAACGCATGTCCGGGTTCGCGGTTAGGGTGTCATCGACGGTTTTGAAAACGAAATCGCGCACATCGGGGTTGGTCATGTCCAGCACCGCCTGGTTGCGCTCCAGCTTGAGCTCGCGGTCGGGGCTGCGGAGAACCCACTCGGGGTGTTTCATGAAAAGCTCGCTGCGCGGATTGATCATCTCCGGCTCGAACCAGAGGCCGAAGCCGACGTTTGATTCCTCCGCCGCCTGGACGAGGCGGGGCAGGCCGTTGGGAAACCGCTGGTGGTTGATTTCCCAATCGCCGAGACCCGATGCGTCGCCGGTGCGCGCGGTGGCACCGTTGCCGAACCAGCCGTCGTCCATGACGTAGAGCTCGATGCCCAGGTCGGCGCTGCCCTTGATCATGTCGATGACGGTGGCCTCGCTGACGTTGAACTGGCAGCCTTCCCACGAGTTGTTGTCGATGAGGCGCAGGCGGTCTCCATCGCGCATGCCGTGCCGCCGGGTCCATTCGTGAAAGTCCCGGCTGGCACCGCCCTTGCCGTGCGGGCTGTAGGTGAAAAGGCAGGCGGGCGAGGCGAGGGATTTTTTCGGTTCCAACAGGTAGGAACCTGTCTGCGAGCTGACACCGATGGACGCGGCGAAAACGTCCTTGTTGTCGTGATCGAAGGACATCGCCATGCTGCCGGACCATGCGAGTGAGGCGACGAGGCAGGGCGATTTCTCCTCATCGGGAAATCCGCCGAAGGACATCACGAACGCGGGCACCGGCCCCTCGATGTGGCGGTTTCCCGTCTGGTTCTCCATCACCCGGCGGCCCTTGCTGATTTTCTCAAGATTCGGCCGCGGCGCTTCATCTCCCCAGCGGCTGTCATACCACTCGATGTGCGGCGCCGATTTCGCGGGTGCCTGCCAGAAGGCGGAATCGAGACGATTGACGCGGATGGGTTCCGTCAGTTCGTTGCGGATCACCGCCCACTGCTGGACGATGTTTTCATGAGCGTAGAGGCGGAAATGCACGTCCACGAAGATTGGCTGCACCTTGTCCCGCAGGGTGACGACGGTGTGGCGGATGTCCCTGCCTTCCTCGCTGGTTGATTGCTCCTGATAGATCAGGTTCAGCGAGGCATCGCCGTTGCCGCGGGTAACGGAAACCGGAGCCTCGTGGTATTGGCAATCTCCGGATCCCGGATAGAGCGGGCCTTTGAAGGGTGATTTCCACGAACCGTCCGCCGCGCCGAAGCTGTCGACATCGAGGGTGCCGTCCTTGCGGACAACGCACTTGATGGCGAGGGCATCCGTCGCGAGCGTGAATGCCTCGCTGCCGACTCGCGGGGCGCTGCCGTTGTAGCGGAGGGCGGCATCCGCCCAGTTCGCATGATCGTATGCATTCCCGTCGCCGGCATCTTTGACTAACAAGAGAAGCTTCTTCACGCCTGCCAGCTTGACGGAGATCGGAACCGGAGGAGTGTCCGGCGTCATTTTTCCGGAAGTCCAGAGTTCCTTGCCATCGCCCATGACGACAAAAACGATGCTGGAAGCCGTTCCCTTCTGGCGGTCCGACGCGCCCACCACAGCGGTGAACTCATCCGCGTTCCCATCCAACCCCAGTGCGATCGAGCCCACGGAATGGGTGCCGACGCCTTTTTCGTAAACCTTGCCGGCCATCAGGATCGGCCCGCCATCGACCGATTTGTCGATTCCCGGCTGGCCCCATCCTTGTTCGATGGAACCCGGATCGATTTCATCCAGCATCAGCACGCCGGAAGCACCGGCGAGAGGCGCGAGGACCGCGGAAATGGCGCAGAGCAAGGGTTTCATCGGGAAAAAGCGTGGGCGAACTCCGGAGAATTGCAACCCTCCGCTGATCACGATTGTTCCTTCCGGAAAACCTCAAGACCCAACAAACAGACGTCGTCATCGAAATGCTGCGACTCCGAGAAGGCGAGCACGCTGGACAGGATCCCATCCAGCAGCCCCTCCAAAGGCGAGTCCGACTTCGCGGTGATGATCTCCATCAGGCGGTTCTCGAAAAACGGCTCGCCATCCTGGTTCTCCGCCTCCAGCACGCCATCCGTGAAAAGGATCATCCGGTCCACCTCCTCGAAGCCGATCTCACACGTCGGATAGGAGGCACCGTGGAAAAGTCCGAGGCCCGGGCCTTTTTCAAAACGCTGCGTGGCGATCTGCCGCACGCCGTTCTTTCCGGCGATGATGGGTCCCGGATGGCCGGCACACGCGTATTTGAATGTCCCCGTTGATAGATCGACCAATCCGAACAACGCGGTGGCGAACATCGTGGTGCCCGCACGCTCCAGAATGGCCGCTAGCCCGTCGTTGAGCCCTTGCAGGAAAAGGCCGGGATCGTTCACCTGGGCGCGTTGTTTTTCCAGCAAACCGCGCAGCATCGCCACGATCAACGCCGAGCGGACGCCGTGGCCCATCACGTCGCAGATCAGGACGCCCACACAGTCGTCGCGCACCTGCATCACCTCGAAGAAGTCACCGGCCAGGCCGGAAATCGGGATGTAGCGCGCTCCAAATGCGATCTCGCTGAGTTCGCTGACTCCGGCTTTCGGGAACTCCCCGCCGGCCAGTGCCTGTTGGATTTCCCGGGCGAGGTGGAGTTCCTCCTCGTAGGCCTCGTTTTTCTGTTGGAGAAGCTGGGCGAGGTCGGTCGCCTCGCGCTGCGCCCTCACCAGCGAGGTGACGTCGCTGGAAACGCCGAAGGTGCCCTTGACCGTGCCATGCCGGTCCCGCCAGGGAAACTTCGAGGTCAGCACCCACGACTCGTCTCCCTCGTGCCACGTTTCATGTTCGAGCTGGCCGGTCATCGGTTGGCCGGTCTGCATGATGCGCTGCTCGTCCGCTACGGCGGGTTTCCAGTGGTCGGGATCGAAGAAATCCTGATCATGTTTTCCTAGCAGATCCGCCTCCTTTTCAAAACCCATCCACTCCGCCATGCGCTGGTTCGTCAAGGTGAAGCGCGAGTCCACGTCCTTGAAATAGATCTGCAGCGGGACGTGGTCGATCAACTGGCGGAGCAGGAACCGCTCGTCCTCCACCTGCGCCTCCGCCATCTTGCGGCGGCTGATGTCGATCATCGATCCGGCGATGCGCACGGCCCTGCCCGCCCGATCTCTAACCACCGTGCCGCGGACGCGCAGCCAGCGCAGGTAACCGCCGCCGGTCACCACCCGCGCATCGACGGCGAGGGTTTCCGGACCGCTGTCCTGGAGAGCCTGCGCCACGGCCCGCTCGAAGGCCGTCCGCTCTTCCTGATAGATGCTCTCGTGCGGCGCGATGAAAAGATTGGGGGCGTGGTCCTTTCCACATTCGAGAAACTCAAGGATGCGGCGGGAATAGAAAATTTCCTTCCGATCGGTCCACCAGTCCCAGATGCCTTCGTTCGAGGCCCGCAGGGCGAGCTCCAACCGCTCCAGTTTGACGCTGTTCCGGTCCTTCGGGATTTCGCGGTCATCGTTCATCTGCCTCCTAGAATGCCACTCCAGCGCTTGATCGCAACCGGATTCGACGTTCTGTGGCCCGGGCGCGGGCTATTTTTTCTCTCCCAGAACTTGCGGCCGCCCACTGCGGGTGCATGCTGACCTCTGGTGAGGGAGGATCTTGAAAAAAACGTGCTGAAGGGGGTTTCCCGCTCTTTTTACATCACCTTGCGCCTCTTGCCGTTACCGATGCGCCGCGGGGCGAGCCTCGGCTATCTGTTGGCCCGCACCAGCGACACGCTGGCAGACACCGCATCCGCCCCCGTTGATGCCCGGCTGACCTGTTTGGACCAGTTCCGCCGCGCGATCACGAATCACTCGGACCCGCCACGCTGGCCGGTCTCGATGCTCAATGCGTTGTCGGATTCCCGTGAGCGCCAGTTGCTGGAATGCACTGGCACGGTTTTCGAGTGGCTGGGGAAAACACCGGACAGCGAGGCGGCATTGGTCCGCGAGGTGCTTGCGATCATCACCGGCGGGCAAATGCTTGATTTGGAACGCTTTGCAACTGGCAGCCGGGCGCATCCCATCGCCCTTCCCGACGATGCCGCACTGGAGGACTACGCCTGGAGGGTTGCCGGATGCGTGGGGGAATTCTGGACAAAACTCGGTCTTCTCACACTCGGCAACCGGTTTTCAAACGCCTCGGAAAGCGAACTTCTGGCGCTGGGACGCGACTACGGAAAAGGCCTGCAACTGGTGAACATCCTTCGCGACCTGCCCGCCGATCTGGAGGCGGGCCGCTGTTATCTACCGGTCGCGGATCCGATGGACCGGGAGGCACTGCTCGCTTGTCACCGGCAATGGCTCGTCCGCGCGAGGCTGTGGATCGGCGAGGGTAAAACTTATGCAGCCACGCTGAAGTCCCGCCGCCTGCGCGCCGCGACGGTCCTGCCCGCGCTGCTGGCGGAGAAGACCTTCGATTCACTGACGGACGCAAGCTGGGATGACCTGCGGGAGAAAATCAAGATCCCGCGCAAGGTCGTCTATCAATCGCTGGCAAGGGCGTTTTTCTAGCAAATCATGCGGATTCCCGCCGGCCGGTCAGGATCTTGTAAAACGAACGCGAACGGATTTCCTCCAGCGTGAGGCCCGTTTCCAGCGCCTCGGCCTCGGTGATGGCCCCGCAGGCGATGCCCCGCAGGAAGAAGTTCAGCAGTCCCTGGCCGGTGGCTGCGTCGTCGAACACATCGCCGAAGAGCGACGCGAGCGCGGCCTTTTCCACGAACGCCCGGAGACGTCCCGACGCGGCTTCCAGACCTTCGAGAAAGAAGCTGTAAACCGCCGCGTAACGGGCGACGAGTTGCGCGGGGTGGAGATCCCATCCCTGATAGATGCCGTTCACCAGCGAGTGAAGGTTGTCGTCATAACCGAGTTTCCAAGCGCCATGCACGGCGGCGAAGTTCCGGGAGATCTGTTCCTCTGTCAGCTCTGCGCCGCGGTTCGGGCCGACGGGAAGTATGTTCGTCGCGCCGTCTGAAATGTGGACGCCGGTGCCTGCGAGGGAAACGATCATGTGGGAGCGGGCGAAGTCGCAGGTCGGGTGGCCCATCGCCTGATAGGCCGCGGTGATGCCGCTGGAGGCGGTGTAATCGTAAACGCCGAAGTGCACGCTGCGGCAGCGGCCTTCCGCCGCCTGGACGATGGCGAGCAGGGGACAATTTCCGTGGCGGTCGATGATCGACTGGGGGGTCTCGATCATCGGCTCGATGGGAAGGCTGCCATGGGGCAGGCCGAGCTTTTTCTCCAACAAGGTGAACAGGGCTGCTGCCGCCTCCACCTGCGCGGCGAGTTGGACCTTGGGCAGCGTGACGACGAAATTCGGCGGCAGTTTCCCGCCGGTTTCCTTGACCAGGGTGGTGATGAAAATATCGAGGGTCCGGATCGCCCGATCGCGCAGATCCTCGTTGAACGGCTTGATGCGGATGCCGATGAATGGCGGCAGTGTTCCCGCGGCCAAACCGGCAGCGACCTCGCGCGCGCCCTGCGCCGCGTGGCCGTCCTCCTCGCTGTCCACGCGGTTGCCGTAGCCGTCCTCGTAGTCGAGGCGGAAATCCTCGACCGGCTCGCGGGTCAGTTTTTCGACGATTCGGGCGTAGAGTTTTTCCGCAAATGCCGGCTGCCAGTCGGCACCGAGCACCTTCGCCAGCGAGCCTGCGTCCGGCGCGTATTCCTTGAGCGAGCGCAGCGCCACGGCTCCCAGTTTTCCCGTCGAGTCCGCTTTGAAAAGGTGGCCACCGCCGTAAACCGTGTGCACCGCCTGCCGCCGGTCCGACTCACCTGGGTAAGTGTCCATGAAGGCGCGGTTTTCTGCGGCAAGGGCGGCGACGATCGGAGCAAGATCGTCCGGGCTGAGGGTGGTTTGACTCATGATGGGGATACGGGTAGAACTGGTAAACCGTGATGGCCACGAGTGGGAGCGTCAAGGAATCACTGGAAGCGTCCAATCTGCATTTTCAGGGCCAAGTTTCTCCGGGATTTGGAGGTCCTCCGACATGCCGTCAACGATGGAAGATCCAGTACCCGAGGGGTGTGCTGCTGATGGGAAAAAGCACCGCGACCGCGGCGAAGCACCCATTTGCCGTCGGTGCGGCGGTGAATTTCTCCGGCGACTTCGCACGCAAGGACAGCTCCAGCTTCCCGACCTCATCCTTTGCTTCCTTGAGACCAAAACCCGTCTGCTCGCGATGAATCCTGATCGCCTCGATTTTTTGGCCTCGGAACAGCAATTCTGAAATCGCTGCCATCTTTTCTTCGGATAGGGGAGGCGTCATGTGATGGTCTTTGAATGTCTTTGAACGACAGGCATCCCCCGATCAGCGGAAAGGTAAAAGTCGGGACGGCTTCAGGCGTCACCGGATTTCAGCCGGAGTCGCAGTGGAGCTCCGCCGGACTCAAAATCGCCGCTCACCTCCATATCCTGAACATGCAGGTGAACCCAGGTGAGGGGGATGATCTGAGACTCGGCGTGCTGTCTACTTGAGGCGGATGTAGCGTTTGGTTCCCGGACGGATCGGGGTGTTGTCTCTTACTTTCAGGACCTTTTCGTTGTCAGTGATGATGGTGGTGTGCTTCGTCCCACTGAACCAATTCTGAAGATCGGGGGAAACTTCGACGACCCGTTTCACACCGTCCGGGACCGCAGGTTTGGCCAAGGTGAGGACAAGATACTTTTTCCCGCCTATCACCTCGAGTCCGACAGATGGTTTCGGAATTGTGCCCTTCACAACGGAAGGACCGCTGAGGGAGGACGTGTCCGGCACTGGCAGCGGGTCAGCTTCCGGAATCCGGGATACGGGCGAATCCACCAGCAGCGAACTCGGTAATGCTGCAGGAGCGGCGTTCGAAGCAACCTTCACGTTGTCCAGCAGCAGGTCGAGGGAGGTGGTCGCGGTCGATTTGTCGGTGAAGGTCAGGGTTGTGGACGAGCTGTTGGCGGTGAAGCTGAAGCTTCGGGACGACCAGACGCTGGTGCCGGTGTTGGTCGCGTTGATGGTGATCAGTTGGTTGAGCAGATTGACGTTGCCATCGACGGTGACCTGTAGTTTTTGCTGGGCTGACACAAAGGACAACACGCCTGCGTCGAAGGTCAGGGAGTATGTCTGGCCCGCCACCGTGGCAAAGGACTGGGAGAGTACCGCGTTCGGTGAAAGGTTCCTGCCATTGAACCCAACGAGTTTGGCACCGTTCGTCGCAGCATAGGGCGAGGCTGATTCGATGATTTGGTTGCCGCTGGTGCTCCACCCGGTGTAGTTCGATTCGAAACTGCCGTTCACCAGAAGTTGCGGGGATGCGGCGGTCACGTTGATGGAGACTGTGGCCGCATTGGAATCCAGTGCGCCATCGTTTGCCTTGTAGGTGAATGAATCCGGACCGGCGTAACCGGAAAACGGGGTATAGGTGAAGCCGCCGTTAGCGTTCAGTGCCAGCGTTCCATGGGCGACATTGGAAACCTGGGCCGCAGTCAGCGAATTGGATTCGGCGTCCGTGTCATTGGCCAGGACTCCGCTGCCGGAAATCGAGAGAGTCGTGTTCTGGACCGCGGTGTAGGAATCGGCCACGGCCACCGGTGCGGTGTTGGACACGGCCGGAGATCCATTGATGCGGACGTTGTCGAGGGTGAGATCGATGCCGTTGGTGGCGACTGATTGGTCACGGAAGGTGAGCGTCGTCACCGTGCTGTCGGCCACGAAGGTGTAGGTCTTCGGCGACCAGACGTTGGTGCCGTTGCCGGCTCCAATGGGATTGATCACCAGGGTGAGCAGATTGGCCGAGCCATCGACGGTCGCTTGCAACTGCTGGGAATTAGTGTTGTAAGCGAGCACCCCGGCGTCGAAGGCCAAGGTGTAGGTCTGACCTGCCACCGTGGTGAAGGTCTGGGACAGGACGGCGTTTGCCGTCAGGTTTCCACCATTGAATGCCGCGAGCTGGCTGCCGTCGGTCGCTGCGTAAGGTGAGGACGATTCGACGAACTGGTTGCCGGTGGCCGTCCAGCCGCTGAAGCCGGATTCGAAGCTGCCATTGACCAGAAGCTGGGAGCCCGGCGAACCGACTGTGAGCGAAACGGTCGCCACGTTCGAGTCCAGCACGCCATCACTGGCATGATAGGTGAACGAATCCGGACCGGAGTAGCCGTTGTTCGGCGTGTAGGTGAATCCACCGTTAGGGTTGAGCGTGAGGCTGCCGTGGGTTGGCACGGCGTGGAGTGCGGCGCTCAACGAATCCCCTTCGCCATCCGTATCGTTGGAGAGAACGCCGGAGGCAGCAACGACGAGGACCGTATTCAGAGGAGTCGGGTAGGAATCGGCGAATGCGACGGGCGCGGTATCGATGGTTCCCGCCTGACCGGTGACCCTCACGTTGTCGAGAACCAGATCGAGGCCGTTGGTGGAGGACGATTGGTCACGGAAGGTCAGGGTGGATACCGTGCTGTCGGCGACGAAGTTGAAACTCTGAGGCTGCCAGAGAGTGTTTCCTCCACCCGGTCCGTTGATGGTGATCACCCGGGTAAGCAGGGTGGCGCTGCCATTGACGGTCACCTGCAGCATTTGGGAATTCGTGTTGTAGGAGAGGACACCCGCGTCGAAGGCCAGCGTGTAGGATTGGCCGGCGATCGTGGTGAAAGACTGCGAGAGCACTCCGTTAGGTGTCAGATTGGCTCCGTTGAAACCGACCAGTTTGGTGCCGTTGGTCGCGGTGTAGGGAGCGGAGGACTGGATGACCTGGTTGCCGGTGGTGGTCCAGTTGGAGAAATTCGATTCGAAGCTGCCGTTGAGCAGCACGTTGGCGCCGGTGACGGTTCCGATCGAGATCGAGACGGTGGCGATATTGGAATCCATCGAGCCGTCATTGGCATGATAGGTGAATGAGTCGGCTCCGGTGTATCCGGCGGTCGGGGTGTAGGTGAAGCTGCCGTTCGGATTCAGAGTCACAGTTCCATGTCCCGGACCAGCGTTGATCGCAGCGGTGAGAAGGTTTGCCTGGGCGTCCGTGTCGTTGGCGAGCACGCCCGCGGCGGAGATTGCCAGCGGGGTATTGGTGCCGGTCGAGTAACTGTCAGCCACGGCGACAGGGGCAGTGTTGCCGCCTCCAGTGGTTCCGATGACACGGACGTTGTCGAGAAAGCCGTCGAGGGCGTTGCCAGTTGCCGATGCGTCCGATAGGGTCAGCGTGGTCACCTGGCTGTTGGCGATAAATGTATAGCTGACCGCTGCCCAGACAATGACGTAATCAGGCCGGCAGGTGACCGATGCGGTTTGGTTGAGCAGCGTGCCACTGCCGGTGACGAGGGTGCGGATGGTCTGCTGGGAGTCTTTGTATCCGAGGGTGCCGAAGTCGAACTGGACGCTGTAACTTGCGCCAGGTGTGGTGGCGAAACTCTGGCTCACCGCGCCATCCGTGGGGGCTTCACCGACGTTGAATGAAAGCATCTTGAGACCATCGGTGGTGTAAGGAGGCCCCGGCGCCTCGATGCGTGTCGCGCCGGCAGGCGACCAGCCGTTGTAGTCCTGCTCGAAGCTGCCGTTGGAAAGTGCGTTTGTCCCTAGAACCGGCGCTCCCGTCTCATTCACGGCGACGTTGTCGAGCAGAAGATCGATGGAGTTCGTCGTGGAGGACTTGTCAAAGAAACTCAGGGTGGTCGTCGCGCTGTCGGCGGTGAAGGAGACGGAACGCGACGCATAGTTGACATTCCCGCCACCGATGCCGTTCAGGCTGAAATCCTGCGTGAGCAGGTTGCTCGTTCCCGCGACATGCACGCGCATGACTTGGGGCGCGTTGGTGTAGGACAGAACCCCCTGATCGAAAGTGACGGTATAGGATTTGCCGGGTGTCGTGGTGAAGCTTTGGACAAGTCCGCCGTCGTTGGGAGAGTTGCTGCTGTTGAACTCGATGACGGTGCTGCCGTTGGTAGAGGGAAGACCGGTTTTCACCTTCACCGTCTGAGCGCTGCCATACCAGTACCATCCGGTGAACTCGTTTTCAAAGCTGCCGTTGGTGAACGGGCCGAGCGGGGGATTGCTGAGATAGACCGCCGTCATGGTATGGTTGGCATCCATCGCCACCGTGGTGGTCGGGTCCGTCGAGACCTGCACACCATCCTTCTGCCATTTCACGAAACTGGTGTAAGGCGCCGCCAGGGTGACGTTCGTCCCATTGTTGTAGGTGCGGGTGAATGGAGACGTGCCGTTTCCCTGGCTTGCATTGTCCACAGGACTGACGGTGACCGGCTGGTTGGTAAACTGCGTGGAATTCACCGTCAGCGTGCGGACTTGGGCGTAGCTGACGGCGATGCCGTAACCCGCGATAGGGAGCAGGCAGAGGGCCTGGAGGAGACGATTCACGGTTTTCATTTGATGAGGGGAATGAGAGTGGTGGTTGTGGAAAGCATTGCTGCGGGAAGACTGTCACATTTTACGTTTCTTCCAGCCCATGCAGGCACCGCCATCCACTGAGCCGCGCTTGCCATGGGTTTGGAATCAATTGGCGCAGCAGACCGTCGCGAGGTGGAGAACGGCTGGGGCGCTGCGCTCTTTCGGGAGCGCAATGACTCCGCAGCCACAAGCTGTCGCAGTCGATGGACACAATGAGTTGTCCGGAACGTAGTCATACGATGGGGGGATGTTAGTTGCGTGCGGCAACATAACAAAGCTATAACACCCAAAAGGAAGTGACTCGGTCAAGATTTATCTTGCGAACCATTTTCTTGCTCCATCCGGTCCCCGCTCAGGGTGATGACGTGGCAAGTCACCCCGGATGGCGAGAGCAACGCTCGCACCATGCTCTTCCTCACCCAGGACCCACGACAGGAGCAAACGCGACGCGCCCCGCCGGGGGGCGGGATCACAGGCGCAAAGGTTGCAGAGGAACGCGAAGCAGGGTTTTTGACTTTTGAAGCTGAGCCATTGAAACGCGGTGGCGTGGACAGAACCGCGGAGCATTCCTCCTCGCGAAACACCGGGTTCCCGTCGCAAGAGGGCGATTTTTCAACGACGATCCGTTCCTGATCAACGACCGATTCCCGGGAAAGAGTCAGCAATCGTCGTTGGGAAATGACGGATCACGTCGGATCCGAGCCATACTGATTGTGGCCGAAAGTGCCGCGCAGGCATCCGCATTCGACGAACGCCCAGATCGGGCCCACCAATGGAATGAATGCGATGAGCACCCAGACGCCGGGCTTGCCGCGGTCGTGCCAGCGCTTCACCGCCAGTGCAATGCTGATCCAGATCAGGGGGATCACTGCCACGATCATCAGGATCGGACCGATCGGGTTGATGCTGGGGTTTTCCGACGTCTTATCGGCACCCAGCATCATCAGCGGCGCGATCAGCGACATCACAACGATGGCACCCACCATCACCAGAACGCGCCAGAGCCAGTAGGTGCGCCGGGGGATCCGGCCTTCGAACGAGAACAAAATCTGTTTGATGCTCAACTGGGGAGACATCGGCGGCGGATTGTATGAGGAAGGCGGCGGACCGGCGGCGGGTGTCTGATAGGGATTTGGTTGCATGCGTGCCGACGCTGTCACGAACCCTGCGGCGCTGGCAATCCCCAAAATTCTAATGGACTGGGAGATGTCGGATAGGCTGCTTCTCTACCGCCCGCGCCCCGGGACCGGATTTGCCGGGCATCTTCAGGGGATGAACCGGTGGGAAGAAGGTCTGGCCAAGCGTTCCCCGGCCGGGCAAGATCCCGAAGTCCGGACGCTCCTGACGATAATCCGAAGCAGCCTGGGAATCAGCAACCATGAAAACTCATCCAACTGCGGCAACGGCTTGTCCGATCGATGGATGGCGGGGCATTATCCATTTCCGATGAGCAGCTTCTCCCGCATCAGATGGCGCAACCGCCTTATCGCATTGTTTCCCGTCGTCAACCAGCTCAGTGAGTTGAGGTACCTGATTCAGGCGTCCGCGGGCTGGAGGACCACCGGCTGGACCGATCCGCCACCCTATTTCGTCAAGCGCGCGGTCCTGCTCGCGGAGGCCCGGGCGGTGGAGGCAAGGACGCTGGTGGAAACCGGAACCTTTTTCGGCGACACCACCTGGAGTTTCCGGAAATCGTTCGAACGCATCCACACCATCGAAGTCCAGCCGGAACTCGCCGCCATGGCCCGCGAACGGTTCAGGAAAATTCCGTCCGTTACCGTTCACGAAGGCGATTCCGCTGTCTTGCTGGCGGACCTTTGCAGGACCATCGGGACACCGTGCGTCTTCTATCTGGACGGCCACTATTCGGGTGGTGACACCGGCATGGGGAAAAAGGAATGTCCCGCCATCGAGGAACTCGACGCAATCTTCTCCACCATGAAGCACGCTTTCCGGATCGTGATCGACGACGCGCGTCTCTTCGGCACCCATCCCGCCTATCCGCATCTCGATGAGATCCAATCCTTTCTCATCAGTCGAAACACCGGCATGACCATGCGGGTGGAAAACGATGCGATCGTGATTTCCTGATCGCCCATTCCCATGCCGACTCAAACGCCATCCATCAATGCCGCCCGATATCCGGCATTGGACGGCGTCCGCGGACTGGCGGTGCTGATGGTGCTGATCTGGCATTACCTGCCTTGTCAGGTGGCGCGAGATGCGGGCTGGTGGGCGCCGTATCTCCGGCGGATCCTGTATGTCACCGGCAGTGGCGTGGATCTGTTTTTCGCCCTGTCGGGATTCCTGATCGTCGGCATCCTGCTGGATCGGAAAGGCCGGCCCGGTTATTTCAGCACCTTCTATCTGCGCCGGACGTGCAGGATTTTCCCTCTTTATTTCCTGATGCTCGGGTTGTATGTGATCGCGGGGAAATGGAGCGGACTTTCCCCGGCACCCTGGCAATGGCTGTTCGGCGATGCCCTCCCTCTGGCGTCGTATGCGACCTTCACGCAGAACATTTTCATGGGCATGAAGCCCGGATTCGGCCCCGGATGGCAGGCGGTCACCTGGTCGCTCGCCGTGGAGGAGCAGTTCTATCTGGTCATCCCGTTGCTGGTCCTGCTGCTGGATGCCCGCCGTCTCGCCATCGTCCTCGGCTCCATCCTGCTGGTGCTGCCGTTGCTCCGGATGCACTCTCCCGGATTTCACCATTATGTGAATCTTCCTTGGCGGGCTGATCCTCTGCTGGCCGGAGCGTGCGTGGCCTTGTTGGTGCGATGGGGTAGGGGAGTAGAACTGGCCTGGCGGATGAAGCGCCCCATCCTCGTGGCCGGCGTTGTCCTGCTCGCATTGGTCGGCGTGATGATCCTGTTTCCCGGCTGCCTCGGAGTGTTCGACAACACGCTTTATGCCATGCTCTATGGGATCGTGATCCTGATCGCGCGGCTGGAAATGAATCCAGCCCTCTGCCACGTGTTGCGATCGCGGACGCTCCAATGGCTCGGCTTTATCTCCTTCGGGATCTATCTGATCCACCAGCCGGTCAGCGGACTTCTCCACGGCCTGCTCAAGCACCAGCCCCCGCAGATTTCCGGCATGTCCGACGCACTGGTCACCCTGCTGGCGACTGCGATCACCCTGATCCTCTCCTGCCTTTCCTACCATCTGCTGGAAATGCCCGTCCTCCGCCTCGCGCACCGACAGACATCCAGGTAGCAAACGCCGTTTTACTTTCCACTTCACTTCAACGTTCAAGGTTGGAGTTCAATGTTCAAAAAGTGTTCACGGAAGATTTCCTCCCCGGAACGTGATAGTGGGGGGGCCGGGACAATAAGCTGACAACGGAACAACTCGTGCTAAGACTTCAGCTTGAGCGATTCTCCGACAACCCCATTGCCCGCCCCCGCCATGACATCCCCTTGGACTCGACTCGACGCGGAACTCCAGCGACTTGCCCCGGGCATTGTCGGATTCAGGCGGCACTTGCACCAGCATCCGGAACTCAGCCTGCACGAGGTGGCCACCTCCGCCTATATCGCGGAACAGCTTGATGCGGAGGGGATTGTCTATCGCTTCGGATCCGGCAGACGCGGCCTGATGGTCGATCTCGGCGCTGCGGATGCGGTGAGCCGGGTGGCGATGAGAGCCGACTGCGACGCCCTGCCGATCCAAGAGGAAAACACCTTTTCCCATACCTCCAGGAATACGGGGGTGATGCACGCCTGTGGGCACGACGCCCACACCGCGATGCTGTTAGGTGCGATTATTGCAATCCATCGTGCGGAAATCCCGGTGAATGTCCGTGGAATCTTCCAGCCCGCTGAGGAAGCGGGGGACGGTGCTTTGGGAATGATCGGCGATGGCGCACTGGATCAGATTTCCTCGATCATCGCCCTGCATGTGGATCCGAATCTTCCCGCCGGCCAGGCAGCGGCGGTCGCCGGTCCGCAATCGGCCAGTTGCCAGGATTTCACCATCACTGTGCTCGGACGTGGTGGTCATGCGGCCCGACCTCATCTGACGGTGGACCCGGTGGCGATCTCCGCCGCGCTGATCGCCCAGATCTATCAGGCAATTCCGCGCCACATCGACTCGCGCAAGCCGGTGGTCGTCAGCATCTGCCAGATCCACGCCGGTCATGCGTCCAATGTCATCCCTGACTCGGCGCTGCTGGGGGGCACCATCCGCTCGCTCGACAATGAATCCGCCAGCGAGGCAAAGGAAACCCTGGAGCGTATCTGCGATGGAGTGGGCATGAGCTTCGGTGCGAGGATTCTATCCGAGTTCGAACGGCGGATCCCGGGCATGGTCAATGATCCGGCGGTCACTTCAAACTGCGCCGCCGCTGCCATCGATGTCTTCGGCGAGGAGGCGGTGCTGACCACCGGCGCGGCCAGTCTCGGTGCCGAGGACTTCGCGGACTATCAGCAGCGGATCCCGGGATGCATGATGAGGCTGGGGACGGGCTATGAGGGCCAGCCGGTCACGCCTCTGCACACACCTACCTTTGATATTGACGAGCGGGCATTGCTTTACGGCTCCCGGCTGCTGCTCCGAACTCTCCTTAAACTCAGCAAAACGCCATGTTAATCCAAATCGGTTACGATATCGCGCTGCGGGTGAATTCACCCACGGCCATCATCTTCGCGCTGCGTGTTCATCCGTCGCGTGAGAATGACCTGGTAGGCCCGGAGAATCTCCGGATCGAGCCGGACATGCCGGTCCACGAATTCACCGATGTGTTCGGTAACCGCTGCGGACGCATCGCCGTGGACGCGGGCCTCGTCCGTTTCACCAACAGCGCCGTCATCCGTGACGACGGCCACCTGAACCCCATCGCTCCGGATGCCAGCTACGCCGATGTGCGGGAACTGCCGCTCGACACACTGCCATTCATCCAGCCCAGCCGCTATTGCGATGCGGATTCCGTTTTGCTCGATCTCGCATGGTCGAATTTCGGCCACATCGAGGGCGGCTGGAACAAGGTGCAGGCGATCTGCAATTTCGTTTTCAGCACGCTCCAGTTCGACTACCTCCGGGCGCGTGCCAACCGGACCGCACTGCAAACCTATCAAGAGGGTACCGGAGTCTGCCGGGATTTCACCCATCTCGCCATCACCCTTTGCCGATCCTTGAACATTCCGGCGCGCTACTGCACCGGATATCTGGGAGACATTGGCGTGCCCATCGATCCGGCACCGATGGACTTCAGCGCCTGGTTCGAGGCGTATGTGGGAGGTCAGTGGTTCACCTTTGATCCGCGCCACAACACCCGCAGGATCGGCATGATTCCGATGGCCAAGGGCAAGGACGCCGGAGATTGCGCGCTCACCACCGTCTTCAGCCTGCACACGCTGGAAACCTTCCAGGTGACCACCTATCAAGTGGATGGTTGAACGGGACCGGCCTCCCCGGGCTCTCAAAGGAAAACCCGACCTCAGCGGCACTGAGTCTCCGCGTGAGAACGGAAATCCGTTATCTTTCAGACAGCCTCTCGGATCAATGGCCGTGCTCGGGGCCGAAGTTTCCGGGCATTTTCGGAGCTTGGACGGATTGGAAGAAGAGCTGGCGTTCGAGCAGATCGGCCAGGAGCAGGATGGGCAGGGCGGCCCACGGGTGGATGACGCCGACGACGATGGCGAGCAGGGCGAAGGCGATACGGGAACGCAGGATGACGCCTAACGGGCCGAGCTGGAGGCGGGCGCTGTGGACATCCGGCCGCCATGGCGTGTCCTCGCCCTCGCCAAGCTGGAGCATGCGGATTTCCGGGATGAGCTTGATGAGGACGGCTGCGGCGAACAGGGCGGAGGCGGGGAAACCGGGGTGGCTGATGAGATTGCCGAGGGCGGCAAACGAGGCGACAGTGCCGAAAAAACGCATCGCCCCGAGCGGGAAACGCCACAGCGAGCGGCGGGTGTCGTGATAGATCATGACGCTGGTGAACACGGCGATCAGCCCGATGGGCAGTGCCGAGTGAGCGGTGATGAGTGAGCACAGGGGAAGAAGATCCGCAATGAAGGTGGGGATGGGGAGTTTCGGGAAATAGGGGAGGGCGGTGAAGGAGGAGAGGGCCATCGGGATCGGAGCGAACATCGAAAACGCGAGGATTTCCCGCGAGAGCCATGAGGTGCGGAGGCCGATGAAGAAGCGCCAGGCCTTGAGCGGTTGTCCGAGGTGGAAGATGGATGCACCCATGCCGGCGAAGAAAATGGCGGTGCCGGTGAGCGTGCGCGCGAGATCGCCATCGGCAGTGAGCAGCAGGCCGACGCCCGCCTGGGTGAGCATCAGCATCAGGACCAGCGGCCAATGCGCGTGCTGCGGGACGAGCGCCTCGCGGTCCGCAGCAGTGGCGGACTCCGGAATCTCGCGGCCAATGTAGCGGGTGGTGGGCCGGGTGATGCTGGAATCGGCCAGAGAGGAGGGTGAACCTCCGGAAGTGGCGTGGAAAAGATTTTTTCCGAGCTCCGTTTTGCGATCGCCGGCTTCCGTCTTTTTCACCTTCACGATGCGGATGGCTTCCGTCGGGCAGGCTTGCACGCAGGCGGGGGCTTCCCCTTCGGCGAGGCGCTGGTGGCACATGTCGCATTTCCTAACGATTCCGCGCTTCTTGGAATATTTCGGAACGTCGTAGGGGCACTTGAGGATGCAGTAGGAGCAGCCGATGCATTGGTCGTCCAGGTGGCGAACGATGCCGGTGTCCTTGTCCTTTTCATATGCGCCGACCGGGCAGCCGTTCATGCAGCCGGGATCCTCGCAATGGTGGCAGGCAGTGGTGATCGTCTGTTGCCATTTCGGCGAATCGCTGCCGCCTAGCAGGGTTCCGACATCGCGCCAGGCCTCGTGGTCGTCGAGGCCGTTGAGCGAGTGGCAGGCGGAAACGCAGGCCTTGCAACCGGTGCAGCGGTCCAGCGAAACTTCGAACGCGTATTGCTCGCCATCGCCGGGTTTCGTCAGCGGGATCAGGCTGCGGTAGTGATCGGATAGATCCGGCTTGCGCTTGTGATGAACTTCCGAAAACCGGGCGACGGGCGTCTGGAGCTGTTTTTGCTCGGCGAGCAGTTGGTCGATGAGATTGCCCTGCTCGAGGTCCGCTGCGGTGGCGCGCTTGAGAGCAGGCAGGCGTTGAAGAGTGGAGGGCACAGGGTCGAAGAAGGAAGAGGATGCTGGCGGAATGAATACAGCGATCCGGTTAGGCGGCGGCGAGGGAGCTGAGGGCTTGTTCGAGTTGGGAGATCCAGCCGGCGAAGGGTTGGTCGTAATCGACATCGCACTCGACGATGGGTGCGATGCACCGGGCACCGAGGCTGGACAGGCGCTGGTCGAAGTCGCGGCCGCATTTGCAGAAATCGGGGTAGCTGGAATCCCCGAGAGCGAGCACGGAATAGCTGACATCCGCCAGGGCGGGTGCGTCCTCGGCATGAAGGGCGGCGTGGAGGGCGGCGGCGTTGTCCGGTGGCTCGCCATCGCCGTAGGTGGAGGTGATGATGAGGACGTGCTTGCTGGCAGATAGATCGGCGGGCGAGACGTCCGCCATATCGCGGAGGGTGGGGGCGTGGCCTTTTGCTGCGAGGGCCTTGCTGAGTTTCTTGCCGAGGCCTTCGGAGTTTCCTGTTTGGGAACCCCAGAGGATGGTGACAGGAATGCCGGCAGGTGCGGGCGCTGTGAAGGAAGCTCCGGCGGCATCGCCGGCGGACGTGCCTCCGAGGGCGGAGTTGATGGCGTCGAGATAACCCTTGAGCCACATTTTCTGCGCACCTGAGAACGGCGCGGTGTTAGGGATGGTGAGAGGCATGGTCTTGAAATTTGAGAGGTTCAGGCTGCGGCGGTTTTGGCTGGATCGCAGAGGTCCATGAGTTGCTCCGGTGTGTGGCGGTTGGCGAATTGAGCGAAGCTTTCGTCACCGCTTCGGTCGCGCAGATAGACGACGAGGAGCTGTTCGATGAGCGCCGGCATTTCATCAGCGCGGACGGATTTCCAAATTTCGCGGGCGATGGCTTGGGTATCATCGACACCCCCACCGAGCACGATGTTGTAACCATCCACGGTGGAGCCGTCCTCGATCTTCACGCGGGTGCCCATCATGCCGATGTCGCCGATGTAGTGCTGGGCGCAGGAGTTCTGGCAGCCTGTGAGGTGGATGTTCACGGGCTGGTCCAGGATCATCTTGCTGGAGAGGTGCGCACCGAGGGCGATCGCCTGTGCCTTGGTATCCGCTGCGGCGAACTTGCAACCCTGGCTGCCGGTGCAGGCGATGAGTCCGCCCGTGAGGGTGTTGTTCCGGTGGTCGAGGCCGGTCGCCTGGATGGCGGTGATGGCGGCCTGGAGTTTTTCCTCGGGGATGCCGGGGATGATCAGGTTCTGCCAGACGGTGAGGCGGATCTCACTGCGGCCGAATTGATCGGCGATGTCGGCCAGTGCCAACATTTGCGTGACCGACATGCGGCCCACAGGTGTGAGGACGCCGATGTAGTGCTTCCCATCGGTTTGCTGATGGATGCCGAGGTGGCCGTGCTTGGCCTTCGGAGCAGAAGGCTCGCATTCTTCGAGAGGGAGATAGCGCAGCGGGAAGGTCATCTTCTTCGAGGTTTCCTCCAAGGTCTTCGGAATGCCCCAGTCATCGACGAGATACTTGAGACGCGCCTTCTTGCGGTTGGTGCGGTCGCCGTTCTCGATGAAAACGCGAATGAGAGCTGCGGCGACGGGAACCGTTTCTGCTGGAGTGAGCAGCACCCCGCAGTCGGTGGCGAACTGCTTGTGGCCGGTGATGCCGCAGAGCTGCATGCGGAAATAGACGCCGGGCTCGATGCCTTTGTCGTTAGGGCCGACTTTCACGGCGTAGAACCCGATGTCGTTGGTGTCGGCGCAGACGGAAACGCAGCCGCCGGAATCATAGGAAATATTGAACTTGCGCGGCAGGCCGTAGAGGTCGCGGTTTTTCAGGATGTAGTGATGCATCGCCCGGGCGTAGGGCATCACATCGATGAGTTCCGTGGGATCGAATCCGGTGGTGGGCGTGGCGGTGATGTTGCGGATGTTGTCAGCGCCGGAGCCTTGTGAAGTGAGGCCGATGTCGGTGAGCTTCATCAGGATCTTCGCGCAGTTTTCCGGCATGATCTCACGGACCTGGAGGTTGGCACGGGTCGTCAGATCCGCATGGCCCGGGCCCCAATCGGCGGCAATTTCAGCCAGGCCGCGGAACTGATAGGTGCTGAGCGCGCCGCCGGCAATGCGGCAGCGGAGCATGAAACTTTCCTGGGCAGGAGTGACGAAAAACAGGCCGTGGAACTTGTAGCGGAAAATGTCGCCATCGGCTGGGAACGTGTTGGTTTCCGCGTTGGCGAGGATGGCGTCGTAGCAATCGAGCCCGTTTTGCTCGTATTTGACGACTTCCTCACGGCAGAGATCATCGATGGGTGTGCCGAAGACGGTTTCCACCGCTTCCGATGGCTGGTGGGTGAAACGGCTTTGCGCGTCCTGCCCGAGAAAGGGAAGATCGCGGGCTTGAAGGATGCCGGAGACGAAACCGGAGAGATAAGAGGTTTGATCCTCGGTGAAGCCTGAGTTGTTGAAATCGACCATGGGAATGCAGCTTGGTTGGTATTCATTGAGCAACTGGCATGCCATCGGCTTCCAACCTGCGGAAACCCCAAGGAAAGGAATCCATCCCCAGTATGAGTCAACCTCATGACTTCACCTCATCAAGATGAGGCGGAGTCAGACTGTGGTCATTCAGCGCAACGCCAGCCAAGTGCCGATCCACCCCACGGTGGCGAAAGCAGCGATGATTTTCCAGAAAAGCAGGGGATTCCGCTCGGCGAAGGGCAGCGGCTCGATGCTGAGAAACTCGGGATCCGGGTGGCGGAGATTGTGGACAAACTCGGACATCGACTCCTGCCGCGATTCCGGGCGGATCGCGAGCGCCTTCCTGATCACTGCGTCCATCCATAGCGGCACCATCGGATTGTGAGCAGCGGCGGGGTGGTATTTCAGGGTGAAAAAGTCGCGCTGGTTTTTCGCGCCGTCCCAGGCTTTTCCATACGGATGATGACCGCCGGTGAGCAGGTAGTAGGTGATGACGGCGATGGAAAACAAGTCAGAGCGGGTCGTCGGTTTGCTGCCGAGGCGATACTCGGGAGCTGAGAAATCGAGCGTCCCAAGCGCATCATGGCGCTCGAAAGGAGTGGCGATTTCCTCGATCCCGCCGACGCGGCATGAGCCGTAATCGATGATTTTCACCTGATCCTGCCGGTCCAGCAGGATGTTGTCCGGTTTGAGATCCTGGTGAAGCGTGTCCTTGCGGTGCAGCGCGCGCACGCCGTCGACGATCTGCGCGACGATGGAAACGACCTTCTCCACCGCCGGTTTCGGGTTCGACTCACTCCAGCGGCCGAGCGTGGGACCATCGACCGCCTCCAACAGATAGTAGAGAAACCGCCGCGGGCGGGTGCGGCGCACGACTTTCGCGAGGTGCGGGCTGTCCGTTCTCAGACCGATCCATTCCTCGAGGGCGAAGCGTTCCAGATAGGTCGGATCGTCCTCGAAATTGATGGACGGAGCTTTCAGGACCAGACTGCGGTTGCCGTCGTCCATGTCGGAAACCAGATAGAGCTGCGAGTTCTTCGAGGCGGAAATGATTTTCTCCACGTGCAGCCCGTCGATGCTCTGGCCCGGCAGCAGGTCGGGCGGGAAGGGGAGGGCGGAGAGTTTCCCGAAAACGTCGTTTTTGTCGCTGTCCGGCAGGGACTGGATCTGGAGGACGATGCACGAGCGGTTGTCGGTGCCGCCGGAGGAGGCCGCGCCGAGGGCATCGGCGCAGGCTTGCGAGTCCTCCGTTTCATCGACGATGGCCTCCATGTCGTGGCGCGAGAGTTCGCCATGGATGCCGTCGGTGCTGAGGACGTAGCGATCGCCCGGCTCGATCGGCAGCGTGTGGTAGTCGATCCGCGGAGAAAGAGTTAGTCCGAGCGCCCGGGTCAGATAGTTGGTGTCGGCTGAAACCTGGGCGGCATGGTCGCGGGTGATTTGCTCCAGTTCACCCCTGCGCCAACGGTAGAGGCGGCTGTCTCCGATGTGGAAAACGTGGGCGGTCTGCGATTTCAAAACCACCGCGGTGAAGGTGGTGACGCAGCCTTTTTCCGCCGCGCTGAATCCCTGGCCTTGGGAAAACAACCAGCGGTTCAGTGCAGTCAGCACGCGCTGCCCGGCGGTTTTCACCTCCCATGATTCCGGCGTCTCGTAATAGTCGGTGATGAATCCGATCACCGATGCCTCGGCCGCCTCCTTGCCTGCGCTGGCGGCGGAAACCCCGTCTGCGATGCAGGCGACGATGCCCTTCGTCGGCATAAGCGCCGGTTCCGGAATGTGGACGCCGAGGCAGTCGTCATTCGTCGGCTTCGGGCCGGGAGTGGTGAAGAGTCCGGTCGTGATTTCGATACGGCCGGTGAGATGCATGGCGTCCGGCATAGCTCATTGAAGTGGCGATTGCCAGCGCGGCTTCACGCGACTTCGATGAGTTGCACGGAGCCGTCTTCCGCAATCTCGGTGATGTGTCCGGCAGGTTCGCTGAGGAAGCAGGAGGCGAAGAAGCCGACGATTGAGGAGGCCGCGATGATCATGAAAAACGTGTGGGTCGAGACGAACGAGTAGGCCGTGAGGAAAATCACGCCGCCGACGTTGCCGTAAGCGCCCGTGAGTCCTGCGATTTGTCCGGTCATCCGGCGCTGGATGAGAGGAACGATGGCGAACACCGCCCCGGCGCCGGCCTGCACGAAGAACGAGCAGATCATGGTGGTCACCACCGCAACGGCGACCGGCCAGGCGGAGTTGATGAACGACAGCGAGATGAATCCGGCAGCCAGTCCGGAGAGCAGGATGAGCATCGTTCTGCGGCGGCCGAATTTATCGGAAAACCAACCACCGCTCGGACGTGCCACTGCGTTCATGAAGGCGAAGCCGGAGGCCAGCAGGCCGGCCTTCACCGGGCTGAGTCCGAAGGTCTCGGCGAAGAAGTCGGGAAGCATCGAGATCACGGCGAGTTCGGAACCGAACGTGATCAGATAGGCCACGTTCAGGATCGCGACCTGGCGGAACTGATAGCGCTGGTATTGCGGCACGCTGCCGGTCTTCAGCATGTCGGCGTTCACCCGATAGATCTGCCACACCTGAAGGGCGAAGAGCGCGACCAGCACGCAGTAGATCACGTTGACGAAAAACATCGGCAGCAGTTTCACCCCGCTCGGCGAGAGCTTCCACGTGAGGATGGCGAGCGCGGCGAACATCGGGACATTCATCGCGAGCAGGAAAAAGAAGTCCTTGCGGTTCGATACCTCCATACCGCCGGACTTCTTCGGCTTGAAATAGGTGGAGCCTTTCGGTGTGTTGCGGATGTTTCGATAGAAAACCAGACCGTAGATGAAGGCCACGCCACCCGCGCTCATGAAGGCGTGGCGCCAGCCGTCCGGCCCGCCGTAAAGCAGTGCCACGGAAGGCAGCGCCATCGCCGCGGCTGCCGCGCCGAAATTCCCCCAGCCGCCGTAAATCCCTTCCGCCAGACCGACCTGACGCGCTGGGAACCATTCTCCAACGAGGCGGATGCCGATGACGAATCCGGCTCCGGCGAAGCCCATCAGGAAACGGGTGAAGGCCAGCATTTCAAACGAAGTGGACAGCGCGAACGCCACGCAGAGCAGTCCGGAAATCATCAGCAGGAAGGAATAGGTCACCCGCGGCCCGAACTTGTCCACCAGGATGCCGATGATGATCCGTGCCGGAATCGTGAAGGCGACGTTGAGGATCAGCAGCGCCTTCCACTGCGCGGTGGTGAGATTGAATGATTTCGAGATCTCGACCTTGAACGGCGCGTGGGCGAACCAGAGGACAAAGGTCAGGAAGAAGGCGAACCAGGTGAGATGCAGGGTGCGGATGGCTGGAGAATTGAAGGCAAAAATCCGGAGTTTGCCGTCGGAGGAGGATGACATGGGAGCGCTGTGGAGTAGTGGTGGTGGTGTGATAGGAAAAATGAATCAGGCCATGGCGGGGGACTTGGCGTCGATCAGGCACTGCTCGGCGGCATGATAGAGATCCTCGCGGTAGATTCTTGATAGGGAACCGCAGGTGCCGTCCGGGATGATGCCGGTGTTGCGCATGCCGGCCAGCACCCAAGACGCCTTGTCGATGGACGGGCGGTTGAGCGAATCGCCGTGAAAGACGTGGAAGGCGGAGGCGTTGGTGTGGTCGACGCCGGAGTTGAAAACAGGGCCGAGGCTGTTGATGAGAACTTCCTTCGATGCGCCGGTGTATTCCTTGCGGGCGAGGATGCTCACCAGCTCGTCGCGGAATTCCGGCTGCTGGCAGAGGTGGCACGACTCCAGTAGGGCGGCGGAGAGGGCGATGGATTCCTCTTTCCGCTCGCAGAGGAAATTCCCGGAAAGCAGCAGGATTTTTTCCGGATGGCCGCGTGAGAGATCGACCGAGGTGACCGGGCACCAGCCGGTTCCGGCGATGATGGATTCCGAGTTCCACGGCTCGCCGACGCAATAGCCGTCGATGTGACCGGCCTTCAGATGGCGCGGCATCAGTGGCGGCGGCAGGAAGATGATTTCCACGTCGTCCGTGTTAGTGATGCCATGCCGCTTCAGCCAACCTTGAAGCAGTGTGAAGTGCGACGAGTAGCGGTGGGTGACCGCCATGGTGAACGGCCGGTCTTTTTTCCAATTGTGGGTGAGAAAGCCGCTGAGCTTCTCTCCGCGGCCGATCTTGTCCGGGCCGAGTTCGGTGGAAATCGTGATGGCATTGCCATGCAGGCTCAGGATCAGCGGCACCGCGACCTCGCAGCGCATTTCGTTGAAACCGAGCCCTAGCGCGAGCGCGATCCCGGCGATGGACTGGGCGGCGTCGAGGTGGCCGAAGATCATCTTGTCGCGCACGCTGGCCCAGCCGAGTTCGCGGGACAGCCTGACGTTCAGGCCGTAGAGCTCGAAGATTCCGGTTTCCTTGGCCACCGCGATCGGAGCACAATCGCTCAACGGAACGAATCCCAAGCGGATCGGAGTGTGTGCGCTGAAACTGTTGTTGAGGGCTACCATTTGCCCTGACCAAAGCTCTTCGGATGCCAAAACCGGCGATTTCCGAGAAAGAGCATTAATTTTAATGCGTGCTCAGCATGATCCGGATTCATCACGCAGTTCGATGCCGTCGAAAATGCGCAATGATGCGCTGAACTTTGGACTGCGGTGGGAATCACCGCTTTGAGGGGACGCGCGGACGCTTCCCCAGCACTCCGCTCGTTTGGAAAAAGGCGTGAATTCGGAAGCTTTTCGATAATTCGCAAATCCTCGGGATGCCCGTCCCGCCTCTCAACGCGGTGGTTCCCACCGCACTCCAAAGCTTCCGCCTGCCACGGGGCACGGCGACCACGATCGCGGTCGCAGTCCGGCTATTTGGATTTTCGAGACACCAATGAGACCACCTGCCCCCTCGCAGGAATCGGCCCGCCGGTCTCTCAGATCATCCATTCTCACAGTTTCTCCCAGATGCCCGCTCCATCAAAAAATTCCCGAACAGAAAGCTCGCTCTTTTCTATCTGGCTGCCAGCATCCTGCCGTTTTCTAATGAAAACTAACTAAATAACCATCATGCAGTCCCTATTCACCACATTGCTCACCACCGAGGAACTCACCACCGCCGTTGCGCGCCTGTCACCTCTGTGGAATCCCTTGCTCACCACCCAGCCGCTGTTGGGAATCATCGCCACCGCTGCCGAGGCGGACCGCGCCGCCATCATCCTGGCGCTCTCCCGCCAGGCCACCAGTGATTTCACCGATCCCTTGAAAGCCGCCGATGTCACCCGCGATGCCGCCTTCACCAGCCTCCGGGATTTCTCCGCCACCTGGGCGAAAAATCCCGGTGCCACCCCGCAGCAACGCGCTGCCGGAGACCGCCTCCAAGCCATCTTCGCCACCCACGGAAACTCCCTCCACCGCCTCGGCTACAACCGCCAGTCCGGCCTCATGACCGCCCTCATCGCCGATCTGAAAAAGACCCAACCCACCGCCGATCTCGCCGCCCTCAACCTCGGCGCGCTCTTCACCCAGATGGAGGCGGCCCAAACCACCTTCGAGGACATCGCCGCCGACAAATCCGCCACCGAAGGCGGCGAAACCCTGCCCACCATCCGCGAGCACCGCCCTCTCCTGGAGCTGCGCGTCAATCTGCTGCTCGACAACCTCGCCCAATGGCAAGCCCTCGCGCCCCCGCCCCCGCGCTCAACGAAGCCATCGCCAAAATGGACGAAGTGATCACCACCCCCGCGCTCGCCCGCCGCACCAAGGGCCAAGCCGTACCCGCCCCTGTTGGCCGTCATGACCGCGGGCAGCAGGATGCGGAGTATTGGCTGAAGCTGGCACGGGCCTTCGGTGGGGAATCTCCGGTGATGGTGGTGATGAACCGCCAGAAGGGCCATCCCTTCGATACGGATCGCGAACGTCTGGCCCTGAAATACAACGTGGATGTAGAGCATTTTTTCCGCACGGACTGCGCAGATGCCAAGAGCATCGTGCCCTTGCAAAAGGCGATCTTGTCTGAGGTCGCGAGCATGTTGGCTAAGGAAGAGAGATTTGCCGCGAGCGCCTGGGACGTGAAGACACAGCTAGGAAGCATGAAAGAGGCGGGTCTCGATTACCTTTCTGAGCAATCCTACCAAGATCTCTGTGAGAAACACGGAGTCACCGCTGAGCAAGAACAGCAGGCACTGCTGCGCCGCCTAGCCTGCATCGGCACGGTGGTAAGCTTCCCAGATGATCTGCGCATGTCGGCACTCTCCGTGCTGAACCCGGAGTGGGCCACGGATGGCATCTACCGCGTGATGACTTGTGAGGATCTCCGAGAGCGGAAACTCGGCGTGCTTTCAATGAAAAAGCTGCGGGAACTCCTGCCAAAGAACCGCTGGCCTAAGCCGCTGCACGTCCAGTATGTGGTGGATCTGATGGTGAAGTTCGACCTCTGCTTTCCCGTGGATGGAAACGCGGACACGATGCTGGTGCCGGAACTGCTCCCGGACAAAACGCCGCCGCTAGGAGATTGGAAACCCGCGAAGTGCGTGGTTTTTCATTATGAATATACCGTTCTGCCCCACGGTGTTCTGCCTCGTTTCATCACCCGCACCCATCTGCTGAGCGATGGCCAAGAGCGTTGGCGGACGGGAGTCATCCTGGCAGACGATGGCGCGGAATCACGGCTACAAGCAGACTACGATGCGAACACGCTCTCCATCTGGGTGCGCGGAGATCACGCAACAGCCCGCCGTGGTCTGCTGAAGGTGATCCGTAATCATTTCGAAGCGATCCACAGCCGCATCGAGGGGCTCGATGCCAAGGAAATGGTGGCTGTGCCCGGACATCCTGAAGTGCTGGTGCCTTATCGGGATGTGATCCTCGATGAGAGAGCTGGGGAACCGGTCTTCCGCGTGAGCGTGGATGGCATACGGATCGCATGGCCGATAGCAGAACTACTCAACGGCGTGGAAAGTAGCAAAGAACGAAAACAGGCTACCCTCAATGACAAGTATTTTGGAATGGGAACCAAGATGGATGTCCACGGGAACTATTACGCAGGAGATCACATCGAAAAAAATACAGCTATGAACGACGACCACAGCATCAAGATTGGCGGCAACGTCACCAACGCACAAGTTGGCCAGACGCTCACCCTCTGCACCAACATGATCCAGCTCCAGCCAAGCGGAGAGCGGAAGGAATTGCTCGAGCAACTGGACCGGGAAGCGCGGGAACTCATCACCGCACTGCCGGAAGACCAGCAGAAGAAGGCATCCAAGAATCTGGAACTCGCCGTGAAGTCCGTGACAGAAGGAGAGCCGGACCGGGACTGGTATGACGTTTCCGCGAAGGGCCTGCTGGAAGCATCGAAGTTTGTGAAAGACTTCAGCGGGAACATCGCCGAGACGATCAAGAATCTTGGTAGCTCGGTGTGGCCTGAGTTCAAACTTCCAAATGCGTGAATCGGGCAATGATCTCAAATCTCGATTCAAATGAACCCACTGACCGCCGCTGGACCCTCCGGGATGACAAGGGCCAGCATTTCCACGGCGACATTCCACTCGATCAGAAGTCGATTTCCCTGACTCTGAGTTGGAAAGAAACGGCGGATGATGTTCCAGCAGAGGTAGGAAGATACCGCCTGAATTTGCCTGCCTTGGAAGCCGCTGGCTTTGTGAGGAGGTCTGCCCGTGGCTTTTATCTGAGGTTCCAGCGAACGGATGATCTCATCGAAATAGCGATCAACCGGAAAAGCCCGGCGAAGGAGGTTGGTAAACGCCCGCGTTGAGATTCGCTGACACGGAGACACCTCTATTCAAGTAGTATTCCGACGGTCGCAGATCGCTACAAGGAGGTCGGCACCGCGATTAGAATCAAGGCGCAAACTCAACGCGTTCGTAAAGATCTGCGAGTGACAATTGGGTGTCGATTTCTGAAAGCTCGACGGTGGCATCGAGGCCGGTGTGGCGCTCGGGGGTGAAGCCGCCTTCCGGCACACGGCGGTAAAGAGTGACGGAAGGGGAATCTGGCTCGACGAAGAGCAGCACTTTCAATGAGGGAATGGTCAGGTAGGCATCGCGCTTTTCTCCCAAATCCGCACGGCGCGTGGAGTCGCTGAGGACTTCCACGATGACGACGGGTTGGTTCTGGAAGTGATCAGAATCCGGATTGGTCTGACAGACGACCATGGCGTCCGGGTAGTAAAAGCGGGTGTGATCTGGAAACTCGATGCGGACCTTGGTGTCGCTATTGAAAGGCTGGCAGGGATGGCCCTTGAGCGAGGCATGCAGCGACGCGAAGCAATTCCCAGCGATGTTGTTGTGCCGGATCGTCGCTCCGGCCATCGCGTGGACAGTGCCTCCAAGATACTCATGCTTCGTCCCACTGAGTTCCTCGCCAGCGAGGTAGTCGTTCACGGAGATGAAGTCTGGTTGTTTGACGGCGGTCATGCAGGGAAATTAGCAGGGAGCGAGACCGCTGGCAATCTGGGGTTTCGGTGTATCCGGCCGGTAGGAAAGCGACGCAACACCGCCGGGCGGAGATGCCTGAAAAACCTGCTTTAATGATTCTGGCTCGGGGCAAGATGCCCCGGCAACGGCCTGGCGCGAGACGCGCCAGCCACGCTTTGCTCGCCAGCTTCTGCGGGCTGCGGGGTGGCGATGCGGCTCGGGCGGATGTGGGAGCGCTCGTTGAGGAAGGTGAGCAGGTGATTGCGGATTTCCGAGTAGCGGGGATCCGCCAGAACCTCGGCGCGGATGCGGGGGCGGGCGAAGGGGATGGTGAGGATATCTCCCACTTCGGCTTCCGGGCCGTCGCTCATCATGACGACGCGGTCGGAGAGGAAAATCGCCTCGTCCACGTCGTGGGTGACCATGAGGGTGGTGAGTTTGTTGCGCCGCCAGAGTTCCAGCAGGACTTCCTGGAGCTCGATCTTGGTGAGTGAGTCGAGCATGCCGAACGGCTCGTCCAGCAGCAGCATCTTCGGCTGAAGCGCGAACGCGCGGGCGATGCCGACACGCTGGCACATCCCCTGTGAGAGTTCGCCGGGGTATTTGTGCATGGCATTTCCCAAGCCGACGACGGATAGATAATACTCGGCGAGTTCGATGCGTTCCTTTTTCGGCGCGGTGAAATAAACCTGATTCACGCCGAGCATGACATTTTCAAACGCGGTCATCCACGGCAGCAGGCAGGGCGATTGGAAAACGACGCCGCGGTCGGGGCCGGCCTCGTTGGTTTCACGACCGGCGAGGATCATGGCGCCGTCGGTGGCGTCGGTCAGACCGGCGACCATCGAGAGCACGGTGGATTTACCGCAGCCGGAGTGGCCGATGAGGGTGACGAACTCGCCTTGGGCGAGGTTCAGGTTGAAATCCCTGACGATGACGGCAGGCCCCTTGGGCGTGGGGTAGGATTTCGAGAGTTTGAAAAGTTCGAGAATGGGGGCGTGGGCGGTCATGACGCTTCGATTTTGAGTTCTTCGCGCTCAAGGCGTGAG
Source organism: Luteolibacter sp. (assembly GCA_039915545.1). Taxonomy (GTDB): domain Bacteria; phylum Verrucomicrobiota; class Verrucomicrobiia; order Verrucomicrobiales; family Akkermansiaceae; genus Luteolibacter. The sequence goes on from JBDSNC010000040.1 coordinate 37,668, forward strand.
CGGCGGCGGGGTTCGCGTTTTCCAAAGTGGACGCGTTTGATGGAGAGATCCTCGGGGAGGATGTCGGGGGCGGAGAGGCGCTTGGTAGTGGTCGGGTTGCTGTCGCGTTTTGCGTCCAACAGCGTGTTGACGAGCTGGAGCTTGAGATCCTTGAAAGCCATGGTGCCGAGCACCTCGCTGCGTAAACGGGGGCGGGGGATGGCGACGTTGATTTCCTCTCCCAGCGTCGCGCCGTCGCGGCCGGGAAGCAGCGGGATGACGCGGTCGGCGACGAGCAGCGCTTCGTCCGGATCATTGGTGATCCAGATGACGGTGGTGCGGTTCTTTTCCCAGATGTCCGCGATCTCGTCCTGGAGGGTGGCTCGTGTCAGTGCGTCGAGCGCGGAGAGCGGCTCGTCCAACAGAAGGACTTTCGGATTCGCGGCGAGCGTGCGGGCGACGGACACGCGCTGGCGCATGCCGCCGGAGAGCTCGCGGGGGAACTTGCCGGCAGCAGGGGTGAGTTTCACCATGTCGATATACCGGGCCGCATATTCGGCGCGTTCCTTTTCCGACATGGCGGGGAAAAGCTGGTCCACGGCGAGGCGGACGTTTTCCGTGACGGTGAGCCATGGCAGCAGCGAGTAGTTCTGGAAAACGATGCCACGCTCGGGGCCGGGACCGGCGATGATCTCGCCGTCCATTTTCGCAGTGCCGGTGTCAGGCTTGAGCAAGCCGGAGATCAGATTGATGAGCGTACTTTTTCCGCTGCCAGAGTAGCCGATGATGGAGACGAAATCGCCTTCCCGGACACTGAGGTTGATGTCCTTGAGGATGGTGGTCCGCTCGTGGGCACGGCCGAAGCTTTTGGTGACACCGGAGAGTTCGAGGATGGGAGTCATAAGTCGTATGGGTCCTATAAGTCGTATCATTCAAGCCGAGCGGAACCGGCTTTCGATCACGCTCATCGCACGGTCAAGGACGTATCCGATGACACCGATGGTCAGAATCGAGAGGATGATGTGGGCGTAGCTGTTCGCGTTGTATTGCTGCCAGAGAAACCCACCGACGCCGGGCTTGCCGATGAGCATCTCCACCGCGACGATGACCAGCCACGCGATCCCTAACGAGAGCCGGAATCCGGTGAACATGTAAGGCAGCGCGGAGGGAATGAGGATCTTGAACAGGGTCTTGGTGCGGGAAAGTTTCAGAACCTTCGCGACATTGAGATAATCCTGCGGAACCGCCCTGACACCCACCGCGGTATTGAGCACCGTGGGCCACATGGCACAGATGGCGATCGTGAAAAGCGCGGCGGCGTCCGAGGTGCCGAAAGTGGTGCGGCCGCTGGAATCCATGATTTTGAGGCCGCTGAAAAGCACCATGCCGAGCGGCAGCCAGGCAAGGGGAGAGACCGGTCGGAGAATCTGGATGATCGGATCGAAGGCGCGGGTGAAGTTCTTGGAAAGGCCGAGGAAAAAGCCGATGGGAGTGCCTAGCAGAAGAGCGATGGCGTAGCCTTGGGCGACGAGCTTGAGCGAGAGCCAGGCGAAGCGGAGGATGCCCTGGTCGAGTTCGCCGCGTTTGGCGAAGGGCTCGACGATGTAAGGCTTGCTGGCGGTCCATGTTTCAGACGGGGACGGAAGATTTTTCGACAAACCGAAGCGCTCTGTCTTGGTGACGGTGTCGCCCCAGTCGTCGACTGACTTGGTGACTTTCGAATGTCCCGAAATGACGGCCCATCCACCCAGGCAGATCAGGATGGCGATGAGAGGAAGAAGGACGGCGTCGAGCTTGAGTTGATAGAAAAGTTTCATGAGATGGAAAATGAATGATGGCTCCATGCAGGCCGGGATGGGACCGGCCTGTATGGAGCGATGGACGTTGCGTGAGGAAAGGGGATCAGCCCTTGAGAGTCTTGACGGCGAAGGACTTGGCGTAGGCTTCCATGTCGCCGGCGGGATCGAATACGGAGCCGTCGAACAAGATTTCCTTGTCGTTGCTGGCACCGCCGTGGGTGTAGCCGATTTCCTTCATGGCTTCTTCGTAAATGTCGGCGCGCATGACTTGCTTGGCGACGCCTTCATAGTCCGGAGCGCCATCGGTGAAGCCCCAGCGGCGGAGTTGGGTGATCCACCACTTGCCATACTTCAACTGCGGATAGTTACAGTTGCGCTCGCTGAAGATCATGTAGTTGGGGTCACGGAACTTGCGGCCGTCGCCCATGTCATACTTGCCTTGGAGGCGGGGAAGAAGTGCTTCCGGCGGGCAATTGATATAGGTCGGAGCGCTGACGATTTTCGCCTGTTCGACGCGGTTGTCCATGACGTCGAGCCAGACGCTTGCCTCGTGGAGGGCCTTGAGGACGGCTTTGACGGTCTTGGGATTCTTGGCGGCGAACTCCTCGGTGAAGGCGCAGACCTTTTCCGGATGATCCTTCCAGATATCCTGGCTGTTGATGGCGGTGAAGCCGATCTCGTCTTTGATAGTCTTCGCATTCCATGGTTCGCCCACGCAGAAGCCATCCATTTTCCCGGCCTGCATGTTGGCCACCATTTGCGGCGGCGGAATGGTGATGAGGGAGATGTCAGCGCCCGCACCGGATACGTCGCCCGGATTGATGCCGCCGGCGGCGAGCCAGTAACGGAGCCACATGGCGTGGGTGCCGGGCGGGAAGGTCATCGCGAAGGACATCGGAGTGCCCGCGGCTTTTGCCGCGTCGACGAGTGGTTTGAGCGCCTTCGGGTCGGCAGCGACCTTGCCCTTGAGTGAATTGGATAGACTGATGGACTGCCCGTTGCGGTTGAGCAGCCAAGGCGCGATCATCGGCTTTTTCGGAGCACCGCCGAGGCCCATGGTGGAGGCGATGGGCATGCCGATGAGCATGTGCGTGGCCTGAATGTCGCCGTTGGCGAGCGAGTCACGGATGGCGGCCCAGCTCGCGCCCTTGGTGACGGTGGAGTTGATGCCGTATTTCTTGAAGAGTCCTTTTTCGTGAGCGATGATGATCGGCGAGCAGTCCGTTAGGGCGATGATGCCGAAATTGACGTTCGGTGATTCAGGCGCGTCACTGGCGGTCTGCGCGCCGACCCAGCCCGTGGGCAGGCCCGAGGCGAGGAGACCGAGAGCGGTGGCCTTGGTGGAATTCGAAAGGAATTTCCGGCGTGATAGTGAGTGGGATGGTTCCATGGTCGTTGTTGTTGAGGTCGCATTCAATCAAGCGGCATGGATGCCAAGTCGGCGGGGTAGCTAGAAATTTGGCGGATGATGTTTCATCGTGATGATGAGGAATACTCATGTCATGCACCTTGCGCACAGAGCGTGGCAGTGTGAAAGATGTCCTCCCGATAGATCCGTGAGATGGATCCGCAGGTCATGTCCGGAAGGATGCCGATGCTGCGGAGCCCCGCGAGGACCCACGATGCTTTTTCCACCGTCGGACGGTTGACCGCGTCGCCATGAAAGACATGGAACGAGGAGGCTGCGGTGGATCCGGCACCTGTATCGAACATGTTTCCCATGCTGTTGCGGAGCACGTCCTCGGAAGCGCCGGTGTATTCCTTCATTGCGAGGATGGTGATCAGGTCGTTGCGGAAAATCGGGTCCTGGCACATGCGGCAGGAATCCAACAATGCTGCGACCAGAGCAACGTTCTCATCCTTGCGCTCGCGAACAAATTTTCCGGACACGAGCAGCACCTTTTCCGGATGTCCGTGGGAAAGATCCGAAGAGGTCGCGGGGCACCAACCGGTGCCGGCCATGACGGATTCCGAATTCCACGGCTCACCCACGCAGTAGCCATCGATGTGACCCGCTTTCAAATGACGCGGCATGAGCGGCGGCGGCAGGAAAATGATCTCCACATCGGACGGCGAGTTGAGCCCGTGACGGCGGAGCCAGTTGTGAAGCAGGATGTGGTGGGATGAAAAACGATGGGTGGCGGCAAGGGTGAACGGGCGGTCCTTTTTCCAATGATGCGTGAGATAGGTCTGGAGCCCCTCGCCCTTGCCGATGTCGGTGGGTTTGATTTCCGATGAAAGCGTGATGGCGTTGCCGTGGAGATTCAGGATCAGCGGAACGGCCACTTCACAGCGTAACTCGCTGAAACCCATGCCAAGCGCGAACGCGATGCCGGCAATGGACTGCGCGCCATCGAGATCGCCGTAGAACATCTTGTCGCGGACGCTGGCCCAGCCGAGTTCGCGGGACAGGATGACGTTCAGGCCGTAGCGCTCGAAAATCCCCATTTCCTTGGCGACCGCGATCGGGGCGCAATCGCTCAGTGGCACGAATCCAAGCCGGATGGGGAATTGTTTTCGTGGGTTTTCCAAGACTTCCATGGATCCAGCATAAGCGCGTAGAGTGCCAAAGGCGGCAGTTTGGCATGCACTCTGCTCTTTTGAGGCAGTGCTTTCAATGAGAGCCATTCATTATCATGGACTGGGTTCCCGACTTGAGACAATTGAGGGCGTTTGTTGCCGTAGTAGAGGAGGGTAGCTTCACGCTCGCGGCTCGCCGGATTTTCGTCACCCAGTCCGCGGTCAGTCATTCGTTGCGCACGCTGGAAGAGCAGCTGTCGTGCCGCCTGCTGGACCGCACAGGAAAACGGGTGGCGGTGACGGCGGAAGGGGAACTCCTTCTGCGACGCTGCAAACGCGTCATTTTCGAACTGGAACAAGCGAGCCGCGATCTCGACGGATTGCGCCGCTGGGGCCAGACGCGCATCCGCATCGGTGCGCCGCACAGCCTTTGTCATTTCCTGATCCCGTCGGTCCTGCGCGAGTTCCGCGATTGTTTTCCACGGTGCGAACCGGTGATCGAAGCAGGGGACACCACCGTCCTGCTAGATCGCCTCGCCGGAGCCGATCTCGATCTCGTCGTCGGACTGAAACCACGCGGCAAGGGCGACGAAGGTTACCGGCCGATGTTCAAGGACCGTCTCGCTTTCGTCGTTTCGCCATTCCACCCATGGGCGATCGATCCCACGTTGGTCCTTTCCACGATCAACGACCACCAGTTCATCATCTACGCGAAGGCGACGGAGACCCACCGCCTGATAGAAGAGTGGCTTGAGCAAAAGGGCGGCCGCGGGAAAAAGCCGCTGGTGCTCGGCGACATGCAGGCGATCAAGGAAATGGCGAAACTCGGCATCGGCGTGGGAATTGTCGCGCCATGGGTCGCCACCCGCGAGATCGAGGACGGAAGCTTGAAGGTCGTGAACATCGACGAGCCAGGCATCGAGCGCGAGTGGGGCGTGTTTCACTCTCCGAAACGCGAGCCAAGCTTGGTCGAGGAGGCTTTCATCGGACTTTGTGAAATGGCCTTCGCCGCGATGCCGGTCAACCTATCAGACGCCGGGTGACTTTCGTTTTGATGCAGCTTGAAGGCCGTCCCGGTTTCCCGGAACGGCCTTTTTTCTAAGCAACCGTTTACCCAAAAAAAGGATCAGAAGGTATAGTCAAGTTCCACCGAGAAGCGGGTGGCATCCGGAAGCGGAACAGGTCCGACGTAGGCATCGTCTTCGCTTTCGAAGTGAGCGAACTTTGCGATGGCCGTGAAGTTGTCGTCGAACTTCTTGGTCAGCACCGAGTCATATTCCCAGCCATAGCCGTCGGATATCTCGTTGTCGCCCATCGCGTGAAGCACGTTCATCCACTTGATGCCGCAGAACAGCGGTGTGGTGTGGGAGAAATAGAGGTCCGTCAGGCCGTTGTGCGCGCCGGTGATACGGGCGCCGTCGGTGACGTCGGCGAATCCGTTGAAGGCGTGGACGGTGGCAAGCGGCGTTTTGAAACCGGCACCGAGGTTTTCGAGACCGAGCGTGAACGCCTGGTTTCCAAAGAACGTTTTCGAAGCGGTGGTGTGTGAATAGAACGCGGTGTCCTCGCCCTTGAGGCCGGACTTGTCCTGATAGGCGAACTCACCGTAGAGGTCCACTCCGCCGAGCGTTCCCTTGGCACTGACGCCGAAGGTGTTGTTGTCCCAGGCGCCGAGATCCTTGAAGTTCATGATGTAGGCGTAGCCACCGAGCGTAAGTCCCTTGATTCCCTTGTAGGAAGCGTTGAACAGGTGGACGTCGGACTGGATATCCTGGACGTTGGTGAAGCCGGGAAGGAAACCGATCGGAGAATCCGCGTCGGAGCCGAAGATGCGGTTCACCTGGCCGACGTAGGCGTAGTTGAGGGTGAGGCCGTCGATCGATTTGTTAGTGAACGAGACAGCATCATACGTCTGCTCGTTCTGGCGCCAGCCGACGTTCCCGATGAACGCCGCATTGTCATAAATGATACGCTGGCGACCGACCCGTGCGGTGGTGTCGAAGCCTTCATACTGGATGTAGCCTTGGTTGAGTTCGTTGGTCTCGGGATCGAAGATCGGTGAGTTCGCGGGATCGAACGGCGTGGCATCCGGGCCGGCACCGCCATTATAGTCATCGGCGATGGCCTGGCTGAACTCACCTTCAATCAAGGCACTGAAGCCGTTCCATGCCATGGTTTTCAGGCCGAGGCGTTCGCGGGTGGTGAAGGCGTTCGATGAATCGAAGGGCTCGACATCGGCGAATTCATAGCGCGCGCGGATGTCGATAAGTGGCTTGATCCAAGGTTCCGGCTTTGCCGCGATGGTGGTTTCCAGGTCAGGGCTTCCCGCACGGAGAAGGCTGGCGGTTGATAGAAACAACAATGTTTTCGTTTTCATGGTAGTTGTGGTCTGGTGTGCTGAGCTGCTTGATGCTCGTGCCACCACAACCAGCGCGAACCTTGCCATCTTGTCTTCGGCAGGACGCTTTTCCCGTGAAGTGTTTTCCCGCCAGACATGAGGGTGAGTCATGACAAGCGGCCGGAGCGGCAAGCCGCCCCCGGATCTAACATTAAAGCGAATTGGCGGGGCGGGGGAGTCCGCCACCGGATATCAAGGGTTCGCCCCTTGGATGAACTTCACCAGCTCCGCGCGGGTCTTGATGAGATCCGGCGGATTCAAATAGAACATGTGACCACCGTCGAACGATGCGCTCTGGATGTTGCCACGGACGTTTTCCGGCAGATCGAGTAAATGCCGGACTGAATACGCCACGCTTTCCGGCGGCGTTGCAAGGTCGGTGTAGCCACCCATGACAAGGACCTTCAGATGCGGATTATCGCGCATCGCCGCGGCGAGACGCTCGCTGAGGTTTACGACTTCATTGCTCGAGTTCCAGCGCCACGGTTGGACTTTTCCCGTGAGGATCTCATAAGGTTGGTCTTCCTTGTAACCGAGGTCGCGTCCGAGGTAATCGAGCATCGCCGTGGAGAACGCGCCGTATGCCAGCGAGTAGGACGGATCGTAATCCGGGACAGGAGCCGATTTGTCCGTCGCGTCCCAAGCCACCCGCGCGTCAAAGCGGCCGATCACCTTGCCTTCCTTGCGCAGCAGCTCGGCACGGAAAAAAGTGGAGTCGATCCGGAGGTCGTGCGCCATACAGGTGGCGGCATCGATACCAGTGAATTTCTCCAGTTTCGCCCCCAGCGCGGTCCGGCTCGCTTGATCGAGCGCACTGCCCTTGAGCAGCGCGGCGGCATATTCACCAAAAGCGAATTCCTTGCACTCCTTCACCAGCGCGTCGCGATCGCCTTGGATTTTCTTGTGGAAATGCGCGGCACCGGTGAGCGACGGCAGGAATACCTCATACGCGAGATCATTGCCCTGGGCCGGCTGAAGCGTGGAGAAATCGAGCAGCGACGACAGCAGGACCACGCCGTTGAGGTTCATGCCGTAGCGGCTCTGCAAATGATTCGAGAGACCGGCCACGCGGATGCCGCCGTAGGATTCTCCTAGCAGATATTTCGGTGAAGCCCAGCGGTCGTGCTCGCTGACCCAGCGGCGGATGAAATCACCGACCGACTCGATGTCTTCATCCAATCCGTGAAAATCTCCCGGCTTGGTGTCTTTTTCCGCACGGCTGTATCCGGTGGAAACGGGGTCCACGAAAACCAGATCGCACACATCGAGGATGCTCAGCGGATTGTCCGCAACGCGGGCAGGAGGCATTGGGGCTGACGTGCCGTCACCCGGCAGTTTTACGATTTTCGGACCGAGCACACCGATGTGCAGCCACACCGCCGACGAGCCCGGGCCGCCATTGAACGCGAACATCACCGGCCGCGTTGCCGGATCCTTTACATCGGTCCTCACATAGCTGACGTGGAAAATCGACGCACGCGCCTTGCCGTCGTCCTGCTTGAGCTGGAGTTTTCCGGTGCTGACGCGGTAGGGCACTTTCTGGCCGTTGATCGTAATAGAAAATTCGCGTGTCACGGGTTCCACTGGTTTTGCAGCAGGAACTTCCTTTTCCGGAGGAGCCTCCGCTGGTTTTTCAGGTTCCTGAGCTGCAAACGACGACAAACTGAGACCAAGCAGAACGGAGAAAATGACTCGCATGGCCGAAATGCTAATAGGAAATCACCGCTTGTCGATGGCTCTTGGCCACCCAGATTTCGATCTCAGGTATTCCTCATGCCAGCAAGGAGACCTCCAGATTGCGGATTTACTACTTGTTACAATATATGTAATGCGGAGTCAAGAAAATAGAGGAAACCCCTTGCGGCGGCTCCCTGCTTCGCGTAAGGTCCCGCCGTCGAGAGTGTTCTTTCAGGTCCGCTTTTGACCCCGCCCCGGAAGGCCTGCTACCCTTCCGGGGCATTTTTTTGGTTTGACGGCGCGGAGGCAATGGCAGTAGTCCTGCCCTAACGCAAGTGCGTTGTCCGGTGTAGCAGCTGGGCGGGTGTAGCAGCCCGAATTCCGACCTGAACATGAAACCTGACCTAAAGGGCCTGTTGGCCATTATGAACACACGCATGTCCTGCGGTCGCCACTTTGGCAACTGGGCATGATGGCGCGAAACGATCCGGGTGTATCGTGTACGGCTGAGGCTGCGCCAGTTGCCATTGTTGGCGGTTTCTCTTCGACGTCCGACGTTTCAAAGATTTTCAATTCAGCGTATGACGTTGGATTTTTGATGGGCGTAGTTCTCGGCATTGTTTTCTGGGAGTCGCTTGTCCGTCCATCGCTGGCATGGATCTGGACTCGCTTTTTCGAGGATTGGCACTATTTGCAGCTTCTCCGGTGGATTCGCAGAAATCCGAGAATGCGTCAACAGCTTCGCGAAGTGCGGAGAAAACGAAAGGAGTTCGCGTGATCCTTGGTCCCTGCGATTCCACTTGGTCAATGCGTCTGGCGCACGAAGCGTCGCAATTGATCAAGGGCAAGCGGATCCCAGATTTCACCCCGTCAGAGCGTTCGCTCAAGCGGTCCCCTTTTCCGGTCATTGATTACGTGACCGACCAGTTTTCTACATCCTCGACGGGCAGGGCTGAAAAATTGCCCCCGCGTGACCGGAAAGAACTGAGGCAACGGCGGCGGTTATCCAAGAGAGATAGCCGACCGCCCTGCCCCGTCATTCACGTTAGAAGGTATGAGAAACCCTCTTGGCTCACTTCCTCGGGAGTCAATCGCAAGCGTAAGCTGATAGAATCCAAGGGTCTGCCGTCCATGAAAAACTGGCGCTTCATCACGCTAACGGTTGACCGGGAAAAGTTCCCCTGTCCGCTGATGGCGTATCTTCACGGCTCGGATCACATGCGCCGTTTTCTGGATCTCTGCCGGAAAAACAAGATTTGGAAACATTCGTGCAAGTGGGCTTGGAAGCTCGAATTCCAAGCCGATTGGCAGGGCTATCCTCATTGGCATTTGTTTGTCGGTCACCGCATGAAGCTGACCCACAAGCAACTTGCGAAAATCAATGAACTCTGGGCGATGGGCCGCACTTCGGTTGAACGTATCGAGGATTCCCGCATCGGCTATGGCTTCAAGTATGCTTTCAAACCCGTTAGCATGGCTTGCGATGATGGCGAGGATGACGGCTTCGAACGCCTTGCGCCGAATTGGTTTCTCGACCATGTCGGGAAGAAAAGGGTCAAGGTAAAGGATTCGGATGGTTTCGTGTCCGAGGCTGAAAAACCTGTTACTTTCAAGCGCGTTAGATTCTGGCAAACTTCCAAAGGATTTTACACGGGCCGCAAGATCGAAAGCCGTCCCGCTAAAGCTCAAAAGACCTGGAGCGTTCCTGTAACGGTTCGCGAGTCGCTGGAGACTGACGGGCGCACCGTTCAAGTGATCGCCCGTCGTCGCTCTGGCCAGTATGAAACCTCTCTCTGCGTTGTGCTCGACAAGCCGCTAGAAAACTTCTGGAACCTTGTAGGTTTCGATACCATGAACGCCGGTGCCGTGGGGCTCGGGGTTTATTCCTTCGTAGTCCCCACACATAGACTAACAACTGACCTAAAAACATCATGGCAACTGAAACCACTGCTCCTCCTGAATCGTCTAAATCTCCGACAAGCCGCGAAATTGCAGCAAGCGGGGGAAACCTTGCGGACCTGCTAGCCGCAGCCGGAAACGGGATCCGCATTACTGGCCTTGTGCTGGTTGTCGATAAACCCGTCGAGCGTTCCGGCGTTTCCGGCAAGGGCAATAAATATGCGTTCGTCTCGCGTGAAATCCAGATTTTCACCGGAAACAAGGCAGTGCTCTGCAAACATCAGGGCGAAATTGGCACCGTCTTTCCTGACGTTCTACCTGGCCAAGTTCGGACGTTCAAAATTGCAGCCGTTCGGATGAATGGCACCGTCCCAGTGTTCGAGCTTTCGCTTGAGTCCTGAAGCAAAACCCCGCTGCCGGGTGCGCGAAGCGCCCCGGTAGCGGGGTTTCCTTTCCTTGTTTAATAAAACCTTAACTGACAATCGCGTTAGAAATGAAATTCTTCGTATCAGCAATTTCGGAAGATGGATCTCCAAGCCTTGTTGTTTTGGAGGCTGAAAGCTTTGCGGCTGTTCCTGCGGCGTTCGCTCTGAAACATCCCCTGCTTGCATGTCTCGGCGCTTTTGAGGTTGGGGACTTTTTCCAGCTTGCATCGATGGTTGTCGGTAAGTTGCTGGAGGAAGGCGCAAATCAGGAAATCGAGGTCGGCTAATGCCTAGCGGCCATGGCAAAACGAAACCTAGAAACAAGGCTGAAATTCAAGAATGAATTCTACACAACAACGGATGAGGCGGGGCCAGACTCGGCGGATTTTGGCGGGATTGTTCTCAGCCGCGATGATTGGCGGGATGCTCGGATATTTCGCACGGAAGTGCCGCGTGAACGGTTCAAGGTTCGGAAGCTGGGCCAGTATCTTCGTGATGGCTGGGCTACTCGCCCCGGCAATCTGGATCGCCGTGGAAAGACACTCCCCAAGCGGAAGCCTTTCGAGGTTCGCAAGCTCGGCCAGTATCTCCGTGCTGGATGGGCTACCCGCCCCGGCAAGGTCGATAGATGGGGCAAGCCGCTCCCCAAGCGCAAGCCTTTCGATGTCCGCAAGGTGGGCCAGTATCTCCGCGCTGGATGGGCTACCCGCCCCGGCAAGGTCGATAGATGGGGCAAGCCGCTCCCCAAGCGCAAGCCTTTCGAGGTCCGCAAGCTGGGCCAGTATCTCCGCGCTGGATGGGC
>JBDSNC010000057.1:0-39641 GCA_039915545.1 Luteolibacter sp.
GGGGTCAGGGGTCAGGGGTCAGGGGTTCGGACTTCGATCAGTTCGGTATATTTGTAGCCTTGCGCGATGAAGCACGTTTGAAGCAAGGTCGCCTCGCACTGTTCGTTTGAATGCCATGAATGAAGAACTTCCCGAGCCGAACGGTGAACTCCTGCTCTACCAAATCGAGGATGGGCGGAGCGGCATCGAATGCCGCTTGCGCGAGGAAGCGCTCTGGCTCTCGTTGAACCAGATTTCCGACCTGTTTGATCGGGATAACTCGGTGATTTCCAAACTCCTGAAAAACTTTTTTGAGGAGAGCGAGTTGGTCCGGGATTCAGTTGAGGCACGAAATGCAACAACTGCCGCCGCTGGCAAGATCTATCAGGTGGAATATTATCGCTTGGAGGCCGTTCTGGCTGTCGGCTATCGTGTCCGCTCCTCGCGTGGCACCCAGTTAGGCCAATGGGCGACGCAACAGTTGCGGGAATTCTTTACCCAGGGATTCATCATGGATGACGAACGGATGAAGAATCCGGATCAGTCGGTCTATTTCGAAAGAGTGCTGGAACGAATCCGTGACATCCGCTCCTCGGAAAAGGTGTTCTGGCGCAAGGTTTGTGACATTTACGCCACCAGTATCGATTACGATCCAAAAGCGGACACCTCCGAAAAATTCTTCGCCATCATCGAGAATAAGATGCACTGGGCCGCGCACGGTCAGACGGCGGCGGAAGTGATTTTCAACCGGCTGGATGCCCGGGTTTCACGTCCAAAAGCAATTCCACCCCGGCAGCGGGTCATGGAAGCCTGCTCCGTCCGTGGCCATGCGGACGCTTCCAGCACACTTTTGCAGGGTGCGGATTTAAGAAGAATCCTTGTCCCGGGGTGGTCGTCGCTCCCGCTCCTCGACCCCGGGTTAATACCCGCGATCCCCGCCGGGATCAAGAGGCGGACTGTCTGCGATCCAATTCTTAGAGGCATTGCCCTAAAGCCGAAATGGAGTATCAACTCTATCGAAACCTGCTCGATCAGCAACCGAGTGAAGTGGACAAACACTTCGCGGATGCCATCCGGAAAATCGAACAAAAGCCAAAGCCCTGACAGGTCTCCGGCGGATGAGGATGATGTGGGGCGGGTCTCCGGGCAAGATGCCCGGACAACGGTCTGCTGCGAGACGCAGCAGCCACATTTTCACTGCTCGCTGACAACCGCTCATCAATGACGCCAGGCGGGAGTGCCGTTGCCGTTTCCGCGGAGTTGTTTGAGGCCGGTGCCGTTGGAGTTGATGATGTAGATCTGGTTGGTCTTGGCGCGGCCTTCCTGCAGCGGGCCGACGATGGAATTGCTGGCTTGGAGGGCGAGATCGAAGACGATGCGGTTTCCATCCGGTGACCAATCCATGGTGGTGATGTAGGTGCCTTGGGGGAAGGTGTGTAGCAGGGTGTCCGCGCCGGTGTTCAGGTTCAGGATGCGGAGGGACTGGATGTCGGGATTTGGAAAGAGCGAGGTGGTCAGGGCGTGGGACTGGAAGGAGCGGACGTAGAGCAGGCCGACGCCGTTGGGAGAGAACCGCGGCTGATAATCGTGCTCGATCCAGAAAAAGCCGGTGCTGATGTTGGAGTCGGCGCGGGGGAAGGTGATCTGGCGGGCCTTGCCCTTTTGCACGGAGGCGAGGGTGGGGGGAATCAGGAAAATGGCGGTGGTTTCACCGGGACCGCCGCCGCTGAGAAAGGGCGCGCTGGATTCCAGGGGAGCGGCGAGGATGTCACGCACGGGTGACCAATCGACGCCCTCGCCGCCGTGGTGTCTGCCGTTTTTCGTCTTGTCGACGTGGACGAGGATGGGATTCGCGGTGCGGGTGAGGGAGTAAATTTCCAACACGGGAACTTCGGCGACTCCGCCACCACCGCCGCCCGATTGGGTGATGGAGAAAATGGCCATGGATTTCCCGTTGCGCGAGTAGGCCTTGTACCAAGGAAAGGTGTAGCTGAAGGAATTGGTCTTGGGATCGAGGATGTCGAGGAGGCTGGTGAGTTTCCTCGCCGGGCCGGTGCCATTGGTCATCGAGTAGACATTCCAAGTGTGCGTGGGGACTTTCTTCGGCTGAAAGGCGGTCACCGCGAGCTGCGATCCGTTTTGTGACCATCGCGGGAAACCGACGAGGCCGAGCGGGAACTTGAGCGTGGTATCGCCTCCGCCGTTCGCGTTCATCTGGTGGAGCTGGAGATTGCCGTTCTTCAGCAGGCGGGTGTAGGTGATTTGTCCGGAGGCTGAGCCACATCCCGCGAGCAGCAGGACGGCGGCGAAGAGGCGGAGGGAGGACGGTGGCGTGATTTTCATGGCGGTGGGGAGGAATGAGGGAATCATGCGGACGAAAGACATCCGCGGATTTTCCCCGATGATCACCTTGAAAGTAAGCCAGCAGGTTTTCGTGTCGAGGAAGTTCGGGTTACTCCAGAAGCTTCGGCAATTGTGCCTCCAGCCAACTCCGGGCGGATGCGGGTTTCAGGGCGCATTCCCAGATGGTGACGACGTGCCAGCCGAGGGCACGGAGGGCGTTTTCGCTGCGGAGATCGCGGGCGCGGTTGCCTTCGATTTTCTGCATCCAGAACCCGCTGCGGGATTTTGGGAGGCGGAAGTGTTTGCAGTATTCGTGGCCGTGCCAGAAGCAGCCGTGGACGAAAATGACGGTGCGGTGTTTCGGCAGGACGAGGTCGGGACGGCCGGGGAGGGTTTTGTTTTTCGGCCCGCGCACGGTGAAGCGGTAGCCGAGGCGGTGGAGCATCGAGCGGAGGGCGAGCTCGGGTTTCGTGTCGTGCCCGCGGATCTTGGACATGACTTCGGAGCGCTTTTCTGGGGTGAAGACGTCCATGGAGCAATTGTGGAATAGCGAACCTCGGACGTCCAACGTTGAAGGCGCGGGAGCAATTCCCATTTGATTTTTTCCGCGCAGCGTTCACAAGCTCCGGGCATGGCGAAAGCGAAGGACGAAAACCGGGTGGTGGTGAAGGTGTTTCTCTACGGGATCCAACCGCAGATCTGGCGGCGGTTTTCGATTTCCTCGGAGGTGACATTCATCCAGTTCAGCGATGCGGTGCAGGCGGTGATGGGCTGGGACAACAAGAGCCCGCATGAATTTCGCCATGGAAAAGGTAAACGACTCACTGACGTGATCGGCCCGATCGGCCTCGAAGACCAGACGGCGGGCGAGTTCCAGGACGAGGCGGTTCTAACGGTGAAGGAGTTTCTCGGGAAACGCCGTCTGCCGATCCGCATCCTCTACCGCTACGATTTCGCTGACGAGTGGATCCATGAGATCGTTTTCGAAAAATGGGCGGCTGGCGAAGGCAGCCCGGAAGTGCTAGACGGCGCGCGCGCCTGTCCGCCGGAAGACTTCGGCGGCACCTTCCAATACATGCAGGCGCTCCACGGAGAAATCGAGTGGGCGCACCCGGGCTATGATCCGGAAGCGTTCGATGCGAAGGCCGTGAGCTTCGAGCCGAAAAAGGAACGCAAGCGGCGTCACTGATTTTCCAGCAGTTCCTTCGCCCGGTTCACCGCTGCTTCCAGGGTGGGCTGGATGTTTTCCTCGCCGATGTGGCGGTGGAAATCGGCGCGGGCCATGAGGGTGGCCGGTTGGTCGCGCATGCCGCAGAGGATCAGGGTTTTTCCAGCAGCTTTCAGTTTTCCGGCGAGGTGCTCCAGCGCGTGGAGGCCGGTGCCGTCGATGGCGTTCATGTTCCGCAGGCGCAGCGCGACGACTTTCGGCAGGCTGTCGATGCGGTCCTCGATCATCGAAATTTTGTCCGTCGCACCGAAGAGGAACGGCCCGTGGATGCGGAAAACCGCCACGCCTTCCGGCATCGGATTCGTCTGCAGGCTGTGGGCGGCACCGCGCTGGATGTAGTCCGGCGTGACCTCGGCGACGGTGGTGGTCGTGGTCACGCGGCGGATGTAAAGCAGCGCGGCGAGCATCATGCCGATGGCCACCGCCGCTGATAGATCGGCGAAGACCGTGAGCATGAAGGTGAGCAGCCAGACGGAGGCATCCGCTTTTCCGAGCTTGAGAATGGAGGGGATCTCCGCCCACTCGCCCATGTTGTAGGCCACCATCATCAGGATCGATGAAAGCAAACACAGCGGGATGTGTTTCGCCAGCGGCGCGGCGAACATCACCACCGCCAGCAGGGTGAGCGCGTGGATGATCCCGGAAACCGGTGTTTTCGCGCCCGCGCGGATGTTGGTGGCCGTCCGCGCGATGGCTCCGGTGGCGGGCAGTCCGCCGACCAACGGCGAGACGAAGTTCGCCACGCCCTGCGCGAACAGCTCGACGTTCGGGTTGTGCTTGTCGCCGCTCATCCGGTCCGCGACGACGGCTGATAGAAGTGACTCGATCGCGCCCAGCATCGCCACCGTCACCGCGGACAGCAGCAGCGGCTCGATCAGGTCGAAGTGGAAAACAGGGATCGAGAACTTCGGCAGCCCCTGCGGTATCCCGCCGAAACGGGTGTCGATCGTTTCCAATGAAAGGTGGAAACCCCACGCCACCGCCGTACCTAACAAAAGCACGATGATGCTGCCGGGAATCTTCTGCGACTTCCTCCTCATGAAAACCAACAGCAGCAGGACCACCACCGACATCGCCGTGGCGGTGGCGGAAAGCGTGTCGAAATGCGCGCTGATCGTCTGCAGCCGTGGCAGGAAACTCCCCGGCACCTTGTCAATTTGCAGGCCGAAGAAATCCTTGATCTGCGTGCTGGCGATCAGCACCGCGATGCCGTTGGTGAAACCGATCACCACCGGACGCGGCGTGTATTTCACCGCCGTGCCGAGTCCTGTTAGCCCGAGCAGCATCAGGATCACGCCTGCCATCATCGTGCACATGAAAAGCCCGTCGATCCCATGCTTCGCCACGATTCCCGAGATCACCACCACGAAAGCCCCCGTCGGCCCGCCGATCTGGGTCATCGATCCGCCGAGTGCCGAGATGATGAATCCCGCGACCACCGCGCCATACAATCCAGCCTGCGGCGGCACGCCGGACGAGATCGCGAAGGCCATCGCCAGCGGCAGCGCGACCAGCCCGACGGTGATGCCGGCGATCAGATCGTCGCGGAATTTTTTCAAACTGTAGTCCCGCAGCGCGATGATCGACTTGGGTAAAAACTGCAGTTGCGCCTGCGCGGAAAACAAATTCATGGGGATGGAGGCTTGCGCCCGAGGATACCGCCGTTTCCGCGGCCCCGCGAGAGGGATAGCCGCTCATTTCATCTCAAATATTGCGCTTACATTGCGGTTTCGTCAGGGTTTTCTCCAGACTCGGGCAAGACGCATGAGTTAGGTTGGGGGAAATGAAGACGGATCAGGTGGTCATTGTAGGCGGCGGAGTCATCGGGCTTTGCTCGGCCTACTATGCGCTGAAACGGGGTTTCTCCGTCACCGTGATCGAGCGCGAGGCCGCCGGTGGCGACAACTGTTCGATGGGAAACGCAGGCATGATCGTGCCCAGCCATTTCACGCCGCTGGCCGCGCCGGGGATGATTTCCAAAGGCCTGCGCTGGATGTTCAATCCGGAGAGCCCGTTCTATGTCCGGCCGCGCGTGAATCTGGATCTGATGCGCTGGGGCTGGCTTTTCTATCGGCACTCCACCGAGCGCCACGTCGCGGCGAGCCGCGAATTGTTGCGCGATCTGAATTTGGAAAGCCGGCGCTTGTTTGCGGAGCTTTCCGATGAAGGCGACTATGGTTTGGCAAAACGCGGCCTGCTGATGCTCTGCAAAACGGCCAAGGGACTCGACGAGGAAGCGGAGGTGTCACACGCGGCGAATGAGATCGGGCTGAAGTCGCAAGTCATCGATGCCGCGGGTGCTGCGAAGCTTGATCCGGCCATCACGATGGACGTGACCGGCGCGGTGTATTTTCCCGAGGACTGCCATCTCGATCCCGCGCGGTTCATGGCGGCGATGCGGCAGCGTGTTTCGGATCTCGGCGGGGTTTTTGAAAGCGGTGTGGAGATCGACGGCATTGAAACGAAGAATGGCCAGGTCGTTTCCGTGAGTGAAAACGGGCGGAAATTCGAAGGGAAGCAGTTTGTTCTGGCGGGAGGCTCGTGGACTCCGAAACTTCTGGATCTGATTGGCGTGAAACTGCCGTTGCAGGCGGGAAAAGGCTACTCGCTCACGATGCCATCGCCGCCGGAACTGCCGCAGCTTTGTTCGATTTTCGCCGAGGCAAAGGTCGCCATCACGCCGATGGGCAACAGCCTGCGTTTTGGCGGGACCATGGAAGTCGGCGGGCTCGATCTCTCGATCAATCCCGCACGCGTGCGCGGCATCGTGAAATCGGTGCAGGCGTATTTCCCGAAATTCTCCGATCGCGACTTCGATGGCATCAAGCCCTGGGCCGGACTCCGCCCGGTTTCCCCCGATGGCATTCCGTATCTCGGAAATGTGCGTGGCCCTTCAAATCTGATAGCCGCCAGCGGTCACGCGATGATGGGCCTCAGCCTTGCTCCCGTCAGCGGCCGGCTTGTGGCGGATCTCCTTGCCGGAGACCCGCCGTTCCGTCCGATTGATGCGATGGACGTGGGCCGTTTCAGTTAGTTGTTATTTCCAACTCCTGCTCCAGTCCTCGAATTCCGAAGGACGCAGCCGGTAGCGCGCGATGTTTCCACCGTGCAGGCAGCCCAGCTCCGTTTCCACGACCTCGATGAACTTCGCCCGCTCGTCCGCCGCAATCTCTTCCATCGCCTTGCTGGCGATCCATTTCGAGGCCGCACGCTTGTCCATGCCGCCGAGCACGACCGCCTTGACGAAGGCCGCGATCGCCGTGCGGTGGCGCAAACGGAACTGGTCTGGATCCCCCAAGGTCTGCCGGACTGTCGAATAGCGCGCGCACGAACGCCGGTAGGCTCTCGCGAAAACATCCCGCAGGTATTCGACGCGGTTCAGCTCATACACGCCTAACAATCCACCGATGTATTCGCGGGATTCCACGTCCACGAACGACAGCGGGCAGAGGTTGTGGCGGATGAGCGGAATGTTCGCAGCGAGACGCGACACGCGTTTGTTCACGTCCTCGAAGGGCTGCAAATACGGCAGATGCACCATCGCGAAGAACGCCTGCTCGAATGGATCCCGGATGACGGATGCCTTTTCCAGAATCTGTTCGAAGCGCTCCTCGATCTGTTGCGGTGATCCCAACGGATGATAGACCGTGCCGCTGATACCCACCCGCAACGAGCGGAGACGGCCGCAGGCCCCCGGGTCGGAGAGCAGGTTGTCGGACAACAGCGCGTGGAGATTGCAGATGGTGTAGCGGTTGAAATCGAGTTCCCCCGCGTCATCCGCCAGCATCTCGATGGCGGCCTTGTGGTTGAGGATCATCTGCGTTTCCTGCACGCCTTTTCCCTCCGTATCCTCGCCAAGTTCCAGCAGGCGCTGGGTTTCCAGCAGCGAGTAGGTGTTACCTTCCAGGCGGCTGGAGTTCCACGAGAGATCGATGAGCAGGCGGTCCATCACCTGCCGGAAATAGGTTCCGGCAGGCAGATCGCCCATGCCGACCTGGCCGATTTCCGCAAGTTCCTTCCGCAGGCTTTCCGGGAGATGGAACGTTTTGTTAGGTCTGTAGCGCTCAAGGAAATTACCCTGATAGTTCACAGGCGTTCTCTGTGCGAGCGGAAGCTGGATGATGGAGCGGATGTCGAGCGCTTCCGTCGAGAGCCAGTCGTGCCGGACCTTGAAAGCCGGCGGGTCCTCACGAACGACGGAAGACACGGGGAACGGTTCCTCTTTTGGCACCACGTAGCGTCGCGCGCGTCCTTCGCCCCGGGGTTCGAGCCGCTTTTCGGAAACGAGCTGGTCGAGTCGCCGCTGCAAGGTGCGTTTTGGAAATCCGAGTTCGGAGAGTTCCAAGAGCTCTTTCACAGACGCGCCAAATGCTCTCCCCGCGATGATGCGGCGGAGTTTCTCGAACTCTAGAGCTGGAATATGAAGTGGCACGATTTAAGGTTGATATGGCACGATTTTAGTTAATCGCGCCGGTTCCGTAGCCCTATGTGGCACGTTTAAGTCAATCGCGCCAGTAAAACATGCCAAAACTCGAAAAGCGTGCCACTTCAGGCCTTGATTTTCTTCCGATACGCCATCGGGCTGATGCCGACCGCCTGCTTGAACTGGCGCGAAAAGGCGGATTGATCGGAGTAGCCGCAGGAGAGGGCGATCTGGGCAATGGGCTCCTCGGTGCCGGAAAGCCGTTGGCAAGCGGCGTCGATGCGGACTTTCACAAGGTACTGTCCGGCGGTGACGTGGAAGAGCGAGCGGATGCGCTGGTCGAACTGATAGACGGAAAGCCCGGCCATTTCGGCGAGGCCGGGCAGGCGGAGCGCTTCGTCGTAATGGCGGTGGATGTAATCGATAGCGGCGGACATGGCGGCGAAATCCTCGCCCTGTTCCCCGGGTGAATGGAGATCGCGGGAGATGCCGCAGATGCCGGCGACCTGGCCGTTTTTCCCGATGACGGGTTCCTTGAAAGTGAGGCACCAGCCGCTGCGGCCGCCGGGGTAAAGATGGAGTTCCAAGTGATCGTGGATGGCCCGGCCGCTGCGCAGGATTTCCTGATCCTGGAGTGCGAAGGCACTGCCGAGGGGTGGCGGAAAGAGCTCGCCGGCAGTGAGGCCGATCGCATCATCCTTGTCGGCCAGACCGCAACGCGTGGCGAGTGTGTTGTTCACGGCCATGTAGCGTCCTTGCGCGTCCTTTACGAAAAAAACGATGTCCGGAACCTCGTCGAAAAGCCGGTCCACCGGGAGCAGGCCTTCGAGGGATTCGTAGAAATTCTTACGGAGTATGGCAGCCTTGTTCATGTTGGTTATCAACGGCGGAACCGTCCTATACGAATTGGGAAGTGCCCGCTAGAGCATTCGCCAAGACCTTGATGGTAAAAACATAGCAGCTCATGAGCCAAGCCCCCCTGCATGTCATCGATTCCCACACGGAAGGCGAACCCACCCGGGTTGTCGTTTCCGGCGCACCGGATTTGGGCAACGGTCCGCTAGCGGACCGGGCACGGATTTTGCGCGAGGAACATGACTGGCTTCGCAGCGCGGTTTGCAACGAACCGCGCGGACACGAGGCGATGGTGGGAGCGCTTCTTTGCGAACCCCACGAGCCGGATTGCTCCTGTGGCGTGATCTTTTTCAACAACGTCTCCACGCTGAACATGTGCATCCATGGCACCATCGGCCTCGTCGTGACGCTGGCCCACATGGGAAAAATCAGCGCGGGCATCCACCGCATCGACACGCCGGTCGGAGTGATTTCCGCCGAGCTCCGTGATGACGGATCGGTGGAAGTCGCGAATGTGCCGAGCTATTGCAAGGCCGCTGCGGTGCCGGTGGAAGTGCCCGGTTGGGGCATCGTCCGCGGTGACATCGCCTGGGGCGGAAACTGGTTTTTCCTCATCGAAGGACACGGCCCTACGGTGAATTTCAAAAATCTCGATGCACTGACCTGCTTCACCTGGTCCGTCCGACAGGAGCTTGGAAAACAAGGCATCACCGGCGACAACGGTATGGAAATCGACCACATCGAAATCTTCGGTCCACCGGCGGATCCCACGCTCGCCGACAGCCGCAATTTCGTGCTCTGCCCTGGAAAAGCCTATGACCGCTCACCCTGCGGCACCGGCACTAGTGCCAAACTCGCCTGTCTCCACGCTGCCGGTAAACTCAAGCCCGGTGGAATCTGGCGTCAGGCCAGCATCCTCGACACCGTCTTCCAAGGCACCGTCGAAGAACTCCCTGACGGCAAAATCATCCCGCGCGTCTCCGGCCGCGCCTGGGTGAATGGAGAGAGCATCTATCATTTCAATCCCGCCGATCCGTTCCGCCACGGCATTCCTTCACCAATCTAACTAATACACTTATGAGCATCCAATGGAAGGGCGTCATGCCCGCGACACTGACGCAATTCAACGCCGACCTCAGCATCGACCACGGCATCATGGCCGATCACGGCAAGTGGCTCATCGGGCACGGCTGCACCGCCATCGTCGCGCACGGATCGCTCGGTGAAGGTGCCACACTTTCGTTCGAGGAAAAAGTCGCGCTGCAGAAAACCTACGTCGCCGCCGTCCCGGAAACCCCGATCATCCCCGGCATCGCCGCGCTTTCCACCAAGGAAGCCGTCGATCTTGCGAAAGCCGCCAAAGACAACGGCTGCCGCGGCCTGATGGTGCTGCCGCCCTATCTTTACTCGTCCGACTGGCGTGAAATGAAAGCGCACATGACCGCCGTCATCGGTGCCACCGACCTGCCGTGCATCGTCTATAACAACCCGGTCGCCTACAAAACCGATTTCACTCCGGCGCACATCAAGGAGCTCGCCGACGAGCTTCCGAACGTCGCCGCCGTGAAGGAATCCTCCACCGACGCCCGCCGCATCGCCGCCATCCGCGAAGTTTGTGGTGACCGCGTGGCGCTTGGAGTAGGCGTGGACGATTGCGCGCTCGAAGGTTTCGCGATGGGTGCGAAATTCTGGATCACCGGCGTGGGCGACGCGTTCCCGGCCTACAACGTGAAACTGCTCGAACTCGGCACCACCGGGCGCATCGAGGAAGCGCTGCCGATCTATCACTGGATGCTGCCGATGCTGCGCATGGACACCGTCGTGAAATTCGTCCAACTCATCAAGCTCCAGCAGAACCTCGCCACCGGCGGAAAACTCGGAAACAACCGCGTCCGCCCGCCGCGTCTCGAACTCGTCGGAGCCGAACTTGCGGAAGCCACGGCCATCATCGAGCTTGCCTTGGCAACCGCTCCCGCACTCTGAAAATAGCCGGAGCGTCTCGCTCCAGGCCGTTGCATGGGCGTCTCGCCCATTGCATGATCCATCAAATCCAGAACTCATGATCACTCCACTTCTCGGCACCTCCTTCATTGGCAACTCCCGCTCCACCGGCACCGAGCCCTGCGGCAACGCGGTGCAACCCGGCACCGGCGCGCTCTTGGCACCGGTCTATCAATCCGCCACGCCCGAGGAAGTGGAGAAGAGCATGGCCCTCGCCTCCGCGGCGTTTCCCGTTTACTCGAATCTATCTGGGAAAATCCGCGCCGGGTTCCTTCGCGCCATCGCCACTGAAATCGAAGGTGTCGTCGAAGACATCGTCGAGCGCGGCCAGCTCGAAACCGCCCTGCCCGAGCCGCGCCTGCGTGGGGAAACCGGCCGCACCGTCGGCCAGCTCCGCATGTTCGCCGCGCAGATCGAGGAAGGCTCCTGGGTCGATGCCCGCATCGAGCGCGCCGATCCCGACCGCAAGCCGATCCCGAAAGTGGACCTCCGCTCGATGCTCCGTCCGCTGGGTCCCGTCGCGGTTTTCTGCGCCAGCAATTTTCCGTTAGCCTACTCCGTCGCCGGTGGAGACTCCGCGTCGGCGCTTGCCGCGGGCTGTCCGGTCATCGTCATCGCTCACGAGGCGCATCCCGGGGTTGCGGAAATCGTCGCCGCCGCCGTGATCCGTGCCGCGAAACTAACAAACATGCCGGAGGGTGTGTTCTCCGTGCTTTACGGCGGCGGCCGCAAGGTCGGCCAGGCGGTGGTGAAACATCCCGTCACACAAGCCGTCGGCTTCACCGGTTCCCGCGCCGGCGGCACCGCGCTGATGGAGATCGCCGCCAACCGTCCGCAGCCGATTCCGGTGTATGCGGAAATGAGTTCCATCAATCCCGTCATCATTCTTCCCGGCGCGCTGGAACGCGGAGAAGAGGCTCTGGCGGAAGCGTTTTTTGGATCGCTCACGCTCGGCGTCGGCCAGTTTTGCACCAATCCCGGGCTTGTTTTTCTCCCAGAAGGAAAGGGTGATGCATTTCTAGCGAAACTCAAAACCCTCATTGAAGGGTCTGCGCCCGGCATGATGCTCCATGCCGGCATCTGCAAGGCGTTCGCTGATTCCAAATCCGCAGTCGCATCGACCGCAGGAGTGGAAACCCTCGCGCTTTCGGCCAAAGAAGCCGCCGCAGGCCAGGGCTCGCCCGCTGTCTTCACCGTTTCCCTCGAAGATTTCCTCGCGAATCCTTCCCTTGAAAAGGAAATGTTCGGCCCCGCCACCCTTATCGTGCAGGGAACTCTTGAGGAAATCGAAGCCGCCATTCCGAAACTCGAAGGCCAGCTTACCGCGAGCCTCCACGCTACGGATGAGGAACTCGCAGCTAGCAGTAATCTCATCCACGCGCTCCAACATCGCACGGGCCGCCTCATTTTCAACGGCTGGCCCACCGGCGTCGAAGTCTGTAACAGCATCGTCCACGGTGGTCCTTTCCCCGCGACTTCGGACGGACGCAGCACGTCGGTCGGCACCATGGCCATCTTCCGTTTTTGCCGTCCCGTCGCCTGGCAGAGCTTCCCGGACGCCGCACTTCCCGCAGAACTCCAGGACGCGAATCCGCTCGGTATCAAGCGCATGGAATGAGCGGGATAAACCTCGGGCCATCAATCGGTGAGACACATCGTCGATGGCAGGGACAGGAGAGGTTCCGGGGCTTTATGATTTGGAAGTCATTGAGGAAATAATGATGACGGCTAGCAGCAAGGTTCCGATGATCCCCGTCACGAGGCCGAAAATCGCGCGACCCATGCCGTGTTTCACGCGATTCGTCCGTTTGCTCCGGCGGATGTCATGAATGGCGACGATGGAGATAATGAGCGACAGGGGAGCGGGAATGACGACGAACGAAAACAGTCCCAAATAACCCGCAGCGATGGCCCAGCCGGAGCGGCCCACGGGGATCAGCATCCGAATCCCCGCATCGTCTCCGATCCGCCCGGACGGTGTGGGAGGCGGACGGCATTTTCCGGGAAATGCCATTTTGAAAAATGCGCAGACGAGAATCCGGGCGGTGGCCGCTAAATTGGTGGAAAATACGGAATTTTGGATTTCAGTAGGCACATGATCACCCGGTTTCTGCCCGCGCTGCTGGCCCTGTTCCCACTGGCGCACGCCGAGGAGCATGAGCCGCCGGAATCGCCGCAGGTCATGGAGGACCGGCGGGTGGTTTTCCGCTATGAGGATCCGACGGCGAAGAGCGTGATGGTGAAGGGAATCCACCGCACGCTGGTGGAGATGAAACGCGGGCCGAAGGGCGTTTGGTCGGCCACGGTCGGACCGATGGACCCGGGGCTTTACGACTACAGTTTCATGGTCGATGGCGAGCAGGTGATCGATCCGTCGAACCCGTCTGTGAAGCCGGAGATGAACCCGGACACGAGCTTGCTGGAAATCACCACCAAGACGCCGCTTTTCTATCAGTGGACGGAAGTCCCCCATGGCACGGTTCATTTGCAGAGCTACTTTTCAAAATCCCTGAAACGCCTGCGCCGCGTGCGGATCTACACGCCGCCGGGCTACGAGCAGGATGCCGCGGGGCGCTATCCGGTGCTCTACCTTTTCCACGGGACCGGCGACACCGAGGCCACCTGGACCGAGTTCGGGCGCGCGCACCTCATTCTGGACAATCTGATCGCTGCCAAAAAAGCGGTTCCGATGATCCTCGTGATGCCGGACGGCCACGCCGACCTTCAGGAAGAGGAAGGCGATCACAAGGCGAACTTCATCAAGTTCGGGGCGGATGTGTTAGGTTCGGTAATGCCGCTGGTGGAATCCGGCTACCGCACGATCCAGACTCCCGCCGGCCGTGCGATCAACGGGCTCTCGATGGGCGGAATGCAGTCGCTGGAAATCGGCATCAACCACCCCGACCTTTTCGCCTACGTCGGCGGCATGAGCGCCTACGTTCCCTATCCGGAGGATCTGGTGGGAAAATCATTGAAAAATCCACAACTCAACGCCGAGCTCAAGCTGCTGTGGATCTCCATCGGCAAGGACGATTTCCTGCTCAAGGATGCGGAGAGTTTCCACGAGCTCCTCCAGAAACACGACATCCATGTGCAATGGAATCTCACCGCGGGCACCCACGAATGGCCGGTCTGGCGGGAATATCTGAGGGACTTCGCGCCACTGCTGTTCCGCCCCGCGGAGTGAGGGCTCAGCCCTTGATCTGCCCGTTGCCCCTCACACGGTACTGATAGCTGGTCAGTTCGCGCAGTCCCATCGGGCCGCGGGCGTGGAGCTTGTCGGTGGAAATGCCGATTTCCGCGCCGAAGCCGAACTCGCCGCCGTCGGCGAAGCGGGTGGAGCAGTTGTGGAAAACGCAGGCGGAATCGACGCTGTGGAGGAAATTTTCCGCTGTCGCTTCGTCGCGGGTGACGATGACGTCAGTGTGGTGGGAGCCGTGTTCGTTGATGTGGGCGACGGCTTCTTCTAACGAACCGACGATCTTGATGGCGATGATGAGTTCGAGGAATTCCGTGTCCCAGTCTTCTCCGGTGGCGACGGTGGCGTCGGGGATGATTTCCAACACTTTTTCACAGCCGCGGATTTTCACGTGTTTTTCGCGCAGGGCGGAGGCGACTTTGGGCAGGAATTCCGTGGCGATGTCGCGGTGGACGAGGAGGATTTCCAGCGCATTGCAGACGCCGGGTTTCTGGGTTTTGGAGTTGACCGTGAGGGCGGTGGCCATTTCCAGATCGGCTTCCTTGTCGGCGAAGAGGTGGCAGATGCCGTCGTAGTGTTTGATCACGGGCATGCGGGCGAGCGAGACGACGGTTTCGATCAGGCCCTTGCCGCCACGGGGGATGATGAGGTCGAGGTATTTGTCCATGCCGGCGAGCACGGCGACGCTCTCGCGGTCGGTGAACGGGATGAGCTGGATGGCGTGCTCCGGGGCACCGGCTTCAGCGAGAGCGGCGGCAATGGCGACGTTCGAGTGGATCGCCTCACTACCGCCGCGGAGGATGGTGGCGTTGCCGGTTTTGAAGCACAACACGGCGGCGTCAGCCGTGACGTTCGGGCGGCTTTCGTAAATGATGCCGATGGTGCCGATGGGGACTCGGGTTTGCTCGATCTCGATGCCATTCGGGCGGGTCCACTTTTCCAAAACCTGGCCGACAGGATCGGGCAGCGTCGCGACTTGATCGATGCCCGCGGCCATGGCTTCGATGCGTTTTTCATCGAGCTTGAGGCGGTCGAGCATGGCGTTGGAAAGTCCTTTTTCCTCACCGGCGGCGAGATCCAGGGCGTTCGCGGCCAGCAGTTCCGGTGTGGCCTTGCGGACGGCGGCGGCCATGGCGCGGAGGATCGCGTTTTTCTCGTCTGAGGAAAGCTGTGCGAGCTTGTAGGCGGCGGCGCGGGCCTGCTTGCCCATTTGGTGGATGGTTTCCTGAATCGAGGACATGGGAAAGGGATCGGGTCGGGACCGTAACGCGCGGGACTGTGGACTCAAGGGCAAACGCGATACGGGCAGGCACGCGAATCCGGGTTCGCAAAATGCGGATTTTCTGTAACCTCCGCCTCACGATCTGTCAGGAACCCTTGTGAAACCGAAAATCTGTCCCTTCTGCGATTCCCGGATCCCTGAAAACGCACCCGGTGGCTTGTGCCCCGCGTGCGTGCTGCGCGATGCCGACGAGCCACCGGTTTCGGGGCGGGCCGCGCCGTCGGTGGAGGAAATCGCCGCCGCGTTTCCGCAATGGGAGATTCTTTCGCTCGTCGGCCAGGGCGGCATGGGCTTCGTCTATACGGCCCGCCAGCAGAATCTCGACCGCGTCGTCGCGCTTAAAATCCTCTCGCCCGAACTCAGCCGGGATCCCGCCTTCGCCGAACGTTTCGCCCGAGAGGCCCGCACGCTCGGCAAGTTGCAACACCCGAACATCGTCACCGTCTTCGAACACGGCGAGAGCGGCGGCTTTTTCTATCTGCTGATGGAATACGTCGATGGCGTGAACCTGCGCCAGGCGATGCGTGCCGGGCGATTCACTCCGGAACAGGCGCTGGCCATCGTGCCCGGCATCTGCGACGCGCTCCAGGCGGCGCACTCGCAAGGCATCTGGCACCGCGACATCAAGCCGGAAAACATCCTGCTCGACGCGCACGGCGGTGTGAAAATCGCCGACTTCGGCATCGCCCGCATCGTCGGCGACTCCGAGCGAAATTTCACTCTGACGATGACCGGTGGCGTGCTCGGCAGCGCCGCCTACATGGCACCCGAGCAGCACGAGAATCCCCGCGGCGTGGATCACAGGGCGGACATCTACAGCCTCGGCGTGGTGATTTATGAAATGCTCACCGGCGAACTTCCGTTAGGCCGGTTCCCCGCGCCGAGCAAACGGGCGGAGGTGAACGCGCGAATCGATGAAATCGTTTTCCGGACGTTGGAAAAGGAACGCGAGCTGAGACAGCAAAGTGCGGATGAGGTGAAGACGGAAGTGCAGGGTGTGGGTAAAGTGCCAAGGGTTTCAACGCCCCCCCCGATCCTGAGGCGACGCCCAAGGAAGGTGGTGGCCGGGCTTGTGGCGTTGGTCCTCATAACGGTGCTGGGCATGATCATTCATTTTTACCGTTTTGAGAAATCTCCGAACATCCGGGCGAATTATGATTACCAATGGAGTGAAGCAACTTCTTCGGACGCGGAAAAACAGATTCTCGGATGGCGGCTGACCCTATCTGAAATGAATGAGCCCCTACGGAATTATGCGCTTGGGCCGCTGATTGAAGTGGTGCTTCCCGAGCCTTCTGCCGATGCCCCGTTCATGTTGAATTTTGAGAATGGCAACCTGTTTGCTCACCAAGAACTGGGACAGTTACTAAAATCAGGCGGCTCGAGCTACACTGCCCCCCAAAGCATGGACGATTGGTCTTATGCCACGAAAAGCTGGTACAGTTGGCTGCAAATCCAAAAGGTCAACGTCCTTGCCACCATGCCCGATTGCGATTCGATCCAATTCTTTGCGACGCTGCCATTCCCGTTGACTTGCAAGTTCGAGGATGCGGATTCGGACTTCGTTGTGCGAACAATCAGGGAAAGGATGGACCAGAATCAACCGATGGAAACCTTGGTGAAGCACTTCAAAGAGCGGTCATTTATCCCGCTTCATTCCCAATTCGGTCAGCCGTTCGCGTTCATCGCGCCTGAAGCTTTTGGTGCCACGATGGGGATGGTGGAAGTCGTGGGAAAATCCGCTCTCCCTCAGCGTGGCGTGAAGATTCGTTATCGATTGGTGAAACGGATGCCTGACACTCCGCGTTCGCCGGAGTCCGCCACGCCAAATTTCCTAACGCGGGAACAACTGCGTCAGCTTCCCATCGAGGGTGTCATCGCGGAAGGATTGCGGAATCCGACGATATCCTTCGATCCGTGGGAAGAATTGAAGGAGCGCGCGGAAGCCGGCAAGCTTTCCAAGGCGGACGCCGATCGGCTGTTCGAAGGAGCGACCGCATGGCTGAAGCAAACGTTCCCCGACGGCTATCCGGACAAGGACTTGCTCGGTTGGCTGCCTCTGGAAAATCTGCGCCAGCGGGGGCTGGTGACGGACGAGCGCGTGTTGGACTTCCTCCAGGCCTTCTACGCCAAGCCTTTCATTGTGCCGTTGAAGCGGATCCGCGAAGGCGATGTGGTGAATATGGACGTCACGCTCCACCAGGAGTTTTACGGGCAGCTTCTCGGCCACAAGTTGCTCAATGAGATGCGCTCGATCACCGTGGACGGGCTGCCGGTTGTCGCTCAATACCGATACGGTGCCACGGGTCACAGCGCGAACCGCGAGGAACTCAAAGTAGAATTGCAAACGTCCCACCCCGCACCGGGAAAACACGTCATAAGATGCGAAATGGACAGCGCACTGGTGACGGTGGCCGACGCGGCCAAGCTGGATAGCCAAGCGCCACCTCAAGATTGGCCGCCCGCCAAACGCCAGTGGAAGCGCACTTGCGATGCGGAGCTGCTCGTTTATGCAAAGGATGCCGAGATCGTGACGCTGTCGGACGACCCGGCGCTGAACCCTGTGAATTCGGCGGAACTGATGGCGAAGCCGATCATTATCCGGATGCAGGAAGGAAAGCGGGTGGCTGCCGTCACCTTGGATCATCACGCCAAATCGGGCGTGCCTTACAGCCTGACGATGACACTCAGGCTCGACGGCAACGAGTATCCCTGTGGCCGATTTTCTTTCGACGGACATGGAGGATACGAGAGCGAGGGGCAATCCAAAGCGGCGTTTGTGGCCGCAATCGGAAACTTGGAGCCGCAGGCCGGTGAGGCGGAGATCGTGTTGTCGCCCGATCCCGGCTTCATCGAGTCGAGTCCCTATGTCGAAAAAATCTGGGGCAAAGAAATTGTGCTCGGGAAAGTCCCGCTGAAACGCCTCGATCTCTTTGAATCCGGTGCGGGAAACCAATCCCTCACGTCCTCCGATTACCCGAAACTTCCTAACGCCCAGCTCATCGTGGTAGCGATGGAGAATCCGGCCGAGAGCTTCCCTTGGACAATCTTAAAAGAGCGTGCGCAAAGCGGACGAATCAGCGCGACCGAGGCGGACGACTTGATGCTTCGATTGACCGCGTGGTTGCAGCGGGTTTATCCGGACGGGTGCGGTGAAGGATTGATTCCCATCTATGAACTGCTCTACGTGCTGCACGAAAAGCAATTGGTGGTGGAGTCGCGGACCATGGCTTTTCTCCAAGCACTCCTCGGCAACGGCCAAGTCACAGCCGCGTGGACCTTGAAGGATCAGCCGATGGTGATCCGTTTCCGCTGCAACATGGGCACCGGCGGCACCGTTGTGCGGGATTCCTGGTTCAAGTTAGGAGTGCTCCGTGAGCTAGGGTCAGTGACCATCGACGGCCAACCCGTCGCAGTCCGGGGAGGAGAGCGGCGGGGGATGATGAACGGTGCCGGCTATTCGGGTGAGATCGACGTGTCGAGCTTTGCGGTCGGCAAACACCCCGTGCGGTTCGAAATCCACAGCGCCATCGTTCCGCATGCCGACAGGGCCGGACTCGATGACGAGGCACCCTCCTCGGAATGGCCTCGTGTCCGGCACCAGTGGGATAGTCACATTGAAGCCGAGCTGACCGTGCATCCGGACGCTTCGCCGGCGACGCTGGAATTGAAGATGAAGGAGGCGGTAAAAAATGCCGCGAAGACCGAGCCGGGCGAGCTTCGCCCGTCGGAGCCGATCCAGAGACTGAAAAGTCCCGCCGAGAAACTTTCCTCTCCGCTGGAAGCAGAAGTGAAGGTGGCCGCTCCGCCGGAACCTTCGGGCGCGTCACGGACTTCGCCGTCGCTGGAAGCTACCTCCAACAAAGAGGACACTCGGCCCACGATCGAAGCGAGGATGGAAGCCCTCGAAAATTACAGGGCCAGTCAGGGAATGCCCGCGCGCCCGCAGTATCGTGCGGAGTGCCGCGTCGAGGTTCGACTGGAACGAGGAAACACCCTCGCACTTCTCCATGAGGTTCTGGATAAGTTTTGCAACGTGACGCCCGTGTCAGGCGCGGCCGGCCAGTTCGATCTCGTGGTGACCGATCCGGACCCGGCCCAGACGAGCAAGTTTGCGAATTACCTCGGCGAGAAGGCTCAGGAACTCCTCAAAGAGCACGAGGTGCATGGCACTGTCAAAATCATCAAACGCGCCGAGAGGCCGGAGAAGCCGTGGATGGCCGAGGACGATACGAAATGACAGACTCTAACTTCCATCCGACCCGCTGGACGCTTGTCCTCCGTGCCCGCGGCGAGGGAGTTGAGGCGGAAGCTGCTCTATCAGACCTGTGCGGAGCCTATTACGCGCCGGTCGTCGCATTCCTCCGCCGCGACGGTCGGGGCGATGACGCAGCGCGGGAAATGGCGCATGCGTTTTTCGCAACCGTGCTCGCCGGTGGCGTCGGCACACCGGACCAGACGCGCGGTCGGTTCCGCAGCTATCTGCTAGGATCGCTCAAACATTTTCTATCCAAACAGCGCGACGCGGGACTGGCGGCGAAGCGCGGCGGTGGTGTGGAGCACGTGCCGCTCGTTTCCGAAACAGACACCAATCCGGGCCTGCCGTTGGCCGGCACGGAAGATAGCGCGCTGGCGTTTGATCGCGAATGGGCGCTCGCCTTGATCGGTCGGGCGCTCTCGATGTTAGAAATGGAGCATCTGGGGAAGGAGTTCATATTTTCCACGCTCAAGCCGTGGCTCGACGGCGGCGCGGAGATGGCCCAAAGCGAGGCGGCACGCACGCTCGGCATCAGCGAAACAGCGGTGAAAGTGGCGATCCACCGGCTGCGCGTGCGTTTCCGTGAACTGATCCGCGCCGAGGTGGCGGCCACGGTGAACGATCCGCAGGAAGCGGCCGACGAGCTGAGACACCTTATCGAAATCGTCGCCAGCGGCGGTTGAGCGGGCGGTCAGATCGCGCGGTCAGATCGCGCGGGTCGCCGCGTGGAAACGGGTGGAAATTCCCTTCCCTGCGACGATGTCAGCGAGTCGCTCCGGATGGCGGCCGTGGGCGATGTGGGTCTCGATGCCCGCCTCAACGGCGAATTTCACGGCAGCGAGTTTCGACGCCATGCCGCCCATTGAGAAGCGGCCCTTGTCCTCGCGGACGTGTTTGAAAACCTCG
Source organism: Luteolibacter sp. (assembly GCA_039915545.1). Classification (GTDB taxonomy): domain Bacteria; phylum Verrucomicrobiota; class Verrucomicrobiia; order Verrucomicrobiales; family Akkermansiaceae; genus Luteolibacter. The sequence continues at coordinate 20,475 of JBDSNC010000057.1, forward strand.
TCGATGGCGGGCACTTCGGGGATGAGTTGGTGGGTTTCGGGATCCAGCAGGCCATCGACGCTGGTCAGCAGGATGATGCGCTTGGCTCCGGCGAGTTTCGCGACGCGGACGGAAAGCATGTCGTTGTCGCCGAATTTCAGTTCCTCGACAGCGACCGAGTCGTTCTCGTTGATGATGGGCAGGATCATCGGCTCCATCAGCAGGCGGCGCAGGGTGTCCTTGACGTAGCTGGCGCGCTCAGGGGTCGAGAGATCGGCGGCGGTGAGGAGGACTTGGGCGATGTGGATGTCGAAGTTTGAAAAAAGGCTGCTGTAGGTCTGCATCAGCCGTGCCTGGCCCACGGCGGCGCAGGCTTGGCGGGTGGCGGTGTCCTTGGGGTATTCTGTGAGTCCGAGCGCCGAGACGCCGGATCCCACCGCGCCGGAGGAAACGAACAGGCAGCGGTGGCCGGCGTGGACCAGTCCGGAAATGGCGGAAACGAGATGGACCAGCGCGGCGCGGTCCAGAGTGCCGTCATTCGACTTCGTAAGGACGCCGGTACCGGCCTTGATGACGGTGAGATGGGGTATCATGGGAAGTTTCGCCCCGCGGGGCGTGCGGGACATAGCGGGATTTTTCCAATCGCGCCAGTGCAAGCTCACAAAGTGTGGGCAGAAGTTGCGCGCAGGTTCTCATTCAGCGTCTCCACCGAGAGCTCGTTTTCCAACCGGCTGATCACCACGGTTGCCACGCCATTGCCGATGAAATTGGTGAGCGCCCGGCACTCGCTCATGAAGCGGTCGATCCCGACGAGCAGCGCCAGCGCCTCAATCGGAATTCCCGGCACCGCCTGCAAGGTCGCCGCCAGCGTGACGAAACCAGCACCGGTGATGCCGCTCGCGCCCTTTGAAGTGATCATCGCCACGAGCAACAGACTGATCTGGTGTTTCAAATCCAGCGGCGTGTTTGTGGCCTGCGCGAGGAAGACAGCCGCCATCGCCATGTAGATGTTGGTGCCGTCGAGATTGAAACTGTAGCCGGTCGGCACTACGAGGCCCACGGTCCCCTTGGAGCAGCCGAGGCGCTGCATTTTCTCGATCAATCCCGGCAGCGCGGTTTCCGACGAACTCGTCCCCAGCACCAACAGCAGTTCGTCCTTGAGATACGCGATGAAGCGGAAAATCGAAAAACCGGAATACCATGCGATGGTTCCGAGCACGACCACAACGAAAAGTCCCGCCGTCAGATAGAATCCCGCCATCAGCCAGACCAGTTTCCCCAGCGCGCCGATGCCGTAACTGCCCACCGTGAATCCCATCGCGCCGAACGCCCCGACCGGCGCCGCCTTCACCAGAATGTGCATCACTCCGAAAAACACCTTCGCCCCGTAGTCGACGGCATGCAGGACCGGCTTCCCGAGCTCACCCATCGCCGCGATGGCGAAGGCGGCGAGGATCGCGATGAAAAGCACCTGCAGCAGGTCGCCGGAAACAAACGCGCCGAAGAAGGTGTCCGGGATGATTTTGAGGAAAAACTCGGTCGTGCTAAGCGAGTGCGCCTTTTCCGCAAATCCCTGACTGGCTTCCAGTGCCTTGGCCGTGGCATGGAACGTTTCCCCCGCAGGTGTGAAGCCTGCGCCGGGCTTCATCACATTCACCACCACCAGTCCGATCACCAGCGCGAGCGTGGAAACGATCTCGAAATAAAGCAGCGTCTTCGCCCCCACGCGGCCGAGCTTTTTCAGATCGCCCATTGACGCGATGCCATGCACGACGGTGCAGAAAATGATCGGCGCGATCATCATTTTCACCAGCTTCACAAAGCCATCGCCCAGCGGCTTCAGCGACTTTCCGAAGTCGGGCCAGAAATATCCAACGACGATTCCCAACGCCACCGCGATGAGCACTTGGATGTAGAGAATACGATACCAAGGCTTGCGGGAGGGGGCGATTTGCATGGGTTGAGCCGCGATGCAATCAGGCTTCTGGTATTCAAACAACTATCGACTTCCCGATCTGTGACCGGAATTGTCCACATTCACTTGAATGGATTCACAACGCGGATGCCGCCGTAGTCCTGGCCGTGGTTCAAGTCCTCGGTGAGCAGCTCGCGCGCGCCACTGGTTTGGGCCGCGGCGAGGATCATGGCATCCCACAGCGAGAGTTGCCAACGGGTTTGTAGCGAGAGGCCCAGTCGGAAAACGGCGAGTGTGTTGTCGATGACCGGCCAGTGGGAGAAATCCGCGATGAGGGCGGACGCTTCTTCGGCGGAATGGCCTTTGCGGACGAAATTAACATGGAACTCCTGCAAAACCTGGACGCTGACGGCGGTGCGGCCGGGTTGAAGCCACGCTTGTTCGATGATGGACTGAGCGATCAGTCGCTTTTCAGGAGCATCCAGATCATAGCCGTAAAGCAGGATGTTGGTATCCAGAAAACGTTCAGCGGGCATGGGCTTGATCGCGGGTAAGAGGCTGGCCACCAAGGTGATAGCCTTGACGGAGACGAGCCAGGGCGTCCGCTGGTGGCGCTGCGGGAACGTCCTCGCGTAAAACGATTTCGAGTCCTTCGATGATGAGATTCTTGATGGACGTCCGGCGGCGGGCAGCGGCGATTTTCGTCCGTTCCAGAATGCTTTCAGGCAAATCCACCGTCGTTTTCATGTAGCAATAAATGAGTGAATATGGATTTATGTCAAGGTGGGATCCAGCGCGAGATGGGTCGCTCCTCAAAATTCACGGATTCAGCCATCCGCAATCTTTATGACGTCCTGTTGCATGAGGATGTCAAAATTTGAGTCTTTCATTGCATAAATTTACATGAAAGTCTCGGGCCTCGACGCGATTCCCGACTGGCCAGGCAAAACCAAACCCAACCCACATCATGAAAACCCATTCCACCCATCGCCGCGCCTTCATCAAGCAGGCCGCCATCGTCACCGGCTCCTTCGCCCTGCCGCGATTCAGCATCGGACAAACAACAGCCTCCTCCAAACTCCGGATCGCCTGCATCGGCATCGGCGGCGTCGGTTCCAATGCCGTGAAAGGATGTCTTTCCGAAGACATCGTTGCTCTGTGCGACGTCGACGAAAAATACGCCGCTCCGCTGTTCGACCTGGTTCCCACGGCCAAGCGGTTCCGGGACTTCCGGGAAATGCTTTCGAAAATGGGCGATCAGATCGACGCCGTGACCATCGCCACTCCCGATCACTCTCATTTCCCGATCGCCATGATGGCGCTGAAAGCCGGCAAACACGTTTTCCTCGAAAAACCACTGGCCCACCGAATCGAGGAAATCCGCCTGCTCCAACAGGCCGCGCGCAAGGCCGGAGTGATCACCATCATGGGAAACCAGGGCCACGCGAAGGACGGCATGCGTCTCGTCAAGGAATGGACGGATGCCGGCGTTCTGGGAGATGTCACGGAAGTGCATGCATGGACCGACACGCCAGTGAAGGGATTCTTCGAAGTGCAGAGCCAGATTCCACCGGCGACGCAGCCCGTTCCCGATACCCTCGACTGGGATCTTTGGTTAGGACCCGCCCAGGCGAGACCGTTCAGCCGGAGCTATCTGCCGATGCTGTGGCGCGGCTGGTGGGATTTCGGCTCCGGTATGATCGGCGACAACATGCCCCACACCCTCGATGCCCCGTTCTGGGCGCTGGAGCTGGGCAGCCCGCACAAGGTCGATGTGGAAATGCCGCAGCAGCCGGCGCTCTACGACACCTTCAACGCCAAAGTCACCTTCCACTTCGCCGCCCGCGGCAAACGCCCGCCGGTCAAACTCTTCTGGTACCAAGGGTCCGCCCAACCGCCGCAGATCCCCGGGATTTCGGAAAAATACAAACTCGATAGCCGTGGCATACTGATGGTCGGCGACAAAAACACCCTCTACGCCCCCGGGCTTTTCGCGGACAGCCCGCGCTTGCTCGACGAAGCCAACTGGACGGAACTCCGTGCCAACCCGATCGCGAAGACCATCCCGCGGGTCAAGGGTTCCCACTATCAGGAGTGGATCAGCGGCATCAAAACCAACACCTCCTGCGGTTCGAATTTCGACTATGGCGGCGCTCTATCAGAAATCGCCGTGCTGGGCGCCCTCGCCATGCAAACCGGCAAGAGCTTCGAGTGGGACTCTGCGAAAATGGACGTTACGAGCCACCCGGAACTCAATCCCGCACTCCGCCACATGCCGCGCGAAGGCTGGGATTACCGATAAGCCGAACAGGAAATTGGAACCCGCTTATTTCGCGGATGGAACGAGTGCCTGGCCTCTCTGCGGTCAGTCATGAAGCAGAATTTACTACGGCGAAAGAAAGACTGCCCGGATTTCGTCCTTAATGGCGGTTAATTGAATTTTCACCCATTCGGCGACGGAACGGCGTGGCGGATCATTTTAAGCCAGCGAAATTCAATCATGATCACACGCCGCCACACCCTGAAGACACTCGCCGCCCTGGCGACGGTGCAGATCGTTCCGAGTCGGGTGCTCGGGCTCAACGGGAAAACCCCGCCATCGGAGGAACTGACCAAGTGCATCATCGGTTGCGGAGGAATCAGCGCTTCCCACCTCACCATGCCGGGGAAACTGTTAGCTCTCTGCGATGTGGACAGCAGCCACCTGGCCCAACGAATGCAGGACAGCGGCGGTGAGGCAAAGGGCATCAAAGGCTATCGCGATTTCCGCGAGATGATCGCACGGGATGACATCGACATTGTGCACATCGCCACGCCTCCGCATTGGCATGCGTTGATGGCCATCGAGGCTGCCAAGGCCGGCAAAGACATCTGGTGCGAAAAACCGATGAGCCGGACGATCGGAGAGGGGCTTGCCATGGTAAAGGAAGTGGAGCGCCAAAACCGCATTTTCCGCCTCAACACGTGGTTCCGTTTTCAAAGCGGATTTTACGAGATGCGGGCTCCGGTCTCCATGCTCAAAAAAGCCGTGATGAACGACATGCTGGGATGGCCTCTGAAATTCACCGTCTCGGGCGTCACCGGTTTCGACTGGAAACTCGGAACATGGGTGGGAAAACCCGGACTGCAGCCCGAACCGGTTCCGCCCGAACTCGACTATGACATGTGGCTCGGCCCTGCGCCGAAGAAGCCCTACAACCACCTGCGCGTTCATCAGAATTTCCGCGGCTATTGGGACTACGACGGCGGCGGTCTGGGAGACATGGGCCAACATTATCTCGATCCGATCCAGTACCTTCTCAACAAGGACGACCAAGCACCGATCTCGGTGGAAATCGACGCGGACCCTCAGGACTCGGAAGCTGTCGGCACCTGGCGGCGCATCGAGTTCACCTATGCCGACGGTTGCAAGGTAGTCCTCGATGGCGAGGACAAGGACAAGGATGCGGCCTACATTGAAGGACCGAAAGGCAGGATCTACAAAGGCTTCAAATCGGATATCCCCGACTTCAGGAAAAAGATCGATGCATTGCCGGAGCCTCCGCCGCAGCTCACCGATTTCCACGAATGCGTCCGCACCCGGAAGAAATTCGCGCTCAACGAACAGAACGGCTTCTGGTCGTGCACGATGGTCAACATGGGAATCACCGCCCATCATCTGAACAAAAACCTCAAGTTCGATTCGAAGACCCTCCAGTTCGATGATCCCGCGGCCAATGCCCTGGCCCATCAACCGATGCGCGCGCCTTGGAAGATTTAAGGTTGAGGAATTGTCCGATATTTCAGTCAATTCGATTCTTCATGTCATCACCAATTCGTATTCTTTGTGTGGGCGCGGGCCACATGGGCCGCTCGCACGCTCTCGCCTATCAGCGCATTCCGGGGTTTGAAATCTGCGGCATCGTCACCCGCTCGCCGGAGAGCCGGGCCGCGCTGAACGCCGAACTCGGAGGCTCCTATCCGGAGTTCGCCGATTTCCACGAAGCACTCCGCAGCACCCGGCCCGACGCGGTTTCAATCTCCACCTATCCGGACACCCACGCGTCCTATGCGGAAGCCGCCTTCGATGCCGGCTGCCACGTTTTCATCGAGAAACCGCTGGCGGAAACCGTCGTGGACGCGGAGCGCATCGTCGCAAAGGCACGCGCTACCGGACGCAAGCTGGTGATCGGATACATCCTCCGCCACCACCCGAGCTGGATCAAGTTCATCGAAGTCGCCCGCACCCTCGGCAAGCCGCTCGTGATGCGCATGAACCTCAACCAGCAATCGTCGGGAGCGAATTGGAAGACCCATAAAAACCTGATGTCGTCGATCTCCCCGATCGTCGATTGTGGAGTGCATTACGTGGACGTGATGTGCCAGATGACCCGTTCGAAACCGATCCGCGTATCAGGCATCGGTGCCCGGCTGACGGACGAGCTGCCCGATGGGAAAATCAACTACGGCGCACTGCAGGTCACCTTCGAAGATGGCTCGGTCGGCTGGTATGAAGCCGGCTGGGGGCCGATGATGAGCGAGGTCGCGTTTTTCGTGAAAGACGTCGTCGGCCCGAAAGGATGCGTCTCCATCGTAGCAGAAAAGGCCGCGGCGGAAGGGCAGAGCGCCAATGTCGATGCCCACACGCAGACGCAGGCGTTGCGACTGCACCATGCCGAACTCGGGGCTGACGGAACGTTCACGAAATCCGACGAAACCCTCAGGCTCGATGACGAACCGGATCACGACGGACTCTGCCACCGCGAACAGGAATTTTTTCTCAATGCCATCCTCGCGGACGTCGATCTATCCGACCACATGGACGACGCCGTTGCCTCCATGCGCATCGTCGCCGCTGCCGACGAAAGTTTCCGCACCGGAAAAACCATCGATCTCTGACACCATGAAACTACCATTCCTGCGTATTGCCTCCATCGCCGCGCTTGTCTGCGCATCCACCGCCTTTGCCGCCGGCGAACTGACCATGCGGCCCCTCTTCAACGGCAAGGATCTCAGCGGCTGGAAGGGCGAAGGCTACATCGTCGAAGATGGAGCCATCGCATGCACCCCGGCGGGGAAGAACCTCATCACCGAGGAAACCTTCTCCAACTACGTCCTCGATTTCGAATTCCTGCTCACACCCGGCGCGAACAATGGCCTGGGAATTCACTATCCCGGCACTGGCGACGGCGCCTACACCGGTATGGAAATCCAGATCCTCGACAGCACCGCGGAGAAATACAAGGACCTCAAGGACTATCAGTTCCATGGCGGCCTTTACACGATGGCACCCGCCAAACAGGGCTTCCTGAAACCCGTCGGCGAGTGGAACAAGGAACGCGTCATCGTCATGGGACCCGCTCTGAAAGTGGAACTCAACGGTGAGACAATTCTGACCGCCAATCTGGATGAAATGAGCACGAAGTTCCCTGATCATAAGGGAGTGAAACGCCGCGCCGGTCACATCGGCTGGCTCGGCCATGGCGACAAGGTCTCGTTCCGGAATATCAGTATCGGTGAGCTGCCTCCCCCCGCGAACGACGAAAGGGTGAAGGCCGGAGGGTTCACCAAAATCTTCGACGGCTCCTCGCTAACAGGCTGGAAGCACGAACCCGACACCACCAACTGGACGGCCGTTAATGGAATTCTCAAACACAATGGCAAACCCGGCCCTACCAAGGACCTGTGGACTGAAAAATCCTACACGGATTTCACTCTGGTCTGCGATTGGCGCTGGAGCGGCCGCGGACCGATGAAATCCCAACCCAAGGTCATGCCGGACGGAACCGAAAACGGGCGGGTCGAAATCGAAGAACTCGACAGCGGCATCTATCTGCGCGGCAGTTCGAAGAGCCAGGTCAACTTCTGGAACTGGCCCATCGGCTCCGGCGAGGTCTATGGCTACCGCACCGATCCGAAAATGTCGGCCGAGGTGAAGGCCGCCGTCACCCCCAAGGTCAATGCGGACCAGCCGCTGGGTGAATGGAACCGGACGATGGTCACTCTCAAGGGAGACCGGCTAACGGTTACGCTCAACGGAAAGGTCGTCATTGAAAACGCACAACTCCCGGGCATCCCCGCCAGCGGCCCGATCGCCCTCCAGTATCACGGCGGTGCCATCGATTTTGCCAACATCTGGATCAAGGAGAATCCATAACAGGTTGTTCGGCCAAACACCGCTTCCACTCATGTCCACGACCCGCACTTCCGCCACCGTCCGCCTGTCGGTGATGATGTTCCTGCAGTTCTTCATCTGGGGGGCGTTCTTCGTCCCGCTGGGCGGCTACCTGGGGAAAATCTTCCACGGTCAGAACGTGGTCGGCCACATTTACTCCACCTCGAACTGGGCGGCTCTCATCGCGCCCTTGTTCGTGGGATTGGTCGCGGACCGCTTTTTGAATGCGGAACGGGTCAACGGCGTGTTGCAGCTTCTCGGCGCGGCCTTGTTATGGAAGTGTTCGCAAATCACCGACAGTCCGGACCGTCTGTTCACCTGGCTTCTCGCGTATTTCCTCTGTTACATGCCCACGCTGGCCCTGGTGAACACGATCACCTTCCAAAACGTCGCAAACGCCAACGAGGATTTCCCGAAAATCCGGCTGTGGGGAACGATCGGCTGGATCGTCGCAGGCCTGATCGTGGCGGAGTCGCTGTTCGGTCTGTTACCCTTCGATGCCCTGCCCGGAATCACGGACGCGGGTGCGACGGCGTTTCCCATGAAACTCGCCGCCGTCACCAGCCTGATCTACGGGATTTACAGTTTCACGCTACCCGTCACTCCGCCTAACGGAAAAGGTGCGCCGATCAGCGTGGGGAAAATGTTGGGATTCGACGCGCTGCGGATGTTCAAGGATCCCGCGTTCGCAGTGTTCGCGGTCTGTTCGTTCCTGGTCTGCATCCCGCTGGCATTCTACTACGCGATGACCTATCCGTTTGTGGAAATGGCGGCCTTCGGTGGCAAGTCCGCGTCGGTGATGGCGCTCGGGCAGGTGAGCGAGATCGTGTTCATGGCACTGGTCCCGTTTTTCTTCCGCAGGTTCGGGGTGAAATGGATGCTGCTCGTCGGCATGCTCTCCTGGACCGTGCGTTACGCGGCCTTCGGCATGATGCCCTCTGCCCCGGCGATGCTGGTTTTCGGCATCGTGCTGCACGGCATCTGTTATGATTTCTTTTTCGTCACCGGCCAGCTTTACACGGACCAGAAGGCCCCGAAAGAAATCCGCGCCAGCGCCCAGGGATTGATCGGACTGCTCACGTACGGCGCCGGCATGCTCGTCGGCAACAAGGTGCTCGACTGGTGGACCGCCAAATCCGATCTGATCACGACCACCAAGGAAGGCTGGCTCGCCGGCGCCAAAGCCTTCTGGCTGATGCCCGCCGGAATCGCCCTGCTGGTCGCCGTAGTTTTCGCGGTCGCCTTCCGGGACAAGAGCGCCGTCCCCCAAGACCCGTGAGCGCTGCGCACGGCCTGGCGGGTGGCGGTTTCCAGCACGAGCTTGAAAAATGTCACTGATCTGCGCGAAAATGCTGTGGTTGGGAAGAGGGCATCTGACAGATCCGGCCAATCCGGCGGATCAGACGGATCTGTTAAGAAAAAGAGATGAGCGAGCACTCCTCACACCCCCACAAGAAACTCCGCCCCAGCGGTGGCTACCGGGACACGGCCAGTTTCCAGACCTCCACGCTCATCTACGACGCCACTGTCTGGTTCTGTGAGAAGTTCGTGGATTCCCGCTCGCGCACGGTGGACCAGATGGTGCAGGCCGCCCGGTCCGGCCGGCAGAACATCGCGGAAGGCAGCCGCGCCGCCGCGACTTCCTCCCAGACGGAACTGCGTCTGGTGAACGTGGCCCGCGCCAGCCTGGAAGAACTGCTGCTGGACTATGAGGACTACCTCCGTCACCGGCGGCTGCCGCAATGGCCGATGGACAGCCCGGAAGCCAGCGCGGTGCGGCGGGTGCCGCAGGATTTCAAAAAAGCTCGGGCGGATCAGTCAGATCTGACCGGGCTGTCGGATCACGACCGCGCCTTGCTCTACGCCTGGTGGCTGGAACACGCGGACGGCGCCACCCGGGCGAACGCACTTATCTGCTTGATCCACCAGGCGAATTTCCTGCTGGACCGCCAGATCGCCGCTCTGGAGCGGGCCTTCGTGGAGGAAGGCGGGTATAGTGAGCAGCTCGCCACCGCGAGACTCGCGGAGCGGAGGAAAAGAGATCGGCCGGATCCGTCTAATCCGCCGGATCTGTCAGATCTTAAGAAAATTCCGGCTTGCCCGTTGTGTGGAGGGCAGATGGCGCTACGCACCGCCAAGGCCGGGCCGAACACCGGTCAGCAGTTCTGGGGCTGCACTGGCTACCCGGACTGCAAGGGAACCCAGAAACTCTGACAGATCCGTCAGATTCGGCCAATCCTACAGATCTCTTCATCTTCACCATGACCAACGACTCCAGCATCTCCAAAGTCCGGAGCTTCCGCACCAGCCTTGCCGACCTCGCCGAGGAGATTATCGACAATATCGAGGTCGGCTTGCTCAGCTTCCGTGCGGTGGCCGCCGCTCTTCCGGGCATTTCCGGGTGAATCATTTCGTGGAAGAAACGGTGGCCAGCCATTTCCTCGCCGCAGGATGGGCGGCCCATGCCATCTGCAGGTCATCCGCGAAACAGGCGGCTTCTTCCTTGCTGCCGGCTGCATAAGTATCCGGCTGCTGCTTCGGAAGCCCCTTGGTCCCGAGGATGAAGGCCTTCGAATGCTTGTTCTGTTTTTCGGCCGCGTTGAGTGCCTTGAGTGCTTCGGTTTCCTTCCCGGCGAGGTGGAGTTCCAGAACCATCAGCCAGGAGAAAACGGTGCTGAAACCGGGTTCGTCCGGGTACTGCTTGAACAAGCGCTTCGCATCCGGGATTTTCCCGAGCGCCATTAGAGATGCCAGCAACCGGTAGCGAAGGCCCTGATTGTCGCCGGGGTTCAGCACGAGCATGGCTTCCCATTCGGTGATGGCCTCCCCGATGCGTCCGACGGTGAAAAGTGCCTCCGCCAGTTCGGCGCGGACACGCATGTACGGCCGGGTTTCATGAAATCCCCAGAAATGTCCGTGCATCTGGTTGAGCGCCTCCTCGCCGAGCTGATCGGCTGCGATCACCACGATCTTTCTCCGAAGTGCGATTTCCTCATCCGCGGACAAGCCCCGCAGATGCTTGATCATGAACGAAAGGGCTCCCGGATTCCGGGGATCGAATTTCAAAGCCTGCGTCAACAAGGTGAGTTCCTGAGCCATCGTCACGCCGTCCATGGCGTCGAAAAACAGGTCCATGGACTTGTCAGCCTCCTCCGGTGACACCACCCGCCCGGATGGTTCGAAGTGGTGGAGCAGGGACTTGGGCTTGAATGGCAGGATGTTCCCGCTGTTGGAGTCTTCAGGACGGATCATCGGATTGGCGGTTCGTTAGAGAGGGTCGGGGCCGGATCAATCGTCCTCGTCCTTCGCGCCCTTCACCCGGACCTTGCCACGCAGCTTGGCTTCGATGAAGTCGTCGATACCGCCGTCCATGACGGCTTGGATGTTGTTCGTCTCCTCCCCGGTGCGGAGGTCGAGCACCTTCTGATAGGGTTGGAAAACGTAGGAACGGATCTGGTTGCCCCATGAAACGTCGCCCTTTTCACCGTAAGCGCGGTCGGCCTCGGCCTTCTGTTTGTCCTCTTCGATGGTGTAGAGCTTGGCCTTGAGAATGTCGAAAGCGAGTTCTCTGTTAGCTCCCTGCGTCCGGGCGGCGGTGGAGCGGATGAGGATGCCGGTGGGAAGGTGGCGCAAGATGACGGCGGTTTCCACCTTGTTGACGTTCTGACCGCCCTTGCCGCCGGAACGGGTGGTGGTGATCTCGATGTCCTTTTCGTTGATCTCAATCTTGATCTCTTTCGAAACTTCCGGCGTCGCATCGATGGAGGCGAACGACGTGTGGCGCTTCGCATTCGAATCAAACGGGGAAATTCTAACTAGACGATGCACGCCGCGTTCGTTTTTCAGGAAACCGTAGGCGTGGTCGCCGGTGATTTTCAAAGTCGTGGTGCGCAAGCCCGCTTCGTCGCCGTCCTGCCAGTCGAGAGTTTCCACGGTGTAGCCTTTGCCCTCGGCCCAGCGCGTGTACATGCGGTGGAGCATCTGTGCCCAGTCGCACGCTTCGGTTCCACCGGCACCGGCGGAAATGACGAGGAAGCACGGAGAAATATCGCTCGGCTGATCGAGCAGCGTGAGCAGTTCGTAAGCGCGGATGTCGCCTTCCAATCCGGCGGCGTTGGCCAGCGCCTCGCGGGCGAGATCGGCGTCGTCGTATTCCTTGGCGAGCGCCACGCCTTCATCGATGTCCGCCACGCGGCCTTCGAGTTTCAGGAAGCTGTCGAGTTTTTTCTTCAGACCGGCGGCCTTGGAGCTGATGGATTTCGCCTTATCCGAGTCGTTCCAGAACTCGGGCGCGCCCATCGCCTCCTCGAGCGTGTTGATTTCGTTTTCGAGGGTCGGGACGTCAAAGATACCTCCTGAGTTTCGACAAGCGGCTTTTCAGGCCGGCTGTGTCGAGCGCCAGGAGGTCAGCGGTAGGAAGTAAAGACATGCGGGCGGCAAGAAACTCCATCCGCCGCGACGAAGCAAGGCGGAACGTGACAGGCGGAAATCAGAGGAAAACTTCGATTTTAAAATGTAAGGTTGACCTGACACGGAAGCCGTGTAAGGTTTGCCTTACATCAGGCAACCAATCCACCATGCAAAACCCCGCCAACGTAAACAAAAAATATCGAATCCGCGCCGGGCTCTTCATGTCCGCGTATGTCGCTGTGAACATCGCCGCCATCACCGGTGCCTTCGACGGCATGAAATCCCCCGGCACTTGGTTCTTCTCGTTGGTCGTCGCTGCTCCGGTCATCGGGCACATATGGACGTTTCTCGTCTGGATGCGGGACAGTGATGAATTCGTGAGGACGCTCATGGCCAAGCGCTTCATCGTCGCCACCGGCGTGGCGCTTGCGGTCGCCTCCACCTGGGGCTTCATGGAACTCTACGCGAAGGCTCCCCACATTTCCGCCGCGATGGTTTATCCGCTCTTGTGGGCGTCGTTCGCAGCCGTCACTCCTTTCATCCGCACCTCGCACTGATGAAAAACCAACTCAAAACCCTGCGCGCCGAACGCGGTTGGACTCAGGAGGAACTCGGCAAACGCGTTGGCGTTTCGCGGCAGGCGGTGCTTGCTCTGGAAACGGGAAAACACGATCCCTCGCTCGACTTGGCCTACCGGATTGCGGTAGCGTTCGGAGTATCGGTGGAAAGGGTGTTTGAAAACCCCCACCAGCCGTCCTGACCGCGTCAGGGCACTGCGGCAAGTTTCCAAAACCCCGGACTCTGATCCCACCATGCACCTCCGCCTGCTTCTTGTTAGCCTTGCCATCGCCTCGACTTCTGTCGCGGCCGTCCTTCCGACCCAGCCCATTCTCTACGTCACGCAGGTGCCGGTGATGAATGAAAACAAGGACGGCGGCCACGTCGTCGCGAACAACCGCATGAACGTCGGCAGCCTCTTCGGCCAGCACCTCGGCGACACCGCCTCCTGCGGCCGCGGCGGCGCGCTGATGATCCGCTACGTCGACGGGGCTACGCGGAACCTGACGTTCGCCGCCGGATACGGTACCGCCGCGCAGCAGCAGACCGGCCCTAACAGCATCGCGGTGCGCTCGCCCGCAGTCGACTGGACCGGGCAGAAGGCGCTCTTCAGCATGGTGGTCGGCGCGCCGGTTTCCGTCGCGGACACCACGCCGTTTTTCTGGCAGATTTATGAAATCACCAGCTTCGGACAAAACCAAACGCCGGTCATCACCAAGGTTCCCAACCAACCGGCCAACGCGAACAATATCATGCCCTCCTACGGCACCAACGGCCGCATCCTCTGTTCCAGCGACCGCCCGCGCGACGGCTCGGCGCATCTCTATCCGCAGCTTGAGGAGTATCTGGACATTCCCACCGTCACAGGCATCTGGAGCCTCGATCCCTCGCCGGGCGGGACTTTCCAAATCCTGAACCACTCACCTTCCGGTGCTTTCGGACCCTTCGTGGACCATGCGGGGCGGGTGATTTTTTCCCGCTGGGACCACCTTTCACGGGATGTCAACGTCGTCTATGACCGCGGGCCGACATCCGCCGTGGATGTGCTTGGCGTGACTCAAACCGATGCCTTTACCGACCACACGGCCAACGGCACTTTCAACTACTCCAGTGAGGCACCGGACGCGGGCACGCTTCCGGCAGTGGACACGTTTCCCGAGTCCCGGAATTTTGACAAAAGCGGCAACGCGCTCGACAGCGTCATCGTCGGGCATCCGCTCAACGCGCAGACTTTCAACCAGTTCATGATCTGGTCGATGAACGAGGACGGCACGGATGAGGAAATCGTCAATCACGCCGGAAGACATGAGCTGAACAACAGTTTCAGCATGACCTTCAAGGATGATCCCAACCTCGTGAGCTTGTCGATCGGCACGCGGAAATTTTTCAACAATTTCGTCATGATCCACGAATCACCGAATATCCCCGGCCGTTACTTCGGCATTGATTGTCCGGAGGATGGCACCCACTCTGCGGGGCAGATTGTGAGTCTCGACGCCGGTCCGGCCGTGAACCCGGAAGCGATGGCGGTAACCTACGTCACTCATCCTAACAAACTTCCGCAAATCTTCACAACTCCGATCTCCGCGATCGATCTTTACCGCACGCCGGTTCCCATGAGCGATGGCAACCTCATGGCCATCCACACCACCGCCAACCGGACAGATTTCAATGGCGGCGGAAATGCGATCAGCACTCTCTACAATTTCCGCCTGCGTCTGCTCCAGTCCACCGGCTCCGGCGCATCCCTCACCTGGATACCGGATGTACTGCTAACCACCGGAACGACGGCGAATGTCAGCTACTTCGCCGCCGGCCAAACACTTACCTATAGCGGCACCCTCTGGGAAATGGATCCCGTGGAAGTCGTTTCCCGCACCAAACCCACCGCCACCATAGCCTCCGGCGTGAAATCCCCCGAAGCCTCGGTATTCACCCAGAAGCAGCTCAACCTCCAGCTTTTCCAGAACTGGCTGCTCCAACAGAACCTCTCGCTCATCATCAGCCGCAACGTCACCACCCGCGACGACGTGGACAAACAGCAGCCGTTCAACCTGAAGATCGCCCACTCCTTCACCCAGAGCGTCGTCGGGGCGCAAACCCCGGTCTATCAAATTTCAAACCTCCAGATCTTCCAGGCCGACCAACTCCGCGGCCTCACCACCGTTCCCGGCCGCCGCGTCACCGCCGCCACCTGGCATGATGCGGTTGGTGAAAACCCGCCGAACCCCACCGGCCCTCCCGGCAGCGTGCGTCTCGGCGATGACGGATCCCTGGCAGCCATCGTTCCTGCCAAGCGTGCTCTCACCTGGCATCTCACTGATCCCACGCACCGCAGCGTGGTGAAGGAACGCTATTGGGTCACCTTCCAGCCTGGCGAGATCCGCACCTGCACGAGCTGTCACGGGCTGAACGACAAGGATCAAATTGGCAACCTCGCCCCTACCAATCCGCCGCAGGCCCTCGCCGCGCTGCTGGACTTCTGGAAAACCAACCATCCCTATCAGACGTGGCAGAGCACCACCTTCACCGCCCAGGCTGCCAACCCCGCCATCGCGGACGGCCAGGCCGATCCCGATCACGACGGGCTTTCCAACATTCTTGAGTATGCTTTCCACACCGACGCCCTCACGCCGGATACCGCGCCGCTCACCGCCAACTCCGGTCCGCTTTCCGTGATCTATCACCGACGCCTGGATCCCGCTGACATCACCTTCCATCATGAAATCTCAACCGATCTCGTCCACTGGAGCGAGTCCCCGGCGGATGGGTCGGCCGCTTCGCCCGTGGTGGACCCGAACGGCCTGACGCAAACGATCGTGTGGACCGCGGCAGCGCCGGCAGACAAGGAATTTTTCCGGATCCGCGTGACCCAGCCGTGAACGTTGATCTCCCCTTTGACTGGATCGGGCGGAAAACCTGCGGCAATAGAGGGATCGTGTGACACACCGCGCGTTTTCCATCCGTTTCTACCCGCTCTACATGAAAAAGCCCTTTCATCTCACTCCGGCCGCATGGCTGTTCCTCGGCATCCTCACCGCGAATGCCGCGGAATCCGGCGTCAGCGTCACGGAAACCGACGGTCGCGTGCGGGTGACCTGGCCGGTTTCCGCCGATGAAACCGGTTCCGCCGTCTTCAGCATGGATGAGGCGAAACCGCTCGTCGAATCGCTGGGCATCGCGGCGAAAGGACAGGAGCCGAAGCCGATCGTCAGCAATCTGAATCCGGTGACGCTGCTCACCGTCGGCAGCCGCGACATGACCAACCCGGCGGGCTGGGTGGCGTTTTTCGACAATCCGCCGAAGCGTCCGCATGAGACATTTCTGGTGAAGCTCGGGAAACGCTCGCTGCACGTCACCGAGGAAGGCGCCCACACCACCGTTAGTTTGGCAGAAATTTCGGCTGGAAATTTCAGCGGCGAAATGGAGTTCACGTTCTATCGAAATTCCGCGTTTCTGGAAGCGAAGGCCGTGATGTCCACGGAGGAGGACGGCCGCGCGATTGTTTATGACACCGGGCTCGCGAGCGCTTCACCTGATTGGAAAGCCACTGTTTGGAACGACACCGATGGCAAACTGCAGCGCGCGCCGCTCGATCCAATTTTTGCGGCCTCTCCACTCGCCGTTGCCGGCCGCACGATCGTCGCGGAAGGTGCTTCGGGTTCGCTCGCGGTTTTTCCCGCACCCCACCGGTTTTTCTATCCGCAGGACGAGGCGTTCAATTTGAAATTCGTCTGGCATGGCAGGAACTACGGCGGAGTGGTCGGAGACTACGGCATCGGCATCCGCCAGTCGCTGACCGGAGACACCCGCTACGTTCCGTGGTTCAATGCGCCGCCGAAAACCAAACAACAACTCGGCGCGTTCTATCTGCTCACCCGCGGCGATGGAAAACAGGCGCTCGACGCCGTGGCGCGATACACGCGCGGCGATCATTACAAGGAGCTTCCCGGTCGCAAGACTTTCACCAGCCACTATCACATCGAGCACACACTGGAATTTCTCAGGAAACAGAAGGAACAGAAAACGGACGGTGTGCCGAAGGGACTTGAGGTGCCCGGGATGGTGAAAACTTTCAAGGCGCGCGGCGTGAACATCGTCCATCTTGCGGAATTCCACATCGGCGACACGCCGAAAATTCAGGAGGACGAACGCCTGCCGCTGCTGAAAACCCTGCACGCCGAGTGCGACCGCCTTTCCGACGACAAGCTGCTCTTCCTTCCCGGCGAGGAGCCCAATGTCCACCTCGGCGGCCACTGGATCAGCTTGTTTCCAAAACCGGTTTACTGGGTGCTGAACCGGCCCGCCGGGAGACCATTCGTCGAGGAGGTGGAAGGCTACGGCAAGGTCTATCATGTCGGCAGCGCGGAGGACGTGCTCAAGCTGATGGAAACCGAGAACGGCCTGATGTGGACCGCCCACGCGCGGATCAAGGCGTCCATCGGATTCCCGGACATCTACAAGACCGCGGATTTCTATGGCTCGGATCATTTCCTCGGTGCCGCTTGGAAAGCCATGCCCGCCGACCTCTCGCGGCCGACGCTCGGCTGGCGCGTGCTGGATCTGTTGGACGACATGTCGAACTGGGGCCTGCGGAAACAGATCATCGGCGAGGCCGACCTCTTCCGCATGGAGCCGGACTTCGAGACTTACGCCCATATGAACATCAACTACCTGCAGCTCGACCAGCTTCCCAAGTTCAAGGACGGCTGGCAACCGGTGCTCGACAGCCTGCGCGGCGGAAAGTTTTTCACCACCACCGGCGAGATCCTCATCCCGTCCTTCAAGGTCGGCGGCAAAGCCAGTGGCGAGGTGATAGAGAACGCGGCTGCGGAACAAATCCTGGAAGCCGGCCTCGAATGGACGTTCCCTCTGGCTTTTGCGGAAATCGTTTCCGGCGACGGCAAACAAACCTTCCGCCAGCGCGTTGATCTGGGAGACACCGAAAGTTTCGGCACGAAAAAACTTCGCATCCTGTTCGATCTGAAAGGCCGCACCTGGGTCCGTTTCCAGGTCTGGGACATCGCCGCGAACGGCGCGTTCACCCAGCCGGTGTGGATCGGGCCGAAGATCAAACCGGATTTCTCCGCCGAACTCCGCAGCCTTCCAGTCTCCTCGGAAAAACTAACTGCCGGCTTTACGGACGTGATTCCCACCGCTGCCAAACAACCAGCGGTCTGGCGCTGGACCAAAGCCGAGCCGCCAGGCGAATGGGCTCAGCCGGATTTCAACGACAGCGGCTGGGCGGAAGGCAAATCCTCGTTCGGCACTTCGGGCACACCGGGCACCGACGGAACCCTCAACACCGTCTGGAATACCAAGGACCTCTGGATCCGCCGCGAGGTGGAGCTACCTAAAGAACTGGGATCGAAACTGCGCCTCATCATCCATCACGACAACGGCGCGGAAGTCTATATCGACGGCATTCTCGCGTGGCGCTCGGTGAATATCGAGACGCGCGATTACTCGATTTTTGAAATCAACCCCGAGGCGCTGGCGAAGCTCAAGCCCGGCACGAAAATCACGCTCGCCGCTCACGGTCACAACGGCATGGGTGGGCAGGTACTCGATGTCGGATTGGTGAATTTGAACTGATCAGGGTTTCTCGAACACGAGAAAATGCTGCCAAGGAAGCTCCCGGCGGTTGGAAACGAATCGGAAACCGGCGGCTTCCAGTTCCAGCCGCGCCTGAGCTTCGGTCATCTTGTGCAGCGCCTTGATAGGCACCTGCGGGTCCTCCGCGCGGAATTCCAGCAGGTAGATCCGCCCGCCGGATTTCAAAGCGGAATACAGTGATGCCAGCATCTCAGCCGGAAATGAGAATTCATGATAGGCGTCCACCATCAGCGCGGCGTCGAGTGATCCGGCGGGCAGCTCAACGGAATCCTCTTTCCCGAGATGGGGGACCACGTTGGTGATGCCGAGTTCCGACGAGCGCTTTTTGAGAAACTCCAACATCTCCGGCTGGATGTCCACGGCCACCACCTTTCCTTTCGGGACTTTAGGCGAAATACGGAACGTGTAGTAGCCGGAGCCCGCGCCGATGTCCGCGATCACGGCGTCGTCCTTGAGTTCGAGCGCGTTGATCGCTTTCATGGGTGCTTCTTCTTTCTCGCGTTCGTCGCGCTCCAGCCAGCCGATCGCCGGATGC
>JBDSNC010000068.1:0-19300 GCA_039915545.1 Luteolibacter sp.
CCACGAGCAGAGGAAACCCACAAAAGGGTAACCACCCATCCATAGAAAAGGGTCAAGCCACTTGACGCCGCGAGGCCGGCGCGAACCACTCGCGAGAGCCCCGCGAAGCGGTGGCGGAGTCAACACACCAGCGGCCCGGTGTGCAGTTGCTTGAGCAGCCCCGCCCCGTCCGATGTCGCCAACGGAAACGGCACCACTCCACCGCCAGGACTCGGCAGAGTCGCATCGAAAACCGGCTCCCCCACCGCCGTCACCGAGCCGCTTACTTCGGTGATCTCGATGTAAACCACGCCATCCAGCGGCGCACGCCTCACCGCCTTCACCGTCGCCGTCCACGGCCCACCCACCGGAGCGGCCGTGCCGTCCTGGAGGATGCGCAGGGCCAGCGCCGGAGTGCTCGCAGGCGTCGTGCTCGATGGATGCAGTGTGTGGACGACTGGCGTCCCCGGAGCCCCCGGCAGATCGTAGGTCGCCGTCAGGGTCGCCGGGCCGCTGCCACCGTGTGGCGGATACCAATCCGCCATGCACAACACATCCGCGAAGGTGGAAATCGCCCCCGCATCCCATGCCGCCGCCAGATCGACCACCACCGTCTCGCTCCCGGCCGGTCCCGTGTCGTCTCCGGAATGAGTCATGTAGGGAGCCGTGTAGCCGCTGCCGAATCCCACCATCCCTCCGAGAAACGCCGTCGTGTCGTCCAGGTCCGGACTCGCAGGCCACGAGTATTCCAGCGTCAGCGTCCCGAATGGATTAAAATCCACCGGCTCAGTCTCATCGTCAGCGCCGAAATCCGGGTTGAGCCGCTCCCCGTCCGGCGTCGACACATACCCGCCGCAGGGATCGTCCGGCGGGCCTGCCGCCCTCGTCGCGATCACCGTGCCGTCGTAGGAAAAATCAGCCGTCCCATCCGCATTCAAAACGAACGTCCAATCCGCATCCAGCACCGACACGAAATTAACCCCGTCCGTCGTCGAGAACCGCCCGCCCACCGCCGTCCCGTCGCTGATCGTCACATCCAGATCCACGAATCCACCTGGCCATCCGCGTTCCTTCACCGCCGTCAGGGTGAACCCCACGGACGCATTGTAAGTGTCCTCGCCGTAGGTTGTCGCCACGAAGGATCCGCCCGGCGCATCGCCGCCCGTCGTCAGTTCCGCCACCACGTCCGTTTCGTCGGAAATCGTCGCCGCACTTGGTCCCGTCACCTCCAGCAGGAAATCACCCTTTTTCCACATCCCCGGCCGGTAGAATCGATAGAATCCATCCAGCGCCGCCAGCCCGCTCACGATCACATTGCTCCCCGATCCCCCAAGGAAAACCATGTCGATCACAGACGGGATTTCCGCCGTTTCCGCCATCGTTTCCGCCGTCGCTCCCACCAGCCCGCCGCCCAGCGGATCACCATCACCCACCGGGAAGAATGCCCCCGTGCCACGGTCGATCACCGTGCCGTCGCACATCCACAAATCACCGCGTGCGTCGTGCTGGCATTGGAAGGATACTTTCATGATGTTAAATCCACACGATGTTGTCCTGCGGATTCCTCCGCATCTTGTTTACCAGGCCGCCCAGATCCGCCCTTGGTGGCGGTCCGAGTTCCAGCGAGATCCGGTGGCGGCCGCCGTCGTATGTCACGCTTTTCAGCAGCGCATCCATCATCGCATGATCCGGATGCGAGTTCGCCAGGCGGATCTTCTTTTGCAGCAGATTCGTGCCGTCCAGTGCCTGCTGTGCGATCACCACCGGGCCTTCCCACGGGATGAAATTCTGAGCGCCTTGCAGATCCGCCGCCAGCCCCGCCGGGGGCGAAATGAAGTCGTAATCCCACTTTTTCCGCACCGTCGTCAGCGTCGGGAATGACAGGTTGATCGCGTCGAAAGTGAAGTCCAGATAGAGGCTGAAAGTATTGGTTACCCCGCTGCCGCCTACTGCCCAGCTCAGCCGGCCGATGCTTTTCAGGTAGTTCGCGCACAGCCCTAGACCTCCTGCGGAAATGTAATTTCCGGTGATCCACAGCTTCACCGCGATTTGTTTTTTCGCCAGCAGGTAGTCCGTGCGCATCCAGTCGACCGTCTCCCCGTAAACCAGCCGGAACCACCCTGGGAAGCTCACCGCCGCAGCACTCCCCTTGAATGCTCCATAAGTCTCCGCCGCTTTTTTCAGCACCGGATCGAGCTGGAACACATCGTTCACCGATAGATTCGCCGCCAGCGTCCGCAGTTGCACACTGTCGAAGTCATCCTTAGGGACGAGTTGCAGCGTTTCCGGGCCACTCACGGTGATGATCTGCACCTTCCGCTTGTCCGTGTCCGTCGCCACCGTGCCATTCACTTGGCTCGCCCACTGCGGTTTCCCGGTGATCGCCTGGCGCTTCATGTAGTTCAGCCGCACCTGTTTCACCTGTTGGTCCGTGCGCGGATAGATGTCCGCGCTTTCCACGCGCACCGCGCCGGTCGCCCCCACCGTGTAGGTCGCCGCCGCCATGCTGCCGCGCCGGGAAATGTTGAGCTGCGGATTGGTGAATGAGGTGTAGTCAAACCACAGCACCGCATCCGGCACACAGCTCATCAGCTCGGCCATGGCCGCCGCGAATGACATGTTCGAGAGTGTCGTTTTCAGGAAGGTGAACATCCCGTCGATGTAGGTGCTCACATCCGCATCCAGGATGCTCCTCATCGGCACGCCCATCGCCACCGCGCGGTTGTTGATGGCCTGGAGGCTCGTCCGCAGGCCTTGCGCTGGCAGCGCGTAGCTCGTGCGGTCCGCCGAGATTCCCGTGCTGTCCACCGAGGCCCCGGAGAGCGTGATTTTTGTCATCCACCACCACGGCCCCACCACGCGCACCGTCAGGCTGTTGAGCCCCAGCTTCGGCGCCACCACATGCCCGCGGAATCTCCTCACCCCGTCACACCAGACGGAAATGATCTGCCCGTCGCGCGGCACGATCGCACCCAGCCCCTTCGCGTTTTTCGTCTTCTGGGTGTAGGTGAACGCATCCTCTCCCAGATTCTGGAATTTGAGCTGCCAGCCGCTGATTCCCGGAGCGTCCAGCGGCCGTTCGGTTTCGTCCATGCCATACGTCACCCCGGCCACCACCGTCACCGCCACATCCGGGTCGCCTTTGAATGTCCAGCTCATGAGTTAGTTTCCTTGGAACTGGGAGAGCACCGCCTTCTGCCGGTTTTGCTCGGTTTCGAATCCTTTCAGAATCCCGATGATCGTCTGCTGGTTCCCGTTCACCAGCACCATGCCGCTCTGCATCTGTCCCACCAGCGTCACCAGATTTTTTGACAGCGCTTGCAGCTCATCCAGCGTCAGCTTGTGGTCGGATGTCGCCTGGAGGATGCTGTCTTTTGCGGCGATTCCCGTAGCCAGCGTCGGCTGGAGCTGGTTGACCACTTCCGTCAGTTGGTCCGCGAATGCCTTCTGGCTGGCCCCTACCTCGGTCAGTTTGGCAACAGATGTATCTGCCTTAAAAGTGTTTTTCAGCTCTTCCGTCTTCTTCTCGACAGCACCTTGCACGTCAATGGCCGTGTTGTTCAAATCCGTCAGCGCGACCTCGGCCTGTTGAATCGCTTTGTCGCCGCTTTCTTGGTGTAACCGGACAGCGTCCAGCTTTTTTTGAAGACCGGCTATCTGAGTCTGAATCAGTCCCGAACCGAGTGTCTCATTCGCATCGCGCTTCGATTGGTCGAAGGCCACTTCGGCCTGAAGGTCATTTCCCTGCCCTACTTTGTGAAAATTCGGGGTGGGAGCATTCGCTAGCTTTTGAAGCTCGTCGCGTTGTTTTTGAAGGATGAGCAGCTCGGCTACCCGCTTTTCGTAAATCTTGTCCGTTAGTTCCTTCTCCGAACGAAGGCCCTCCAGATGATCGCTTTTATCGGATACCCTGGTCTGGATGTCGGTGAGCCGCTTTTGTTGGGCGGCGATATCCTGTCTGAGCTGTTCCTCTCGCTTTGCATCGTCCGCAGCCGACTTGTCCCTGATCTCATCGAGTTTATTGATCTCAATGCCTAGCAATTCGTTGATCAGTCTCCGCGCCGTCGCGAGTTTTTCAGCATTAGACAGCGCCGCTGTTGTAGATTCGTTGTCTGCCTGCTGGGTTTCCCCAAATTTAGCCCGCAGTTTTTCAACGTCATCGAAGGCCTGATTAACCTTCTCCCTCGCCTTGTCGAGTTCGTCGGTTTGGAGCTGGCCCATATTGTCGGCGATTTCGCCCAACGAATCCTTGAGGGTTGTAGACTTCTCCTCCGTTTTCCCCAGCCATTCATAGAGGATCGAGAAACCCACCGCCGCGATGGAGATCGCACCCGCGAGCCCAGCGCCGCCGCCGAGGGAAACGATCAGACCGGGGATGTTGTTCAGCACTCCGCGCATGCCGTATTGGGCATCCTCGAAGCCTTGGGAAAATAACAGCAGGGACTGCGCCGCGTTCCCCGTGGATTTTTGCACCTTCGTCGCACCGGCCGTGAACGTGTCGGAGGTGTTCGCCCCCTTTTTCATCGCCGCATCCAGATCGTAGAAGGCAAACTCTGAAACCCTCGCCTTCCCGGCAGTATCGCCCATTGCCGTCTGGACCCGCTGGAGATCATCCACGGTTTTCTGCGCACCCGTGCCGCTCGCTTCCGTCGCGAGCACCATGGTGTATTTGTATTTCAGCTCGTCGCCCATGGGTGTCTTTCTATCAACAATCAACTCTCAACCATCAACACTCTTCAAACATAGCTCAGCCCGGCACAGGTCAGCGTGAGGGACTTCACCGTTCGTGCGAAGCGGGAGTGCGGCTGGTGCCATGGCTCGTTTTCACTGACCTTGCATTGCGCCGCCTGCCAGTAGTGTCCGCCACCCACGCCATCCACTTCGATCTTCAGCGGCTTCACGCCCAGTGCTGCCACGCTGATCAGCGAGTTCAGCACCGCCGTCATGCTCGCCGCCCTGGACCCCGCCGCGTCATCCACCACCGTGTATTTGATCACGAATTGTGAGTTCAGCGTGTCCAGGATCAGCGGATAGGAAGAGTCCGGGGACGGCACCACTTCCGTGCCGTTCTTCTGCGGAAACCGCAGCGGCCCGTCCGCCAGCATCCAGCCGTAGTCCAGCAGCACCAGCGCCGCGCTGGCGGGATCGAAGGTGAGCTTGAGGATGGAGGCTTGGAGATCCATGGAAAGAAGAGGGGAAGCGCTTAATTGACCTTTTCCGCTACCCAATTGTAGGTGGAATTATTGGAGCCACCGCCCCCTGATAGGGTGGCGCTTGTCCCGGCCGTGATCGCGGAAACGTAGGGTTGACCGCCGACTGTGCCGGAAACTGTTTTGAGCGTGATGTTGATGACGGTGTTAGCGTCGATTGCCGTGGAGGAGATCGTGCCTGCGCCTGCGGTCAGTGTGACGGTGCCGGCAAGGGCGTTGGTGCCGCTTTTGACGGCGAGGGTCTTACCCACGGCTGTAGTGGTGAAGTTGCCAGGACTTGACGCGCTCCCATCCGCCGCAACGGTGAATGGATTGCCGGAATAGCCGATTGTGGTGATCCACGTGGTCGTGTCGATCGTGAAACCAAGTCCGCCGTTAGTCGTTAATGCAAGAGCGCCGTTTCCAGACCGGATGCGCTTGAGTGAAACCAACTGGTTGCCAGGTTCCCCTCCCGCGATATTTCCCAGATAGATGCCGACATCTTGGTCAGGGTCACCTGCGATTTTAAGACTGGTGGTGGTCGCCCGGTCACCGTCCATTTGGAGGAATGTGTAAGGCCCGCCACCGGTGTTTCGCCGTTGGATCAACGTTGTCGGGCTGACCAATCCGAGAATCCCCATCCGGTTAAGAAGTGCCGCGGATTGAAACTCGCTTGCCGCCGCGCTCAAATGGGTGCCGTCACCCGACCATCCCGAAATCCCGGCGAAAGCGGCGTAAGATTGCAGCACCTCGGTCGCGTCGAAAACGAAATGATTGAGAGCCGTCGCTTTCTGCTTTTGGACCACCGTTTGGGCAATGCCCACAGACTCGTTAGCCGAGGTGGGAGAGGTGAGGATGTCAACCCAGTCAGCATTTGGGCAGGCCGTCGTGAATTTTGAATACCACGCGTCAAGATCCGATGTGAAAATAGCGGCGGTGTCTTTTGTCTCAAGGCTAACAACCGTGGGGTCGATATCGTAAAGCAGTTCCGTCATGAGGGTCTGCGGGGTTGCTCCCATTTCGGAACTTGAGACCGAAACGCCGCCTTGTGACAACCCGACATCGTAAACGCCGCCGATTCCGGTATTGCGCATCGACGCCCCCAGAATTTTGACCGTGCCGGAGACCCCGACAGCCCGCACAAGGTAGCGGCCTAGCGATTTTGTGACAGTCGCCGTGCCGATAAAGGTGGTGGCGTTGGATGCCGGGATGTTGGTGAGCCCGGAACTGATCGAAGCCGCGCCCTGTGTCGTGACAACCGTGGTTTCGTCCACCCAGCCAGCGCCTGCTAGGTTGGTTTGAATCTTGAATGTCCCACCGCCCGATACGGCAGCGTATTTGATTTTGAGCAGTGTCGCCGGAAATTCTGTCGAAACCCCGGCGACCGACACTCCAAACGAAACATTACTCCCGGATGGAATGGTGTAGGAAACACCGCTTGGGCTGAGCGTGAAGTCGGTGGTGGATGCCGTCGCGCTGCCACCTAACGCAGGCTGGAGACTCCCGAGAGCATACCCGTTTTCACCATACAGATGCCGCATCCTGTTGAGAACGGGAGTCGGCTTGCTGCCTGCCACCGAGTCGCCAGTTGTAAGCCAGGTGATCGGCGTTTGCTCCAAGGCGACCGAACTTCGATAGACTTTATCGTAGAGATGCTTGAGGTTCTGGGTTGGAGCAAACCGTGGGTCGCCAGCGGCCGATTTGCCATCCAGCGCGGTTTGCAACCCGCTGGTTTTCGCGATGGCCAGCGCGCCATCCGCAATTGAAGAAACACCCGATGTCGCCGTCACCGGACCTGACGTGAGGTTGCCCGTCGCTGGCGCGATCCATGACCGCGTGCCGCCTGTCGTCGACGAGAGCACATAACCATTGCTACCCGGATTTCCCAAACCTGCTTCCTTTGCGGTGAACTGCGTCTGAATCGGGCTCGTCACCCCGTCCAGGTAGCCGAGTTCCGTGGTGGAGACATTCGTCCCGCCGAAGGCTTTCCACGCCTCCGCGAAGGTGATCTGCCTCGCCTTCGGATGCGCGGCGCTGGCGTCCACGGCCAAGATGGTGTCGGCCGCCGTGTTGATCTCCGCTCCGGTGATCGGTGGCAGCGTGTCGAGCGACTGCGCGTGTCCCGCGAGGGCCATGCAGGCGGATAGAATGAGGGTGGTGAGGTGTCGTTTCATGATCTGGTTTCTTGATTCTGGCTTTTGATTCTAACTTTCTAAAATGGTGCCGTCCGTGTTGAGCAGCGGCGTGTTGTCGGTATTGAGCAGCGGATAGAGCGGCATGCGGAAGATATAGGGCGGCTTGAGCAGGTCACCCGCCAGCGCGGCGCTCTCGAAAACGCCTGGTGGCGAATCCGCGGATCCACCCACCGCCGCACTCTCGAAAACAGCCGGTGGCGAATCAGCAGATCCACCCACGGCCGCACTCTCGAAAATGCCGGGTGGCGGTTCAGCGGATCCGCCCACCGCCGCGCTTTCGAAGACCGCTGGCGGCGCGCCCGCGGAGCCTCCGCCGGATACCGGCGAGAACACCGCGGGAGGCGGTGCCGCCTCACCACCCACCGCCGCGCTCACGAAGATTGCGGGAGGCGCGGCAGGTTCTCCCCCGGCGGTGGCCGGAGTGAAAATGGATGGTGGCGAGGCTGGCATGATGGTGGGTTGAGTGTTGATGGTTGAGTGTTGAGTGTCAGAGCAAGAGCCGGAGACGCGTTTTCTTCGCTCTCAACTCTCAACTCCGGACTCTCAACTTCTTACGCGACCTGCTCGAACGAATTGTTATCCGCTTCCTGCATGGCGACGCGGAGGCTGATTTTGCTGATCTTGGAGGTGGAGTCGCCTGGGCTTTCCAGATAGACGCGAGCCCAGATCCAGCGGCGTTTGGTGATGCCGATGCCACGCGTGCCAATTTCCATCAGCACCACGGCTTCCACATAGCTTTCTTTCCGTGCGCCAGGCGTGGCGGCGGTGCCGACTACCGGGAGAGCCGTCAGGCCTTCTTCCAGCATGATGATGAGCGCGTTCGTCATGTCCGTCTCGACGGTCCACGACCGCTCGGTGATCCACTCGTCCTTGGACTTCGTGTAACCATCCGTGCTCGATGCGTATTCCCGCTGTTCCGAATCCTTCTCGAAATTCGGCTTGATGCTGTTGATTTCCTTCAGCTCGTAGTCGGCGTAGTTGTCAGTCGGCACCGCATCCGGCCACACGTTCTTGGAGACGGTGATCGGCGTGCCGCCATTGGCCACGACCGTTCCGGCCGGGATGATATACATATGCCCGGCCTTCGTCTCGACGCGGGTAGGTTCAAATTGATAGTCCATGAGGTTGGTTTCCTTTCGTGATGTTGGTGGATTAGATCGTGCCGACGATCACGGCGAGGCCCTGGGCGACGAGCGTATCCGCCTCCGCCTGGGTGATTCCGAAATTAGGGATACCGCTCACAACGGCTCCTTTGATACGCACCTGCTTCCGCGTCGTTTTGACGAGGATGTTCGCGGGCGCGGCGGGTGACTTGGCGGCTTCTCCCGCCGCTCCGGGTTCTTGTTTTGGTGCTTTGGTTTCCATAAATTGAGAGTGGGTTAGAGCATCATTTCACGCTGGAAATTGATGGCGAAGGCGGTGAAATCCTCGTCCTTCAGCGGATCGAATCCGAGGAACTTGAGTTTTTCATACGGCGCGAAGGTGGAGACGCGGATCTTCGAGAGGTGGTAGAACTTCGCCACCGCACCCACCAGGCTCATCACGCTCACGGCGTTCTTGCCACGCACGCGGGTGGCCACGAAGAGCTGCATTTCGATTTCCAACGTCACCAGCGGGCCGGTGGATTCCGTGTCCGGATTCTTCCCGGAGCCGGGGATGATCAGCAGGCACAGACCGCTCGTCCGCGCCACGGCCGTTTTCACCGCCGCGTCGATCCCCGCGTCCGTTTCATCCGGCATGATGATCACCACCTGCTTCTCGCCGAACTCGGCGAGCACGGCCCATTGCTCCGGAGTCCAGCCCGCCAGCGGATCGCTGGCACCGGCGTCCACCAGACTCTGCGCGATCGCCACGAGAGTGGGATCGATTTCGCCTGGATAGAATTCGCCTGAAATATCGGTGATCATTTGCGGGAAAGGAATTGGGTGAAAACGGCCTTCACTTTTTGCATGAAGGTGAGGCGGGTTTTGATGTCCGCGAGTTCGGTGCCGAGCGGTGCGCGGGCCGGGATGTTCACGCGCCGGCTGTGCTGTCTCACGAGAGTTCCGCCGGTGCTTCTGCCGCGCACGAGGAACGCTTCTTTCTTTTTGCTGATCTGACGGCGGGAAAGCTTTCTATCCACCGCGCCACGCTTGCCAGTGGAAAGCCCGGCGACGGCATTCCGGTGATGTGCTTTCACCTGGACGCGCCCCTTGAAGCCGAACTCGTGAGGGCCGAAATAGGAAATATTCGATCCCATCGAAATACTGATTTCCCCGGTAGATCCGTTCACCTGCGGTGCCGTAGTCCGCAGGCTTTTCCGCAATTCGTGGGTGCGCACACCCAACTTGTGCTGGGCCACCGGGAACGGTCCGCGCCCCGTGAACCTGTCCTTGACAGCCTTGCCCAGCACTTCCTTGGCACCTGAATACCAGGCACGGCCCAGCGCAGGCAGCAGCTTCGGCAGGCTGTTGGCCCTCGCCAGAAGCGCCGCACGCTCGTCGTCAGTGGTGGTGATGGAAATCTTCATCTTCTCAAATTTTCTTCACTTCGATGTTCAATGTTGGGCGTTCGATGTTCGATGTTCCTCACGCTCCCGCGAACCGGCGATAAGGGCGAAGAGCCTCCACGCATTGCGGCGTGAGGCCGTTGACGAGAGGGTTTTTGTCCGCCTCTTTCGCAGGGCGGAGGGCGATGGCATCAAAAAGGCTGCGGGATTCCGCGTGCCGCTGCACCTCGGCGATCCATGCTTCCAGCAGATCGTCCGGAAGCTGCGGTGCGGTCACCTCCGGAGCGCGGAACTCGTCCAGATAGAATCCGCCTGTGTAGGAAATGACCAGGCGCTGGGTGTCGTCGCCTGGAGGAGAGAAAAACGAAAGGACTCCGCTGGATTTATCCAGGGAGTAGGAAGCATCCATTGCCGCCAGCGTGCCGTCAGTGGAGCGCAGTTGAATGCTGGTGATCACCTCCACCGGATAGGTGGTGAGGGTGACGGTGTAGTTCCGCGCGGTGAATTCATCCGCCTTCGTGCCGTAGCAGAAATCACGGTTCGCATGTTCCTGCATCCGGCCTGCGAGAGAGAGGCCCAGCTTGCCCAACGCCAGATCCCAAGTCGTCTCTTCCCACTGCGCCGGCGGAAGCAGGCGGTGTTTGAGATTATCGAGTGTGGCAAATCCGGCGTTGAGCATGAGGTGGGTGAGGTTGTCTTTTCCCGGTGTGTCTCACTGCGGACACACCGGGAAAAGGGTTGGATGCGGTCAGACCGCGACGACCAGCGGGCCAAGGGCGTCGGCGCGTTCCGGGGTGGTTTCAAACGACTCGTCCGGCTTGTAGTGGACGCCGTCTTCGTTGAGGTTTGCCGTGGCGCGCACGGTGACGAGTTCCTGTTTCGGCGGAGCCGGCTTGACGAGCGACACGCCATTTTCAGCGGCGAAGGCTTTGAGCTGTTCCACGGTCAGGGATTCGTCCGGTGGAAATCCGGCGGCGATCAGGGCGGCGATAATTTGCGTTTTGTTCATGAGATTTGGAATGATGGTTTGAGGTTCGGGAGAGAGGAACACGGCGGGGGATCGGACCCCGCCATGCTCCGGATGATTCAGCTTGCGGCGTTGGTGAGCACTCCGAAGGCGGTGGCCAGCTTGATCTTCGTCGCACCGCGTGCGCGGGCGCGGAAGACGGTTTGGTCTTCCAGGAACTTCACCTGGTCGGACGCGGCGAATTCGAAGTCACTGCGCAGCGCCACACCGTTGCCCATGGAGTCACCGAACACGGCAATCTTGCTGGAAACGGTGTTAGCCGATGGAGCTGCGTGCGAGAGCACGACGGGATAGCCGAGGATCGAACCGATCGCGCCGAGGCTTGGAGCATCGGTGGAAGGCAGGAAAATCGGACGGCCGTTGAGATCCTTCACGCCCAGCACGCGGACCAGGTTCGTCGGGTGGATCCACCATTTGCACGGCTTGCTCAGTGCGGCGGCATTCACTGCGGCCATGGTATTGATGAAGTCGTCCACCGTCAGGGTGGCGATGCTCACGTGGGTGGTGGCGGCAACGGCAGCGGTGCCACCGTTGAAGATCCCTGTGCAGCCGCCGTCCGTGCTGGCAGTGCCGTTGTTGGAATTGAGCGCCAGATAGTCCAGGCGATAGGCGGTCGCATTCGCGAACTTCGGCAGCAGGTAGCGGCCGAGGTCCACTTCCGAGTCCGCCATCAGCTCGTTGGCGATCGCGATCCAGCCGAGCATCTTCACGATGGTCTGGGTGACGTTGGAGCCGTTATAGCTGGATTCAGCCGGCGCGGTGTTTTCCGCCACGATGAGCATCACCGGATCCGTGGTATCCACGATCATCTTCGCGGAGCTGGTGGAAACCGGGATCACGTCGAAGGTGTTCCAGATGCCATACTCGGCGATAAGCGCATAAATCTCCGGAAGCAGTTGCGCGTTCACATAGCTGGCACCGGTGCCGGAGCCTTCTGCCAGAGCCCGCTTGTAATCGGCGGCGCCGGTTTTTTGCTCATCGGTGATGGGGATGTCCATTCCGCCGATCCGCGCGTGGGAACGGATGATGCCGTTGATGGCATTGCGGAGCTGCGGGTCTCCGGAAATGCGCTCGATGGCGCTGCCGTAGTTGGACCGGCGTTCGTTGGCGATCTTGAGCTGGATGCCAGCCAGAGTGCGTTCCACCGCCGCCACTTGGTTAGGCAGGCCGGTGAAGGTCTTGGTCTGTTCCGCCAGATCCTCGGTGAGCTTCTTGGATTGCGCGTCGAGCGTCCTGAAGTTGCCCTCGATGGTTTCGGTCTGGGTCTTCACCTCGCCCACGCTTTTCAGCACGGCCGCTTTGAATTGATCGTCGGTGAGAGTGCCACCGCCGCCGTTTTGATTACCGCCGCCGTTGTCGATGTCCTGCTTGCGCACGGGCAGTCCCAGCATCGGCAGCAAGGCCATCGCCGTGCCGGCGTGATCGGTGGTGTGGGTGGTGGCCCAGCCGAAGCCGAGACCGAGGAGTGCGATCGCGAGCCAGGGCGCGCGGAATTTGAATCGATTGGTGAGTTTCATGTGATGATGATTTTGGATATTGGATAGAGGTGCCTGGTCATTTTTTCACCAGGGCTTGCAACTGCTTGAGGAAGCCGGTCCTCTCCGCCGCCTGACGCATGACTTCCTCGCCGCCGTCAGGCTTGCCGGGCATGGAAGTTGAAGATCGTTTCGTGATGCGGGACATTTCCCGCTCGATGAGAAGTTTCGTCACGTCGGACACGTCGCCCTCACAGGCGGCTCCGGCGATGGAGAGGAAGTGCATGTCCTCATCGGAGAATCCCACGGCCGCCAAATCCGCATCCCGGATGCAGCCTTCCTTGTGCGCCTTCGCTACCGCGTTCGGATTCGCACCGAGGATGCAGGCGGAGAGTTCGAGCTGTTGGTGTTCCAGGAAGATCCGGCGCACGCCGGCGGCACGGCTCAGATCCAGCCCGGCGGCGGTCACGGCCGCGTTCCATCCGTCCGCCCCATTGCGCACGGATTTGATAGAGCGGAAGCCCACGCTCACGGCTTTCAGGAATCCGCCGACGGTCATTTTCCAGCCCAGCACGGCCAGTGCGTTTTCCGGGATGTTCTTTGCCCAGGTCACGCGCTCGATCAGGGCGTTCCCCTCGACGCGGCCGGAGTCGACCCGGCCCAGCAGATCGCGGATCGTCCAGTAGTTGTGCGAGTCGACGAACGGCGAGTTTTTCTCAAAGAGGTCGAAGCGCCATCCGGACGCCAGCACGATCTCGTCGTAAGAGTCGATGGTATTGTCGGATGCGACGTATTCCACCGTCCCATCGGCCTCGGAAAGGATGCGCTGGGTAACGGTGAACTGGCGGCGGAGATTGTCTTCCATGATTTGTCTTCTTTCGATGTTCGATGTTGGGCGTTCGATGTTCGATGTTCCCTAGTAAGGAACGGTTGGATCGTTGTTGATGTCGTCGGAATTGGGGCCAGCCACGGCGATGGACACGCAGTTGCAGTTGATCACTTCCTTCGCCGGTGCGTTCGGATCGCCGGGGAAAAGCATTTCAAATCCGCCGACGATGAAGGGCTCGTCCACCGGCACGATCTGCTCGTCTGCGGATGCGTGGTCATGGCGGGAATTCCCGAGTCCGGACGTGAGCCATTGTTTCCACTGCACACCGGCCGCGTGGAATGCCAGGTTGCGCGCCGTTTCATAGGCCACGGTCGTTTCCGTCTTCGCGATCACGATGGAGCGTTGCTTGTCGATCGAGGAAAACTTCGTGCGGATCCTCTCGGCCATCTGGTCCGTCGTCTCGCCCTTCGTGATGCCATCTTGCAGTGACGTCACGATCTGTTCCCAGACCTGCTGACCTGCACCGCTGATCCGGTTCTCACGCTCGGATAGAGCCCGCAGCACTTCAGCCGCCGGCATCGTCAGCGGATCATCGCGCAGCAGCTCGTCCGTCCAGACTTCCAGACCGGCCGCTTCCATCGCAGCGGCGGAAATGCCCAGCAGGCCCTTCGTCCACGCTTCCAGGAATTTCCCCAGGTCGAATACCAGGGAAAGTGCGGTGAGATCCTTCATCACCATTTTCGCCGTGTCCGGATGCTGGCCCGCGAGAGTTGCGATGTTTCGCAACGTCTCCGCCCGGGCATCCATCAGATAGCGGGAAACCTTGCTCTGGAATTTCTTCTCCCACGGCTCGCGTGCCTTGTGGATCTGCGCCCACTTCGCCGCCGTCGCCGGATTGAAATCCTTCCGCGCCGGTACCGCCGGGATCCGCGTTACGGGCGCGAGAGAAAACAAACGCTGGAGATCTCCAAACGGATCGCTCTTCACCGCCGCCGGCGCGTTGGCAGGCTCCGGTTTCGGATCGGCCGTGATCTCCGTCAGATTGAAAGGGATACGGCCCACGTCGTCACCCGCGAACCGGGGAAACTTCAGCCGGAAATACTCGCCCGCCACCTTCCACGGCATGCCCTTGTCCACCGCCTTCACCGCCGTGTCGAAACGCTCCGCGCGGATCGCCTGCATCGTGCTGTGGGAATCCCAGTCGAACTCCACGAAGATCGTGTCCAGCGTATCGAGGAAACGCGCGCTGACGATTTCCATACCGTCCGCGATCTTCGCCGCCAGTGGCATGCAGGTGTCTTCGATCAGGCGGAAGCGATCGCTGGCACTCCCGATAGAATAACTTGCCTGCGGATCCGCGAAACTCGGCGGCACACCGAAGGCGATGTAAACTTCCTTCCGGTTCTCCAGCCGCTGCGCCACGTAAGACGCGTCCACCGACTCCACGGAAGGATCCTTCACATCCACGTCCGCCGGAATGAATGCCGCGCGGAAGTCGCCCTTCCGGCCCAGCTCACGCTTCGCCTTGAGCTGTGCGGAAATCTGCTTCACCTGGTCATCCGTGAACTGGCCGGATTTCCCGATCACATACGGCCCACGGTCGCCATTGTTCTTAGCCAGATTCTTGGCAAAGACGCCGGCTGCATAATCCGCCTCCGCGGAAATCTGCGCCGCCTCCCATTCGGATAGACCAACCACTTCATCATAAGGATTCCAGAACTTGTGATGGATCACGTTCGCCGGAATGAATTGAAAATTGGATCCACGCGCGCCGCGGTAGTTCCAGCCCACCAGCTCGCCGCCGTCGATGATGGCATGCATGCTCTCCGCACTCGCGAGGATCAGTGGATTCTTCCCCGCGCCCCGGATCTCCCAAGTGGGATCGAGCAGCCAGAAACATTGTCCACGGAGTTTCAGCAGCGCCACCGTCGCCTCGATGAAATCCTGGCGGTTCATTTTCCCGCCCGCATTCCGCGCCGGCCTTTCCCAGAACTTCGTTAGCTCCGGATCCTCGATCACCTGGTCACCGCCCCGGCGATCGCGGCTGAAAATCAGCGGCCGCATCGAGATCGGAGCCGCCACGAAGCCAATCGCACTCCGCACCCATGCCGAGCGGGCGTAAGGCTTGGCCAGGTCACCGGCCGATGCCGCACCGCCGTCCCAGTTGGACAGCCAGGCAGCCATCCCGCCCAGCGATTTCCCCTCGGTGCCGGCGGCATCGATCTCACGCGTCTCCACTGCCGGCACAGCCGCCGTCGCGGACTCGCCGCGAAGCACCTGCGAGACAGCCGCGAAACTTGAGGAGATCTTGCCGAAAAGGGTCATTTGGAAGATGGGGAGGTGTTTTGGGTAAATTGATCATCACCAGCCGGGGAAATTGCCCCTTCGCGGAGCTTCGCGGGCCGCTCTGGCGCGCCGGATGTCCCGTCTGCGCCAATGACGCGCCCCCGTCCGGAATCGCGCGTTATGAGCGATTCTGGAAAGCCGCCGTGAATCGGGCGGATCATCCGGTCGGAAATGTGGTGGGGAGAGTGCATGGTGTTAGCAGAGGATCACTTGAATGGGGGTTGTGGTGGCGAGGTAGCCGGCGCGGTTCGCCAGTGCCAGAGCGGTGCATCGGTCTGCGTGGCCGTCTTCGGTCTGCGCGGCCCGATAGGTGATATTCCCGTTGGCACTCACCACGCGGTTCACTGAATGGAGGTCATCCCGGATCACGCGATGGATTGGCACCCGCAGCTTCTTCTGCTCGAAGGACACTTTGAGTTTACCGAACAGTTCCAGTTTCGTTTTCTGGGAGAAGTTGACCAAATCGATCTTGCCGAACTTATCTTTCTCAGGGTTCCACTCCTCGAAGCGTTCCACCAACAGGTCCCCCAGGCCGATGCCCGGGCCGGTGTTGTCAAAGCTGACCCGCTCCATCCGCTCGATCCGGGGTTCTACCAGCCGGAACTGATCCGGAGTGCTCATGTTGTGCATCTCCAGCACCTCGCGGGTATGCTGCACATCCCCCATCAGCTCGTTGGACCAGAGGACGGAGAAGTGCCGTTTCCGCGCGAAGTCGAATCCGCCGGTGATCGGCCCAGCCGGGCGCGCACCGTGCCAGTATTCCGGATCGATGGAAGACGTCGCTTCGCTGCTCTCGCAGGTCGCGATCAGATCCCACGGTAGCAGCACCGCAGAAGTATCCATCGGCTCGCACTTGTATTCCTGCATCCACGCGTCCTCATCATCGAGAGCCTTGCGCAGCTTCTCCGCGTCGAGCGGCATGCCATCGGCGATCGCGTCATCGATCGTCACCTTGTGGGCGGAGTAGCCATTATCCGCCGCCTTGTCCCACAACTCGAAAAACTTGTTATTGCGTCCGTTGAACGTGGACACCAACCGCAGCTTCAGTTCCCGTCGGATTTCCGTGCTTTCTCCTTTCAGCATCGCGCGCCAGCGGTCGAGAAAAGTTCCCGCCAGCTTGTTCGTGGTGCTCGGAAACATCGCCGCCCAGATCGCCTCGGGGTTTTCGTGATAGGCGAATTCGTCCAGGATCACATTTGCACTATATCCCCGCGCCGTCGCCGGGTTGGCTGGAATGGCGATGATCCGGCTGCCGTTGTTCAAGATGATCTCAGACGAACGCAGCAACCCTTCGGCGATGCCGCCGCGGTCCTCCGCGATGTCCTCGATCACCATCTTGTAGGCCGCCAGCCACTCCTTGCATTTATTCAGCCACTCCACCGACTGGCGCTCACCGGCGGACATACAAACCCACTTGGTCCCCGGATCAACCAGACAATCATGCACAGCCTCGCCGCTCGTTACGGTGGACTTCCCCCACTGCCGCGTCGCCACACCGATCTTGTATTGCGACCGGTCGTCCACGAAGGCGCGCTGCTTTGCATAAAGCAGATCCTTGGGGGACAGCATGGAGGGAAGGGCGGTCATTTCAAAATTGCGCGGATCCGCTTGTTCTGCTCTTCCGTTGATAGAGTCGAGCCCATGACTTCCTTCGCGGCATCGAGTTGCTTTGCCTTCGCTTCCAGCATCACCAGCTTCCGCTCGTCCTGTGAGAGCTTCGCCTCTACCGCGCGGAGTTTCTTCAGCCGCACAAAATTCAGAGTGTCCCGGTTTTGAATCGTTTCGTTCGTGAATACAAACTGGCCGAACTCCTCCAGCTCCGTCAGCGCGATGTCCGGTTCCAGCTCCAAGCGCCGGCGCTTCGCGGCGTCCGCCGCTGAAGCCGCCGCCTGGAAACGCCGCATGGAATCCAGCCAGGGATAGAAGTCCGACAAGGCACCCACCGAGGATTCGATTTGATAGTTGTGCCGCAAGTGAACGAGGATCGCCTCGTAGGTCACTTTCGAGCCGCCGTCTTCCGGGTGCTGGAAACGCCACATCTCGTCCGCGAAGGCCCTGTCCTCGTAGGCCCGCTTCTTGAGTTTCGCGTCGTCGCGTGGTGATGGAAAGCCGTTCATTCACGTTAGACCTGTGTTGCCTGAAGCAGGGTTTTGCCACGGGTGGTGATCGTCCACTGGATCAGCGTGGGATCCATGTCCTCCGTCACGCGGCGGACATGTTCGTTCTGACCCAGCCAGTTGATTTGCGTGTTCCACTCGTTCGGTTGCAGCGGTGGGCGCAGAAGGTCATCCACATGGCGCTGAAGCACCTCGCTTTCGAGCGCGTAGCCTCCCGCCATCTGAAGTGTTTCGAGGATGGCGCGGCGGATCTGTTTGGTACGGAGAGGAGAGCTCATTGCTTTGGGGGTGGGACTTTGACGAGTTCGTCCACGCGGGCATGGAACCCTTTGGCGATGCCGTCCAGCTTGTCCGTTAGGCGGTTCTCACGCTCGTGTCCGGCGGTGAGTATTTCCACATACTGCTTCGCGGAGTCCTTGCGGATGTCCGTCATGGCCTGCTGGAAATCGTTGCGCAGGTCCACGGCGATCTCTTCCACCTTCTCCACCCGCCGCACGAGGTCCATGTGCTGGGAAAATGACGGGGGTGAATAAACCCGCCGAACTGGGATTTCCGGCACCGGCTCGCCCAGCGTCATCCGCATGGACTTGCCCTTGGCCTCGCCTTTTTTCATCGCCACAATCCACGATGCCCCACCGACGCCGAGGGCGAGGATAATGGCTTTCACGATGGCGATCAGCCAATCTCCGGAGATCAGTTGATCCGGAGCGGCAGCGGCGGTTTCCGCGAGGATGGATAGAGTGTGCGTCATGATTATTTCGCGGCTGGGTTTAAAGCTTGTTGAATCACGCCCCACACCTGCGCCGGCAGTCCGCCGCTTGGCTTCAGCGCGGCGAGGTATTCCGCCACCTTCGTGAGTTCGTCCGGAGACAGCGCCTTCACGGCCGCGTCCAGATTGGTCGCCTCACACAGCCGTTGATAGAGCGCGCGCGGTTTCATGCGATCGCGTTCTGAGATTCCACCCACTCCGCGATCCCCGCGACGTAGGCATTCACCAGGCGTTCCTCGCCCGCTTCGCTCGAAAATAATGCCCACTCCTCCGCGTTGTCGCCGAAGAACGGCTCCATGATCACCGCAGGGCAATGGGTGAGTGATAGAAACAACGCCCCACGGTCGCCGGACGCGTGCGGCTTCAGCCCGCGTGATGGATGCTCCGGAAACGCCTGGTCGAATGCGGCCAGCAAAGCCGCCGCCAGCGTCACCCCACGCTTGGATTCGTTCCAGTGCAGCACCTCATGCCCGCGAGCCTGACCGGCCGAGGCATTGAAATGGAACTCCACCGCGGCCGTCACCTGGTTGCCCAGCAGATAGCTCGCCAGCCACTTCATCGCCGCCGTGTAGCCGAGGCCCTCGTATTGAGTCACCTCCTTCACGTTATAGCCCCGCGCCGTCAGCGCGGCACCCACGCGGCCGATGATCTTGAAGTTGTATTCCTCCTCGGAAGTCATGTCGATGCTGTCCACCCCCTCGTCTCCGGAGCGGGCGTGTCCCAGGCACAGCGCGATCCGTTGTTTTCCACCCGCCGCCGGCAGCGGCGCGATCGGAGACTTCAGCATGCCTGGCGCGGCGAGGTTGAGCACATCGCCCAGCACGGCGAGGGCTTCGTTCAGCACCTCACCGTCGAGCGTGATGTGATTTTTCAGGCGGACCCAGGC
>JBDSNC010000188.1:0-4807 GCA_039915545.1 Luteolibacter sp.
CTCCCGCGCTGGACATCCAGAATCTGGTTGCGCCGCCATTGGTCACCACCAACGCCAACGATGAGCGGGGTCTGCTCGGAATCGCGTTCCATCCGGGATTCAACACCGTTGGCAGTCCGGGCTTCCACACGCTCTACACCTACAACAGCCAGCCAATTCCGGTAGGGAATGTTCCCACCTACATCGCACCTAACAATGCAAGCCAGGCTTATAAAAACGCGATCAACGAGTGGAAGCTCGAATCCGCGAATCCGGATCTCATCGATCCCCTCTCGCGCCGCGAGATCATCTCCTTCGGCAAGAACGCCGCCAATCACAACGGCGGCACCATCGCGTTTGGTCCGGACGGCTACCTCTATCTTGGACTGGGTGACGGCGGCAACGCCAACGATGTCGGAGCCTCCCACATCGAACCGGGAGGCAATGCCCAGAACCTCAGCACCCCACTGGGAAAAATGCTGCGCATCGATCCACTTCTTCCAAGCCTCACCCCCAGCAGTGCGGATGCAGCCAGCCCTAACGGCCAATACCGGATTCCAGCAAGCAATCCGTTCCAAGGTGTCGGTCAGGTTCCGGAAATCTACGCCTACGGTTTCCGCAATCCCTATCGATTCTCGTTCGACCGGCTGAACGGCCAGCTCATCGTTGCGGATGTGGGGCAGAACACGGTCGAGGAAATCGACAAGGTGACTCCGGGTGGTAATTTCGGCTGGGCGCTCAAGGAGGGCGACTTCCTTTTCAACCGGACCATCGGACCGGGCGGAAGCGCAGGAACCGTGGGAGTGCGCAGCCCCGGAAGCCCCGCCGGACTGACCGACCCCATTTCCGGTACGGCAGGCACGCTGGAGTATGATCACAGTGACGGCATCTCGATCACCGGCGGATTCGTCTATCGGGGCAGCCTGATTCCGGAATTGTATGGCAAATACGTTTTCGGAGATCTCGCGTTCCATGTAATCCCGCCGCGCGCGGACGGCAGGCTGTTCTACGCAGACCTGACTACCGGAGCGATCGCGGAATTCCTGCTGCCGCAGTTCAGCACGACCTATCTGCCCAACGGACTCACGGTGCACGGCTTCGGTGAAGATGCGAACGGGGAACTCTACGCGCTGGCGACCAATACCGCGTCAAGTGGCACTGGCGGGATCATTTATTCGCTGAAAAACACGCCCGTCATTTGGAACGGACCGCCGGTTTCATTCAGCAAAGCGGCGAATGCGGATTGGACCCTGGCGCAAAATCAGGACCGCATCACGCCAGCCGTGTGGCTCACACGGGCCAGCACCCAAGGGTTGTTCAACATCAAGGCCGAATCCGGATTCGCCCACAACTTCAGCCCCGCCCGGACCGAGTGGGCCTTTGGCACCACGGCCAACTCTGCGTCGCTGACCTACAAGGATTGGGACACCTGGACAGCCGGCAGTCCGCCGACTACGGTGGGTCAGAATGCGGTGCTGCATCTGCTGGATGGAAACATCTACATCGACATCAACTTCACCTCGTGGGGTGGCTCCGGAGGTGGGTTTTCCTACACCCGTTCCACCCCACCGCTGACGGCGATCGAATCGTGGAGACTGCTCCATTTCAACACGACCGACAACTCCGGCGACGCCGCGGATCTATCCGACTACGATCACGACGGTCTTGTCAATCTGGTGGAGTATGCCTTCGGTCTCGATCCGAAACAGGGCAGTCCGATCGCATTGCCGCAGCCCCAGCTATCAGGCGGAAACTTCGCGGTGAGTTTCACCCAGCCCGCCGGGGTTTCAGGCATCACTTACCGGGCGGAATGGAGCACCACGCTGGACACCGGAAGCTGGACTGCCATCGCCGATACGGGAACCGGAAACACGCATGCGTTCAGCATTCCCACTGCTGCGAATCCGCGCTTGTTCCTGAGGTATGTGGTGACCGCGCCTTGATCAGCGGCGCATCATTTCCTCGATCATGCTGTTCACCGGAATGCCACCGATACGGTAGCCGGAGTCACCGGTGAGAAGATCGAAACTGCGCGAGACACCCTTGCGGTTTTCAATACGGGTGATCACCTGTGAGCCGCAAGTGTCGCCCACTTTCAGGTCCTTGGCCGGAATGCCGTCGATGCGGTGCTTGAGCGAGGCGCAGACGCTGGAGTTGTTGGAAAAATGAACGGTCAGGTAGCGGCTTGTCGCCGGGTCTTCCTGATATTGGTGGATCTGCGCGACCTGGACCCGCGATCCGCCGAAACCAATGATCGTGTCGCCCGTCCTGAGGTTCTCGATCCTAACTGGACCACCGGGCGTATCGATCTTCGTACCATGCGGCAGGCAGCCGAATTGGAGTTTCGCCATTCCCAACCCGAGGGCGGTTCCCAACAGGCGGCAGGAAGGCAGCGTCAGCGTGCAGGCGAAGAGCGAAACGGTGAGGCAGATCACTTTCAGGCGGCGGCGCTCGCCGGAGAACGAGCGGGTTGATACAGGATAGGGTTTGATTTGCGGAGCATGGCGGCAATCCCCAGACCGTCAAGCCGAGTCTCAAACCCTCACGGACGGGAGGCAATCCAAGCCATGACCTTGTCTGCCAGCTTGTCGAAAGCGGTCACGCACTGCGCGAGATGCTCCTCCTTTGTGTCCTCGATCTTGTTGTGGCTGATGCCGTGGAGGCTCTGCACGAACATCATCACCGTGGGAATCCCGGCGGCGGCAGCCTCCGCGGCATCGTGCAGCGGACCGGAAGGCAGACGGTGGGAAACGCCGCAGGTTTCGAGGATGGATTGATCACAGAGGGCGATGAGATCGTCGTTGAAAGGCCGCGGCGCGATCTGCCAGATACGCTCCCACGTGACAGTGACGTTGCCCTCCTTTGCGAAGC
The DNA here is from genome assembly GCA_039915545.1 of Luteolibacter sp. Classification (GTDB taxonomy): domain Bacteria; phylum Verrucomicrobiota; class Verrucomicrobiia; order Verrucomicrobiales; family Akkermansiaceae; genus Luteolibacter. The sequence goes on from JBDSNC010000188.1 coordinate 2,851, forward strand.
GCTCGCTGGCTTCGCGCGCTTCCGCTAACATTTTAGCAAGCGCGTCAGCATCCAGGTGGCGTTGGTCGAGGGTGATCCGGCATTCCTCGACGACGCTGGTGACGATCCCCGGTTTTGTGGTGCACGATCCGATGGTGCAGACGCCCTGCCCGCTGCGCTCCGCGATTTGATAGATTTCGGAACTCATTTTCGCGGCAGCTAGAAAAGCATCACGACGCCGGTTCATTGGCGTGCTGCCGGAATGCGCGGCCTGGCCGTGGAAGGTGATCGCATGGCGCTCCAAACCGAAGGTCCCGAGCACCGCGCCGAGCGGGAGATCGATGTCCAACAGCACCGGCCCCTGCTCGATGTGCAGCTCGATGTAGGCGGCGGCGTTTCTGATTTCCTTATGGCTCGCCTTCACGTTTTCGAAATCGATGCCGTGCGCCGCAATGGCGTCCGGCAGACGGATGCCATCCTTGTCCACCAGTCCGCGCGCCTCGTCCATGTCCAGATTCCCCGAGCACGCGGACGAACCGAAAAGGCTCTTGCCGAAACGCGCGCCCTCTTCGTCCGCCCAATCGACGACGCGCACTGTGACCGGCGGATTTCCATCATACTCCGCGTGGATGCGCCGCAAGATTTCCAGGCCGGCCCACACATTCAGACAACCATCGAGCCAGCCGCCGTTAGGAACTGAGTCGATGTGGCCGCCGATGATCAGGGTGCGCTCGGATTCTCCGTGCAGCGTGGTCCATAGATTTCCCGCCTCGTCCATGTGCACGTCCACCGGCAGGTCCTTGGCGAGCGATTTGAAATACGCCCTCGCCTTGGCCCAGGTTTCGGTGAAAGCCACCCGTTGCGCGCCGTTTTCATCGCCGGTGAGAGCGCGCAGTTGCTTGAGTTCGTCGATGGTCCGCTGCGGATTCAGGCAATTGCTCATGGGTCGATTTATAGGGATATGACGGAGGAAACAAGCAGGCTTTCCCGCGTGACCGGACACGAGCAGGTGGGATGCCGATTCCGGGAAACAAGTGAGGATGGTGTTTTTGGGAGTTCACATTTCCCTGACACTTCGCTCATCTTCTTTTCGCCACCGATTCCCCACTTCCGCGATCCACCATGCCAACCTCTCCCGCCATCATCCGCCGCATGTGGTTTGTCGGCTTCGCCGGGCACCGCGCGGTGCCGGATCCGGCGGCAGCGAAAGTGGCGATCGCCGCCGGACTGGAATCCATCCGGGGCAGCGTGTCCGGCGAACTGGTCGGCATCGCGAGCGCCGCGGCCGGTGCGGATCTGCTTTTTCTCGATGCCTGTCAGGAAGCCGGGCTGAAGACCGTGGTGCTGCTGCCGTTTTCAAAAGACCGCTTCCGCGACGATTTCGACGATCCGGCCGAGTGGGACCACGCCTGCCGCTGCATGGATGCCGCGTGGTGGTGCGAGGTTTCGCCCGGTGGAGAAGACGCTCCGGCGGCCTATCATGTGGTCGCGAGGGAAACTTTGGAAATCAGCGACCGCATGCTTTTTCTCTGGAATGGCCAGCCCGCGCGCGGTCTCGGCGGGACGGCGGAAACCGTGAACGAAGCGAAACTCCGCGGCATCCCGTCGCGCGTAATCGATGCCTCGACGCTGCAGAGCACATGGAACGGCGAGCCACCGGCGATCAACACGAAGGACCAGGAATTCGAAGAGCTGCCGGAAGCCAGCAGTGTTGAAAAACTGTTCGAGCTACTAGACTCCCGCGCCACCGCCAGCGCGCCGCGTTCGCGCTATTTCGCCGCCGGATCGATGTCGCTCAACCACATCGCCACCATTCTCCAGGCGGTGTTGGTCACCTTCGCTCTCACCGCAGCCGAGGCGGGAGCGATGTTGAAACTCGTCATCGTCTGCATCGCCGCCCTGCTGCCATGGATCGGCGGACGCTTGCGCTGGCAGGAACGCTGGATCCGCGACCGCGTCCGCGCCGAACTGCTGCGCT
>JBDSNC010000194.1:0-13287 GCA_039915545.1 Luteolibacter sp.
CCGCGCGGTCGGATTTGACAATGGTTCCTGTGGGTTGCTCGATGATGGATGACATAGCGTCCCATCCTATGCCCAACCCAGCCCCGCCGCATAGTGGGGTTCTGTTGACCGCTTACGTAACAACCGCCTCTTCTGAGGCTGCTTCAGCGCAGCCCCCGGCCCAATTCTAGGCCAAAATCCACTCTCTTAACTAAACGACAAATGGTTCTGGAATCGGTTGCGTCTCGAGGACCGAAAAAGGAAGGGCGGTTCATGAGATGGTATTGTCCAGGGCCAGCTTGAAATCTTCAACGGATTTTAACGGACGCCGTCAGCAGCTAAGCTGGTAATTCGGTTAACTCCTCTACCAAACGCTACGCCTACTCCTTGGAAGCGGATTCTGACGAAACTTCACGGAATTCGCCTTTGTATTTCTCGGCAAGCTTTTTGAGGTGATCACTGTTCTCGGTCGGGTTCTTGATCCAGAGACAGTTTACCACCGGGACGTGGATTCCCTCTCTTAGGGATGAGTCGATCGCGCGGAGCGCGCGGCGGGATGTCTCCTTAGGAATCTGCCCGTCGGTCATGAAAATGATGACTTCGGGAGGGGGATTGGCTTCCATGGCATAGCGAAATGGCTGGCGCCAGTCCGTGCCGCCTGGCGCAGTCACTTGCGCGCGAATTCCTTTCATGATTTCCTCCACGTTAGCGGGGCTGGTCGAAATCCAGGTGGGCGGATCCAGTTTGGCGCCGCGGACCAGAGCAAAGTTATCGTATCCCTGTTGGTCGTTCGGATCCACCTTCTCCCATTTGCTCATGATCTGTGGAGCCGTCTGATTGTATAGCCACGCGGGGCCTGCCCATGGGATGACGAGAAGCTGCGTATCGGGAGTGAGCTTGTTCAAGGCTTGCGCGAGTTCGCGTTCCATGATCTTGCGAAATTCGCCATTCATGCTGCCGCTGTAGTCCAGGAGGAAAGCGATTCGTTTCGCGTTCGTCTTCAGGCCGAAGAACTGGATCCCGAGCCCGCCGCCACCCATGCCGGCACCGATGCCAGTTCCTTTGCCGGTGCCGATGCCCTTGCCATGACCGGCACCGGAACCACCGCCGGAACCACCGCCGGAGCCGAGTTCCGCGTTGTTTGCCTGCATGGGCAGACTGGAGTCCATCATTTCACTGGAAGAATCGGGAAGGGAGAATGTCGCGGTGCTGGATGTGGATGCGATCCGCTTGGAAACCGCGGCGCTGGTCATCATCCGCTTCTTCTGCTGCTGCTGGATCTTGTGAACAGTTTCGCCCCCGGAACCGCCGCCCCCGCCGCCGCCCCCGGGAAGGAAATTCACCTGTTCCGCAGGCGGATAGACCCACTTATACATGAAGACGATCGCGATGACGGCAAAGATGACGTGCGCGATGAGCGAGATCGTAAAAGCCCCGAGTCCCATGCGGATGATTAGTTGGCGAAGCCGGTTTGACTTTTTCGGCGGAGTCTGCGGATCAGTGTGTAATTCGTTCATACGGATGAAAAGTGATGGGATACTGTGGAGGCGCCGTGAATGTCACCTTCTGCACCGTGGCATCGGTAAGCAATTGGGAACGTTGATCACTCGCTGATAGGGTGCGGGCTCGTCGTCCATGAAGGTCAACGGGTGGAGCGGCTGGATGGGCCGCGTCATCATGGCGAATCTGGGGCCGGCGAGCTTGCTGACGCCGCGGTAGGCGAACTTGCCGGTGGAGTCCTGATGGACGAAGACGAGACCTTTGGTGGCGGCGAAAACCAGATTCGGCCTTTGGGAGGTGTTCATGACGGCTACCTCCTTGCCGCTGACGTGGAGCTGATAGGCGGAACTTGCTGGCACGCCGGGCATCGCCGGCATGGGAACAACCGTGGCCGCGGCGCGAATCGAACAAGCTGAGGCAGTCAGAACTGCGGCGAGAAAGAAACGAGGGATGGTTTTCACAGGATTTGATAGAATTTGCGTGAATCGGAATTTTGATTCGGAGCGACCGGGAATTTTCACGGCTTGGTTGGGCCTTTGAGCGGAGCCAGCAAACTCTCTTTTTCGAGCCACGGAATGAAGCGCGCCGGCCAGTCTCCGTGTTGGCCGCGCGCTATGGTGAACGCTTCGTGCCCCCCTTGGTCGAAATACTCGGCGTTCAACGCCACTCCGGTGTGTTTAAGTTTGGCTTCGATTTCCCGCGCGAAGGCGACCTTCGCAACGGTATCGTCTTCGGTGTGAGCGATGTAAACCGGCGGTGTCTTTTTGGAGAACTTGAAATCGGAGATCTTTTGTTGCCCGGGCCATGCGCTGAACAGTCCGGCGAAATCGGGGCGGCTGCTTTGACGCTCGAAGGCGTCGGCCGAACTCCGCGCCCCGTCGTCGAAATTCGAGAGCAAATTGAGAACGAGATTCGCGCCAGCGGAATAGCCGATGATCCCGATGCGCTGCGGGTCGAGATTCCATTCCCCGGCGCGCGAACGCACTAACCGCAGAGCCCGTTCACCGTCGGCGCAGGCATCGGCGACGACGTTTTTCGAGATCGGCTGGAGACGATATTTCAACGCGAAGACCGCGATGCCACGCGGCACGAACACCGCCGCCGCGCCCTCGCCGTGTTTCTTGACGGCCAACTGGGTGTAACCGCCTCCCGAGCACACAATGATGGCGGTTCCCGTCGCCACGGCTTTGTCCGGCAAGTAGGCCGTGAGCGTCGGCACGCTGACGTTTTTCACGCGTCCGTCGTTGTCGGTCGTTTCTTCAACCGCGGTCTTGGGGGCGTTCGGTGCGGGGCCGTCCCACAAGCGAATGATGACCCCGGGGGCGAGCGGTTCGGCAGCGCCGACAGCACCGGACACCAGAGCCGCTGATACAGCAATGAGGCTTCGCATGTTCGGGAATTGATAGTTCATCTCGTGGATTCTGGTAGACTCCGGTCAATCCCTCGTGACTCCTGCGGCCCGTGCGATGGCGGGCAGCATGACTTTGGTGATTTTATCGTGACCGGCGGCATCGGGATGGACGCCATCAATCCCCAGACCCGCTTTTGGCAGGACGCCGTGGAGACTGATGAAAGCGCAGTTTTCCGTTTTTGCCAGCTCGGCATAGGCGGCGTTCAGGGCGACGAGATTGGCTTCGCGCTGATCGGCGATGGGTTTGGACGGACCGAGCGCGTCCTTGCGGATGTTCGTTGGTCCGACGAGCAAAATCGGTAGCTTGCCGCCATAGGTTTTGCGCGCCCGCGTGATCATCGCCTTGAGGTTTTTCAACGCGTTAGAAACACATTTTCCGGAAGTATCGCGCGCATCATTGCCACCCAGGGCGATGACCAGAAGATCCGCCTTGGGCTGACGCTTCAGCATCTCGTCGAATTCCGGCAGCGAATCGGTCGGGCGTCCGCCTTTGCCTTCGTTCACCGTGTGCAAGGTCCCCTTCGACTTCGCTTCGACTTGAAGCACCCAGAGGTGCGGAAGCTCGCCGGGAGGAAGCTGGGCACCGGCGGTAATCGAGTCGCCGTAAATGACAACCACTTTCGGTTCCGCTTGCACTTTCCCGGCGCGAGAGGGTTGCGAGAACAATCCGATGACTGATAGTAAAAGCAAAGTAAGTTTCATAATCGGGCGGTGGTCGTCTCAGCGGAAAGAGGGGGTGGTTCCGGCGGCGTCGAACTGCTGATAGGCAAGGCTGACACACCAGCCCGCCCCGTAGTTCACCCATCCTTCGGCGTGGCGGAATGCGCCTTCCGGATTGAAGGGGAACATCTCGCTGCCGGGACCTGAGGAAATCGAACCACGGCATTTTTCCAGCCGGGCGCAGACGTTCAGTTGGTGACCCACAGGCCAACCGCGTTCGATCTCGGGAAAGCCCATCTTCGGATCTTGGGGAGCGGCGGCGAGGCGGGGATTGCGGCCGAAGACAAAGTCCGCGTGCGAGACGGCGAGTTCCTGCAAACGCGACTTCAACGATGGATCATCGATCACCCAGGATGCGGACATCGCGATCGCGGGAAACGAGACCCAGTTTCCCACATCACTGAGTTTCGGAATGGTCCAATGTTCGCCATCATCGTAGCGGCGGAAGTCCCACATGTTTTCGGAGCGTTTCACCGCCACCTCGGCCCATTCCGTGATCTTTGCCTTGAGCCCTGCGGGAGCGCGATCCGGATATTTCTGAAGCAGCCAGACGAGATTGGGAATGGTCCGGTGTTCGCTCATTCGATGGCCCTTGGTGGAGCGCGGATCATTCCAATCCAGCGTGCGGACGATGAATTCCGCCTGCGCGACGGCGGCATCGAGATAGGTCGCGGCGTCGTTGCGATTTTCCCGTTTGGCAATTTCGTGCATGAGCAGGTTTGGCACGATCGAGTGGCCGGGCGCGTGGCGGCCTTTGTAGGGATGGAGGCGGCCAGCCATCGGATTCGGGCCAGTGGGTGGTGCGTCGTAGCCCGCGGGATCCCACCACTTGTCGATGACCAGTGAGTTCTGCCAGTTTGCGAAACAAAAGTCCCGGCAGCGGTCATAAAACGATTGCGGCAGCCAGCGCTTGAGGACGGGCCACGCCCAGACGACGTAGGCGATTTGCTCGACGGTTTGGGAATGAATCTGCGGCGGTTCGGGATCACCCATGGGGTCCCTGGTGACGGGCTTCATCAGATAGAAGCCGGCTCCCCAGTGGATAAGTTTCACCACGTCCGGCGCATCCGGAGATGGGGCGTCGAGTTCGGTGTAGTATTTGCTCACGGCTTCCATGACGCCGGCACTTTCCGGATTCTCCGCATCGTAGTGGAAGGCGGGACCCAGCACGCGCTTTTTGTCCGCCTCCCAGTCGATCTGCCGTGGCATGGCGGCAATGCGGTCCGGATCTGCCAGATAGAGCATCACCAGCGAGGGAATGACCGCATCATAGTAATTTCCATCCCGCCAAGGGCAGCCTCCGAAGGCGCTGGGGTGGGTTCCGGTGACGCTGCGGCTGTCGATGAAGAAATCCACCGCAGGCTGCCAGTATTGCTCGCGCCAGATGTCGGGGCGGATCAGGAAGGGATCGCTGGTGCCGGGAGTGAGTTCGCCGCCGCGGATTTCCACGACGTAGTGCGCGGACGATGCTGCGGGTTGAAAAGTGCTGAAGTCGCCAATGTTGCCGCGGATTTCCCCGCGGTAGAGGGGCTGAGGGTCGTTCTCCCGGCGAACCATGAAAGGCGTGCCGTTCGGCGAGAGCGGGGCGGTGAAGCGCTTCGATTGAAGAGTGGCGTAACCGATCTGGTTCACCGCGGCCACATGGGCGCTGCGGCTGACAGGCGGCAGAGGTTTTACCGGTGACTCCGCGTGGAGCGGGCAGGCAACCAACAAGAGGATGGCGGAGGATTTCAGGAACATGAGTGTTTGGTGGATTGTTAGTTCCAAGGTCGAGGGATGCTGTTAGCGTGTGGCCACTTCAGGCTCCGAGGGCGGGACATCGAAGAAGCGGCAGATCTTGACCGGCCTGCATTCCTGAGGTCCGTCGAACATGAAAATGTAGTTCCGGCGGCCAGGTCGGTTTCCCCACTGGCTGGAGTAAACCGGTTTGGCCTTGCCGTCCTTCATGATCGCCATTGCCATGTCGATTTCACCGATCTCCTTCTTCCAGGAGGCGTCCGAGACCAAGGTGTCTTCAGCGGGTTTTACCGCGAATTTCTTCTCACCGAAGATCACTGAAATCACCGAGTGTGAGAAATTGAAAAAGCGGTATTCACCCGCGCCGATGCGAGATTTTCCTATATCATAGGCGATCATTTTCACGGGCCCATCGCCACTTTTGAGGCAGGCCAGCAAGACGCGATCCGAATTGAGAGGGAGATCGACCCAGGCATGGGGAGCTGGCAGAGGGGCCTCCATCGAGAATTCCGCCTTTGAGGTTCGCAATACGAACCGCCGCAGCCCCTTGTATTTGAGTGGCTCGCCAAGTCCGGTGGGATTGGCTTGGAAACCGGAGATCTCCTTGCCGTTGTTAAAGAACAAGCCGGTCACCGAGTCATCGAGCGCGATGGTGACGATTTCGGTGCTGACGGTTTCGTCCTGGGAGAAGGCGGGAAGTGCCAGCGACCAAAGGAGAATGGCGAGAAGTTTTTTCATGGGATGATGAGTTAGATTTCGGAGTTGGAAAGCCAGCGGAACGAAACGATTTCGTAGCGGCGGCCGAAGGTTTTGTTCGCGGTGGCGGCAAGTTCCGCAGGATTTTTATAACTTAGGTCCTTGGGGTCCACGTAGGAGTTGGTGCGCTGAACAAAGGCTTCGCACCAAGCGCGTGCGATGACCTTGCCATTGGCATCCAAAGCCTCGCCGCAAGTGCGGATCTTGAAATAGTCGGAGCGCACCTGAAGGATTGGCGCGAGCGACTGGAGCACATCGCCCTGCATCAGATAGGAAGCACTGCCGCCAGCCACGTTCTCATCAGTCACGGCGGCGGAGAATTGCGTGCCAGGAGGCTGGGTGGCGGCTTTCCCAACCGACGACGGGAAACCCACGTTGATCGTGCGGTCCAGAGCTGCCTGAAGAGGCCCCTTGAGCTGATGCTGGGGATTGCCGGCCTTCGGGTTGCGGTTGACGAACTCGGCCATCGAGCGGAACGGTCCGCGCTCCTTGACTTCCTTGACGATTTCCGTGGCGAGTTGGTCGAGTTCCGCATCCGACAGGTTGCGCCAGCCTTGCCAGAACGGATCGTCGTCGCCTGATCCGCCCTTTTCGTAGGGCTTGTTGGTGATCACATGGCCGAAGCGGTTGAAGCGGATGCCGCCGGGATCCTCCCATGAGGCGGCTCCTGTTTGCGGATTTAGAACGGGCAACTGGGATGCGCCCATGGAGGCAAGCACGGCTTTCCATGCGGTCTTGGACGTGGAGTTCACGTTGAACGCGCCCTTCACGAGTATCCGCGCGGCGATGGCTTCCGGCGCGCGGTCGGCACTTTCGGATAGAATCTTGTCGATCGTGACATCTCCCGGGAGCGGGGCGAAGACCATGCGGGGATTGGGCAGAGTGCCTGTCCCGGATGCGATCTTCCTGATGTCAAAGAACTTGTCGAAGGAGGAACCGGAACCACCGACGTAGTCCAGGCCCAGTGTGGAGAAGAAATAGCCGTCCCAGAGCTTTTTGTTCACATCGTGGGAAATGTCCGTGACATTCAATCCGCTGATGCCGCCGAAATCCGGATTGCTCGTGGACCCCAGCGGGATTCGGGGGTTGGCGTAGGAGTTTCCGACCACGAACCCTGGCTCGAAATTATAACGTGAAAGCTGCGCGTGCTGGAACTGGCCGAGGGAAACAAGCGGCGAGCGCGGCACATCGTAAACGATGACGTGGGTCCTGCCGCCGGACTGGGTGTTGGCCGCACCGCCGAAACCCTGATAGCGACCACCGGCCTTGCTGACTTCCGGTTCGGAGATGGCACTGCCCCCCTCGCCTAGCAGCCCGCGGTTGCCGCCCCTTCCGTCGCCCACCACCTTTGGCTTGCCCGGTGCGTTCCACGCGCCCACGAACTGGGAGGTGGTGTGCCATCCGCTGCGCTCTCCACTGCTACCGACCTTCGATCCATCCCAAAGTGAATTGGTCACCAGCGCGCGCGGATTCGAATCAATCCATCCGCGCAACCTCTGGTTTTCATCCGGCCCTTCAATCTGGTTGGTCGGGCGGATGAAGAACGACCAGGTGGCGATGGTGGGGGTGACTTTGTCCCCTTCCAGATCATCAATCAGATAGGTGGTTTTGCTTGTTTCGAGTCCACCGGAGGAACCGGAAACAACCGGCTCGGGCACCTTGAAAGCGGTGGCCACCGAAGGATCGTTGCCACCGTTCCAGATCTCGGTGGAGCGCATCAGGACGTTGTTGCCGGACTTGAGCGTGAACCAGCTCGAGGACACTTTAGTGAGGTCAAGCAACGGAAACTTGGTTTTCACTTCACTGCTCTGGGTGTCCTGCAAGACGATGTCGCCGAACCATGCACGATAGCCCTTGGGCACCAATCGCACATTGCCCCCGTCGTCTTTGAGATCAACGATGAAAGCGCCCTTCTCGCTCCATCCGGGCTTGAGTGTATAGGTCTGACCGGCCTGGACCTTGATACGATCGACCACCGAAAAGAGCCTGAATTCGCCCGGCTCAAGATCAATGGATGGAGTCTCCAACTGCAGCCATTTTCCGGAGGATCCATTTTCCGGAGTGGGGACGACGGCTCCCCCCGACGTCCACTCCTCGCGAAGCCAGAGTTTCGTCAGGCGTCCGTCGGTGTAGCTGCCGGTACCCGTTGGCTTGGCATAGTTGAAACGCAAATAGGGATACAGTGCCCAGTCAAACCGATAGGTAGCCGCCTTGATGGCGACATTGTAAGGATTCCAGAGACCCAGCACCGGCTGGATGCCGAGCTGCGCCTTGTAGAAAACCGTGCCTGAGGGAGGATTGGCGGGTGGGGCGAGTTCGGAATTCAGGCGGAAGCCCATTTGAAAAAACGAGAGCACGGGGGTGATCGGGCTGTTAGTTTGTTGCACATCCCGACGGAAGGCCCCCTCATCGTGGTTGGTGTAGGGCAACCAGGTTTTGTAGCGGAGATCCGACTCGACCAGCGGGTGGGCTCCTACCACCGGTATTTGGTTGCCAGTAGCCGCCTGCCAGAGGGTGGCATAATTCCATAGATTTCCCCAGTTCGGCCCGGTTTGCAGGCTGCCGTTCTTGCTGATCGCGTCGCTGAGATAATACTTGGCGGGAGTCTTGGTGGCGAATTCGTAAACCGGGGCTCCGTTCCAAGTCGTGGCGGACGGGGTTGCGCCGCAATAGAGTTCCCCGAATTTTTTGGTGAGCTGGGAATTGTCGAAAATGAGGGAAAGATCCGCCTTCATGCCGCCTGCGGCCACGTTGACGGGCAGTCCAAAGCCACCGGTGGTGACATCGTTGAAATACTCCGTGGCGAGCGTCTTGTTTGCCGCCGCGAGCGAGGCCGTCTGCATGGAGATCAACGCGGTCTTGTCGATGCTCCCGCCAGGAGATGGAGCAAAGGCGGACCAGGTGTTGCCGAGTTTTGCGAATCCGGCTTCGAGCGGGGATTGGGATTGAGTTAGGCGGTCGCTATCCGCTGTGGGGGCGGTTTTCGGCCTGGCTACATCCACCCGGGCCTTGGTGCCCTCGTCGCCAATCCACCAGGCAAAGCGGGATTTGTTGTTTCCCTGGGTGACATTGACCACCGGTGCAAGCAGTTCCGTGGTCGCCGTAGCTGGGTTGTTATAGGTGCCGAGCTTGAGCGCATCCCCTTGGTTCAGTTCGGCGGACTTGGTCAAGGCCTTGACGGGATCCGGATTTTCGCCGCTCACGAGCCACCCGATTTTGGCGGACTTCGCATCGGGAGTCAGGGCGGCGGGACTTACGTCGGTGGCTCCGGTCCAGTTGGGATTCGGGGGTTCAGGGCCCGTTTTCAGACCGGAAGTCATGGTGACCCGTTGGTCGGGGCCGGTCGATTTCTGCAATTCGCCGATCGCAAGCATCAGCGCCATCCGGGCATTCGCCCGGGCAGTGGCCTGCGCGCTTTGCGATGACGAGTTCCGGAGGCTGATGCTGCTCAAGGTGAGCAGACCGACAGCAATGACGGTCAGAAGAATCATCAGCGACAAGGTGACAATGAGTGCAAAGCCCGGCTTTTGTCCGCTGGCGCTCAGACGTCGGCATCTGGGAGTTTTCATGGATTTCATGGGTCAAAAGGGCGTTTGCTAGCTCAAGCGCCGTAGCAGCGCACGGCGAAGAGTGCCGCGGGAATGGTGATTGACGGGACGAGCAAGTGGAGTTCGAGGCAGTCGGTCGTGATCGGCTTCTCGAGCGTGATGATCCTGCGGGTCTGATGGTTGCCGATGATTTCGGCGACGGTCCGTGTCGCATGGTGAGTCAGGGTGCTAGTGGATGATTGGCCGGTTGCGCCTGCGGTATCATCCATCGCGGAGCAGGCAATCTTGACGTCGCGAACGCAGAACGGCATGTCGCGCTCGGGGTGCCCCATCAGGACAGATTCCATGGGATGGTCGAAGTCGGTGTCGAAGTCGATTTCGATGGTCGAGATCTTCTGCGGTGTGGCCCAGGTGAGACGGATGACCGGCTGCTCCTGGGAGAAATCGGCGACCCAGGCGTTGCTGCCACGGGTGGGGCGGCTGACTCCGTTAGTGAGGTTTCCGCCGCCGAATGCTCGGAGCGGCGGATCGATCGTCAGAGCGAGGTTTTTCCCGGCGGGACGGCGTTTTGGAGTCCAGAACTCGAAGGTGTCGATGCCGATGCCGGGGGGCGGGGACTGGGTGTTCGATTTTGCGACCGCTTTGTTCCCCGCCTGACAGAGGGCGAGGATGCCGGTGAGGCGCTGATCGCTGAGGTGAGCGTAAATATTTTCGTTTTTGAGAAGGCAGACGAATGCGAAGCGGGGGGCGTCGATCCGGGTCTTGAAATCGAGCGTGATTTCCTGCGCCGTGCCTGCAACCAGAGTGATGTCGAGGGATTTCAGAACGACCTCGGGAGTGTGGTTGTCCGGATTTTCGGCGATCCTCAGTTGCGCACGCAGGGTGGTGGGCGCGGTGACGTCAAGAGTGACACCGACGACGGGCATCAGACCTTCTGAAACAGGCAGCATCATGGCCCACGAGTCGGCGAGGGCGAGGGTTTCACCACAGGAGGGAAGTGCGGAAAGTGCCAGCTCGCTGGTGGAGGTGATTTGCGCGCTGCGGGCAAGGTCCGCGGGGTCTTCAAGGGAGAAGCCGGGGATATACTGGCCGCCGCGCAGAAGGGCGTTCTGGAGTTCGCGCATGAGCTCCGGTTTCAAGAGTTCGCGTGGGCTGACATCATGTTTGAGGCAGAGCGCGGCGGCCATGCCAACCGCCTGGCCGCCGTGGGCGCAGGTGGCCATGACGCGGGTGCTGCCGAAAGCCACGTGGGACGCGCTGATGATGCGCCCGGCGAGCATGAGATTGGGGATGTTCCGGCTGTACATGCTGCGCCACGGAATCTGATAGATTCCCTTGGAATGCCATTGGGTGCAACCGGACTGTGGGCTGAAAACACCTTCCACGGGGTGCAGGTCGATGGCCCAACCGCCGAATGAAACGGCGTCGGGATGGACGCGTTGCTCGACGATGTCCTGCTGGGTGAGGATGACGTCGCCCTCAAAACGGCGGCTCTCGCGCTTGCCGGGAATGGTGCCGACCCACTCCAGCGTGAGGGTTTCGGCTTCGGGAAACTGGCCGGAATTCTTGATATGGTTCCAGACTCCGTAGGCGACTTTCCAAAGTTCCATCTTGATGATTTCGCTGTCGTGGATGGTGTCGAGCGCGCCGCCCCACTCGATCCACCAAAGCCGGCAGCCACACTCGCCGGCCTTGAAATCGCGCCAGCGTGGGATTTTCGTGATGTCGGAAAGGGCAAAGCTCGGAGCGGTGAATTTGACAGGTCGTCCGGTGTCCTTGGAATGGAAATAGATGGTATGTCCCAGCAACTCGGAGGAGGCCTTTTCGGGAGCGAACAATTCGCCGAACTCCTCGCGCCCTTCTCCGCCGATGCGAAAGGCAGCTCCTGCCAGAAAGCCTGCGATGCCATCGCCGCTCGCATCGCAGAACAGCGGTGCCGTGATTTTATAACAGGTCGAGTTCTGCGGACAGAACGCGCGCACGGATCCAATCCTGTCGCCGTCCGACTTTTCCAGATCGTGGACGGCGGTGTTGAGCAGCAGGGTGATGTTGGATTCCTTGAGCACCCATTCCAGCAGGATGGTATCGAGGATTAGAGAATTCCCCTCGGGATTGCGGTGCATGTTCTCGACGAGGATTTCATCGATCACCCCGCCCTCGCGTGCCCAGCGGTTGTTGTTTCCCATGTGGGAGGTGGCACCGAGGATCCACAGTCTGACCTCGCTCGAAGCGTTGCCGCCGAGCACGGGCCGATCCTGGACGAGCACGACCTTGACTCCGGTGCGGGCCGCGGTGATGGCGCAACAAACCCCTGATAGCCCGCCGCCGATGACGGCCAGGTCGCAGCAAAGGTTGACGGCGAGGAGCTGTCTGTTAGTAGATGGGGGTTCAATAATCATGGAGAGACGGTGACGGGGGAGGATGCGGGACGATGAATGCGGGCGAACCAAAGCAGCAGCCAGGCGACGGGGTGAAGGAAGGCCATGATGAGGAACCACTGGCCGTAGCCGTGGCCCTGAACTTGCTCCAGCAGTCCGCCGAAGACGGATTTGATCGCCTGATCGAGGAAGCCGGCGGGTTTGGTGGACGGGCCGCTGACCATGGTGGCGACGATCATGTTCATGACGATGCCGCCGATCGTGCTGCCGGTGGCGACGACGCTGAAGACGGTGCCCAGCGAGTGCTTCGGCACGAGATCGACCACCAGCGAGCTGATGTTGATCAGCCAGGCGAGTGAGGCGACGACGGTGCAGGCGGCAAGCGTCATGGCGAGATTCAGGCCGGTGATTTGGGAAATGAATGGCGAGAGCGGCATCAGGCAGGCGCAGCCGAACATCACCCACATGCGGCTGCGGGCGGGTGCCATGCCCTTGGCGACGAGACGGCCGGAAAGCCAGCCGCCGAGCAGGCTGCCGACGCCGGCGGCGGCGTAAACGATCCAGGTGATCTTCAGTTGCTCCTGGTTCAGGTGCCGGTCGCTGGAGAGGTATTTGGCGAACCAAAATTGATAGAAATACCAAACCGGATCAGTGATCAGGCGGCCTATCAGGAGATGCCAAGTCCCGCGGAAGGTGAAAACCTGGCCCCACGACCATGGCTTGCCGGCTTCCTTGGCGGCATCCTCTTCGGAGGTTTCTTCGATCAATGCGAGTTCATCCGCGCCGAGGAAGCGGTTTTCGCGGGGCTGGCGATAGAGAAGGAGCCAGGGGATCAGCCACAACAATCCGGCGGCTCCCGTGATGATAAATGCCACGCGCCAACCCACGCCGTGACCGATGAAATTCGCCACGGCGGGCAGTTTCTCCGCATACGGATAAGTGGCGAGAGGGATGACGATATAGGGAGCGAGAGTGGCACCGATGGTGGCCCCCATGGTGTAAAAGCCGATGGCCAGCGCGCGCTGGCGGGCGGGAAACCACTCGGATACGGCCTTCGACGCGGCAGGCCAGACACCGGCCTCGCCCAGACCGAGGGTGAAGCGGCAGATCGACATCGAGCGCATGCCCTGCACGCCGGCGGTGATCATGTTGGCGATCGACCACCAAGTGACAAAAAGAACCATTCCGGCGCGGGTCCCCATCAGGTCGGTGATGCGACCGGAAATCAGATAGGCGATGGTGTAGGCGACGAGGAAAA
>JBDSNC010000199.1:0-6473 GCA_039915545.1 Luteolibacter sp.
CTGCGATAGTAGGCGTTGAACGGGCGCAGTTGGAAGGGCTTGCCGGTCGCCTTCACCCGCTCGGCGATGCCGCGGATTTCCTCGTTGAGCTGGTCCTCCTGGATGGAGCGGAAATGCGAGCAGTCCACCTTGACGCGCTCGGCCTTGGGGGAATGCCGCCGCAGGATGCGGTTTACGAGGTATTGCAGGTCGTCGAGGCGGTCGCCGTCCTTGCCGATGATGGCCTCGCTTTCGCCGGAATGGATTTGCAGGCAGGGGCCGTCGTGGGTTTCCTGGACCTCGATCGTGGCCGTGAAGCCGAGATGACCGAGCATCGTATCGAGAATCTTGGTTGCTGATTCCACCGTGTTCATGGCGTGAGTCTAATGACATCCTCGGCCGGGTCAACCACCTCAGCCTTCTTTATCCTCGAAAAGCGCGGCGATGCGGGCGGCATGTCCGGCGATCCGCTGCTTTTCGTCTTCGGTGAATTCGTAGGGCGCGTATTTGCCGATTCCCAGCGTGCCGATGACCCCGTCGTTCTGCCCGGAGAAAACCGGCACGGCGACCGAGCCTGAGACACCTGTCTGGCGGGCGTCGGGTTTCGCCACGCCGCCGAGGTCCTGCTGGAGATTGCAGAGTTCGACGGGTTGCCTGCTCTCCGCCGCGGCACCGGCGATGCCCTTGCCGAAGGGAATGTGGGAAATCTTGTCCAGCAAGCCGTCCGGCACTCCGATCTGACATACGAGATCGAGGGTTCTGCCGTCGTCGGAGCGGTGGAGGGTGCCGGTTTGGCATCCGAATTCCTCCAAAATGGCGGCCAGCATTGTTTTCCAGTTTTCCTGACTTGTCATCTCTGATGACTATCACTTGTTAGCCGGTCCGTCACCCCCTAAACGGGGTGAAATTCGCACTTGGCAATGTTCCCGATATCAGCGAAACCCATTGGCGTATGAAGAAACCCCAATTGTTGATTTCCGCACTGGCCATCGGCGTTCTCACCTGTCAGAACGCCTTCATTATGGCCGCTGAAACAGAGCTGAAACAAGAGGTCTACGGGAAAATGCCCGATGGTCACGAAATCAAGATTTTCACCCTGACCAACAAGAACGGATTGGTCGCCAAGGTCACGGAATACGGAGCGATCCTGGTTTCCATGGCAGTGCCCGACAAAGCCGGAAAAGTCGTGGATGTCACACACGGCTACGACACGCTGGCCGGCTGGCTCACCAACACCCAATACTTCGGTGCCACCGTCGGCCGCTTCGGCAACCGCATCAAGGACGGCAAATTCACTCTGGACGGCAAGGAATACACCCTGGCCACCAACAATCATCCCGGCGACATCCCGTGCCATCTCCACGGCGGGCTGAAGGGCTTTGACAAGGTGGTTTGGAGCGGAAAAGCGGTCGGCAAGGACGCTGTTGAATTCACTTACGTCGCGAAGGACGGTGAGGAAGGCTATCCTGGAAATCTCACCGTGAAGGTCACCTACAGCCTCGACGACGCCAACGAACTCAAGTGGCAGGCTGTCGCCACCACCGACGCTCCGACCATCCTCAATATCGTCCAGCACACTTACTGGAACCTCTCGGGCGATCCGAACACGAGCATCAACGACCACGTCCTGACGCTGAACGCTGATCAATTCCTGCCCACCAACGCTGGCCTGATCCCGACGGGAGAGCTAGCTCCTGTAGCCGGCACTCCGATGGATTTCACCAAGCCCACCGTCATCGGTGACCGCGTGGAAGCCGATTTCGAAGCGCTCAAACTGGCCGGCGGCTACGACCACGCATGGGTGATCAAAAAGGGTGAGGGCGTCCGCCTTGATGCCCGGGTGAAGGATCCCAAGTCCGGCCGCGTGATGGAGATTTCCAGCAATCAGCCTGCGATCCAGTTCTACGGCGGAAACTTCCTCGATGGTGCCTCCATCGGCAAAGGTGGAGTCGCCTACGCGAAGCGCACGGCCTTCGCGTTGGAAACCGAGAACTTCCCGGATGCTCCCAACCAGCCGAAGTTCCCGTCGCCGGTCCTTCGTCCGGGCGAGACCTACAAGCACTCGATGGTTTTTAAATTCTCCGCTGAGTAACACTTCGCCCTTGCGGAAAATAACAACTTGAATCCCCCTCGTCATGCGAGGGGGGCGACAACCGCCCTTTCAGGACACTTTCCAAATACCCATGCAAATCATCGACTCCATTTCATTCCTCGCCTCAGGCGCACTCAGCATCGGAGAATCCGCCACCGCCCCGAAAATCGATCTCCACCTGGTGGACTATCTGATTCTGGGAGTTTATATCCTGGTCGTCGTCGGCATCGGCTTCGTCATGAAAAAGTATGTGAAGTCGGCCTCCGATTTCCTCACCTCCGGGCGCTCGATTCCAGTCTGGGTTACCGGTCTTGCCTTCCTTTCCGCCAACCTCGGTGCGCAGGAAGTGATCGGCATGGCGGCCTCCGGTGCGAAATACGGGATCATGACCTCGCACTTCTACTGGGTGGGTGCCATTCCGGCGATGATCTTCCTCGCGGTGTTCATGATGCCGTTCTACTACGGCTCGCGAGCCCGCTCGGTACCGGAGTACCTGAAACTGCGCTTCGATGAGAAAACCCGCGGACTGAACGCGGTTTCCTTCGCCCTGATGACCGTGGCTTCGTCGGGTGCCTCGCTGCACGCGCTGGCCGCACTTTTGCATCTGCTGCTGAAGTGGGACTACAACGTTTCGCTGGTCGTGTCCTCCGTCGTCGTTCTCGCCTACGTTTTGAAAGGCGGACTTTCCTCGGCGATCTACACGGAAGTGCTTCAGTTCTTCCTCATCGTGCTCGGCTTCGCTCCGCTGGTCATCATCGGTCTCAATGACCTGGGCGGCTGGAACGGTTTGAAGGAGTCTCTGACCGCAACCAGCGGTGACCAGTTTGTCCACTCGTGGAAATACATGGGATCCACCATGAACCCGATGGGCGTCGAGTGGTTCGGCATGGTCTTCGGCCTCGGTTTTGTCCTTTCCTTTGGTTACTGGTGCACGGACTTCCTCGTCGTCCAGCGCGCGATGGCGGCCAAGACGATGGGCGATGCCCGCCGTACTCCGATCATCGGTGCGATTCCGAAAATGCTTTTTCCGGTCATCGTGATTCTTCCCGGCATGATCGCCCTCGGCCTCGCGGCCAAAGCCGGATCCAACTACAGCATCCCGCTTGGTGTCACCGGCACGACCGACTACAACCTCGTCATTCCCTCGCTGATCGCCCACTACCTCCCGACCGGCATGTTGGGCCTCGCCCTCACCGCGCTGATGGCCTCGTTCATGTCCGGCATGGCCGGCAACGTCACCGCCTTCAACACTGTCTGGACCTATGATATCTATCAGTCCTACATCGGCAAAGGCAAATCCGACTCCCACTACATGTGGATGGCCAAGTTCGCCACCGTCGCCGGTATTATCATTTCCATCGCCTTTGCCTATGTGGCGAAGAACGTGAACAACATCATGGACTTCCTGCAACTGGTGTTCGGCTTCGTCAACGCACCGGTGTTCGCCACCTTCCTGCTCGGCATGTTCTGGAAACGGACGACCGGTCACGGCGCGTTCTACGGCCTGCTGTCGGGAACCATCTGCGCGATGATTTTCCATGGCATCAGTTCCCCGCAGATTCTCAAGGTGGGTGAGACCATCCCGGGCGTCAAAGGAGCTTGGATCAACAGCCACTTCCAGTTCACCTCCAGCATGGCTCAGAATTTCTGGCTCGCCATCGTCGCGTGGACCTTCTGCTTCGTCATCACCATCGGCGTGTCCCTGGCCACCAAGCGCACGAAAACGGACGCGGAACTCGTCGGTCTGGTCTATTCCCTGACGGACAAAATCAAGGAAGAGGGCGAACCTCTCTGGAAGCGCCCTGCCGTCGTTGGCAGCGTCGTTCTGCTCATCGCGGTGATCCTCAACATCATCTTCTGGTAAACTCCAACTCCACCCATCAATGAACTTCGATCTCCGCCTGCCGATTGGCATTCTCTTCACGCTCTTCGGGCTGATCCTGACCGGCTACGGTCTCGTCACCCAAGGCAGCGACATTTACACAAAATCCCTCGGCCACAACATCAACATCTCCTGGGGCATCGTCCAGCTGGTGTTCGGTGCCTTCATGCTCATCCTCGCCATCCGCGCGCGGAAAGCCTGATCCGGCCAAGGATTTCTCCATCATCTCCAAAGCGCCCCGTTCATTCCGGACGGGGCGTTTTTGTTGAAACCACTCTCTATCATCTCATCATGAAAATCTCCCTTTACACCGGCGGCTTTGTCCAAACGAACGGCTATCTGATCGAAACTCCCGATGGAAATCTCCTGATCGACGCGCCTGAGGGGATTACCGATTGGATCACCGAACGCGGCGTGCGGGTCGATCATGTGCTTCTCACGCACCAGCACTACGACCACGTCACCGACGCTGCGGCGCTGCGGGCTTCCGGGGCGAAGCTGCACGCGTTGGAGGAATATTCCAAAGACCTAACGCTCGAATCCGCGGCGCGCGGATGGGGGCTGCCGATCTCGGTGCCGCCCTATCAGATTGATGTGCGCTTTGAGATGGGGAAAACGCTCAAGCTCGCGGGGCTGGAATTCTCACTCGCCCATATTCCGGGACACGCGACCGACAGTGTGACGTTTCATCTGGTAGATCACGGTGTTGTGTTTTCCGGCGACACGCTTTTCGCCGGTTCCATCGGCCGGACCGATCTGCCGGGCGGCAGCACCACGCAGTTGTTGGACGGTATCGCCAAGCACCTGATGACGCTGCCTGCTGAAACCAAAATTCTGCCAGGCCACGGACCTGGAACGACAGTCGGTGAGGAAGCGGTTGAAAACCCCTATCTGGATTAAAGTAGTCTTGGACTTCAGTCCAATTCTTAAAGGCATTGGACTGAAGTCCAAGACTACTTTTTGGATCAACAATTCTCTGACGGGTCCTCCGCGACCGTGAGCGTGGACTGGGCGGCGGATGAATTTCCGAGTCCAGGAATCACGCGTCGGACGAGTTTTTTCAAACCGGACTCCGACGCATCGACTTCCGCCTCGCCCTGGCGCAGGGCTTTTTCCCATGCCGGAGCGAATCCCGGAGCCTGCTCGCGCATGATGCGGATGGCGATTTCCTGAATCTGTAACAGCTTCTGCTCGGCGCGCCCGGGCTTCTGTTGGAGTGCGGCGTTGTTCACCCGGAGCGTTTCGTTCTGCCTCCGCAGGGATTCCAACTCGGTCTGGAGAGCTTCGTTGCCACTGGCGTTGATCTTGAGCTGGGTGTTGAGATGGCTCTGGAGGTTTTTCATCTCGTCCTCCACGCGCTTGAGATCGCGGGCGACGGCGCGGCGGGCGGTGAAACCGGATTTCCAGATGAAAGCGGCGATGAGCAGGCCGAGAAGGAGGCCCCAGGTGAAGTGGCTTTTGAGCGCCTCTGTGAGATATTCCATGATGAGGGGATTTAAGGTTTGGCGGCGGGTTTTTCAACCGGTTTCTGAGCGGCTTCGCTGTCCTTTAGCGCCGCCTGCACGTCTTCGGTGAGGTCGGGCGCTTTTTTGGTATAGAGAACAAACGGGACGCCGGTGTTGGTGTTGCCTGAACTGTCGAAAACAGAGTCGAAGCCCTTTTCCTTCGCGATCTTGTTGGAAACTTTCACGATCCGGTCGAGTGACGCGCGCATCCCGGCGACCATCTTTTTGTTGATGACCTTTTCCTTCTCGGTCTTGAAACTCTCGAATTCCTGCTGCAACGTCTGCGCTTCCTGGCGCTTGATTTCGTAACTGCGGGCGAGTTTTTTGCCAGTTGTCTCGTCGAGTGGGTTGTTCTTGTCCGAGAGCTGGGTCTGGAGCGTCTGGAGCTCGGTGAGGATTTTCCGGAGCTGCTCGGCACGCTCGTCCTTCATGATCTCGTCGCGCTCCTTTTTGATTTCCTGCTGCAAGTTGGTAGTCGAGGGCAGGGCGACGTAAATGTCCTTGACCCGCACCAGCGCGAAACGGGGGGCGGCGGTCGCAGTGGCGGCGCTCGCGAGAAGGACGATGGAGATGGCTTTCAGGGGATTCATGCGCGTCGGGACGATGAATGGACCCGGCCGGGATGTCGATATCAGATCCTCAGGCAGCCTTGATGATCGGCAAACAGGAAATCACGGTTCGCCGATGTCCTCGTTCCAGAGCTCCGGCTTGTCGCCGATGAAATTTGTCATCATCTCGATGCATTCCGGGTCGTTGAGCACTTCCAAGGTCAGCCCGCGGGATTTCAAATGCTCCTCGTCGCCCATGAAGGTCACGTTTTCACCGATCACTACTTTTGGGATGCCATAGAGCAGGATCGCGCCGCTGCACATGGGGCAGGGGGAGAGTGTGGTGTAAATGACACATTCCTGATAAACCGACGCGCTCTGGCGGCCGGCGTTTTCGAGCGCGTCCATCTCACCGTGAAGAGTCGTGCTGCCTTTTTGAACACGCTGGTTGTGACCGCGGCCGATGA
>JBDSNC010000222.1:0-18945 GCA_039915545.1 Luteolibacter sp.
ATCCCGCCGGAGAATTGCGGCAGCGCGCCGTGGGTGACCGGCTTGTAGGGTGACATTTCGCGCTCCAGCGCGGCCAAGACATCGTCCTCCGCGGTAAACGTCCGGACTTTAGAGCCATCGCGGATGGTGATTTCCTTGTCCCGAGCCTCGAATATGAGGCGAGGTCCGCTGCCGACGATCGACCAGCGGCCGCCCTTTTCGGTGCTTTCAGCGCTCTCTAGGAGAAACGAATGACGATTATCCCGCAACTTGAGGTAGGCGGACAACGGGGTCTCGAAATCTGCGGCAAGCTGGGTGTAGACGGGCACGACATTGCCCCGCTTCGCCAGCTCAGCGAAGGCTTCCATGGATGGCTCGACCGGAATGGAACTCACAACGCCGCGAAGCATGCCCGGGAAATCCGTCAGGGCAAGCCCCGACGTGACACAGAAAGTCCTCCCTGTCTCACCCCGATTTCTCCGCCTCCGGAAATCCTCCATCTCCCCCTGGAAATCCTCACCCCGAGTCCCGCATTTCTTCCCCCGCCCCTCGAAATCATTCCCCGGAGCCCCGAAAATATTCCCCCGAGCCTCGATCCGATTCACCCGACACCCGGAATGATTCCCCCCGCCCCCGATTTTCTCAGCAGGTGCCCCGCAGAAATTTGTTTTCCATCCGATCCCCAACAACCCAACCCCGGATTCATTCCCCCAACAGTTATTTTGTTTCACCCGCGCACCGGAAATCATCCCCCATTCCGCAAAAACCTTTGTTTTCACTCTGAAATAATTCCCCGAACCCACGATTTGATTCACCGGAGCCCGATTTCCATCAAACTCACCTCGAAAATCCAAAAAGCACCAAATCGGCACTCACTAAAATGCCGTGCGTTTTGCATTAGAACCCGCTAGAGCCTGATCCACCCTAACGGAAACAAACCATGTCAGACACCACCACCCCGCCCGCCACCGGATCACCTGCCGAGAAATCCGCCACCCGCAGCTACTTCAACCAAGCCCAGCTCGATGACATCAAGCTGGCCGAAGACGTCAAAGCCGCCGCCCTCGCCAATGCCACCGCCGTCGAGGACCGCGATATCGACGCAGCCTACCTCACCGGTTTTTCCGACGTCGTCGCCGAGGCTCGCAGCCGCGCCACCAAAACCGGGATCGATGCCGAAGAATCCGCCGCCGCCACCCTCGAGAGCACCAAAGCCGCCACATCCCTCCTCACCGGCCTCCAAGCCGTCCAGAGCGCCGCCAAACAAAAACACAAGATGCTCTCCGAAGACGGCGATCCGGACACCAACTTCGCAACCGACGGCTACCTCATCGGCACCCGCCTCGATTCCAGCCGCGCCTCCCTCCTCCAGAGCGCCACAACCCTGATTGGACGCGCCAAGGCTGACGCCCTCCCCGGCTACAAAAAGCCCGAACAGATCACCGCCCTCGAAGATCTCCTCTCCGCCTACCGCGGCGAAAAAGAAACCCAGCAGGAAGCCACCCGCACCAAGGAACTCTCCCGCCTCTCCCGCAACGATCTCATGCACACCCTCAACGTCCGCCGCGCCGTCATCCAACACGCCGCCGACGCCCTCTGGCCCTGGTCCCTCGAATCCAGCAGACCCACCCGCAAAACCTTCGGTCTCCCCCTGACGAGACCGCTGGGACTGTGAACATGTGCGCCACATTTGATCACTGACTCAAACCGAACCTAATTATGGCCGACAAACCAAATCATCCTTCAAAGGGAAATGCGCAAGCGGATGAAGATCTCCTCATTCGATTGCAGGAAATCGTCAGTAATGCCGAGGCAAATTTGGCAACAATCGTGGGTTTGGTCGAATTGGCAAAAACCGCAACAGCCACAACGACAGAGTCACAAGCAGCGATTGCCACAATTGTTTCGGAAGCCCAAACACGAATGGCAGATATAGCAAATATATCCACGCAATCGGCAGCATCTATGACTCAGATCGCAAGCGAACAAGCAATCATCGCCACTAAATCCGACCATATTCAAAAGGCTCAAGAACATGCAGACTCAGTAAGAGCAAATCTTGACCGCACACTGACCGAAGTTACTCAACGAGCGACGGAATCAAAGGGCTCAAATCCCGGGCACAATCCGCGACAGATTCAGCAACAGCACTACTCACAGAAATCCGCACGACGAAGGGATCCGTCGACACAGAAGCTACCGCAGTCGCAGAATACAAAAAAAGCTCTGAGGAATCAGCTGCAACAGCAAAAGGGTTGGCCGATAAGGCCTCCACAGTGGAAGAAAATATAGCACAATACGAAAACCGACTGAGAGAACTGGATTCTCAAAGTACTGACCGATTGGAGAAAATCGAAAATCTGTTGCGAGGAGCAACAACCGCTGGCCTTGCACATGCTTTTGACGACCATCGCAAAACATTCTTGAAACCTCAGGGAATGTGGCAAAAAGTATTCATCACATCTATTTTGCTTCTGGCAGTACTGGCAGTCAACGGACTTTGGACCGTTTATCACATCGACAAAGCTCCTGAATGGAATGAACTTATACGTATGTGGCTTTCACGACTGCCACTCGTGGCCGCCCTAGTTTGGCTAGCAATTTATGCCAGCCGAGAGGCGGCATTGGCCAAGCGACTGGAAGAAGACTATGGATATAAATCTGCAATTGCGACGTGTTTTGAAGGATTTAGAAAAGAAATGACGAATATCGATCAAGGCACAAATCCTGATTCTGCTCTCGCAAAGCTCTGCGCCGACACCCTCACCACGATCGCAACACCACCCGGACGCATCTACGACAAACACCCACTAATTGTTACACCAATTGATGAAATGAAACGCTTTACAAAGATTGCTGCCGATACGACTAAATCTCTTTCTGAGTTATCGAAACCACTAGTCGAAGCGGCAGCGAAAGCGGCAAAGCCATAATTTGGCAGAAAACATCATCGCTCGAATGTATAAAATCTTTTTCCAGATAACTTAATGACGATCCAGAGATGAGCAAGAAAAGCAAGGGAGGAACTCGCGGCACTATCTATCTTGAGGTTGCCAAAATCCGGTTAGTGGACGCACAGGTCCTACTGGAAAACAAGCGCCATCACGGAGCGGTTTACCTGGCGGGATACTCGGTGGAATGCGCCCTCAAATGGGCAATTACCCGTCGAAATGAACAACCGTATCTGCCCAGCACCCTTGAAACACACGATCTTCAAAAACTGATTGAGCAAACCGGCCTGATTCCCGAGATGAGGCAGGACTTGGGAACGTGGACCTTGTTTTCCGCATTGGTCGATGAGTGGGGCCCCCATGGACGTTACGAAACCAAGGCACTGGATGCCCGGGCAGCCGCCCGCCTTTACAAGCAGATCAAACAAGTCTATTCATGGATCACCGAGCACGCCGTATGAAATCCGAAACACGCCAAAAAATCAAAACCGCGATCTCCCAGGCGATCCCGGGGCAACAGGTTTACAAGATTTTCACCTCTGCCACGGGATTCGACGGCACGGAAGTCGTCAGGGTGGTGACGCCTGCATGGAAAAATTTGGGCAAAGCCGAGCGGATCGCCAAAATCCAGAGTGCGGTAAGAGAAAAACTGACCTCATCTGAACTGAGCCGGATTTTCCGATTCAGCGTTCTCACTCCGAACGAGTGGGAAACAGTCCGCGCGCACATGGTGGACGAGAAGGCAACATTACTAGGCTTCAGGCGTTAAAATGGCTGCCCTTCACGGCACCACTCTTGCCCGGTAAAACCGCTTCCCATCCCCTGCTCCGCCGGTGTGGGTGAAGACGGTGGACGGGCCGGTGGCGGTGACGGGTGAGTTGAGATTGCTCCAGGAAAGCGGGGCGAGCGTGGTGCTGGTTTCGAGTTGATAGGATTTTCCCGGAACGGTGGCGACGGTGACGATCACGTCGTTTCCGGAAATCGCGGTGGCGGTGGCTTTCAGGACGGAGCTGTTGGAAAGCGGATTGGTCCCGGCGGTCTGCTCGGAGGCGTTGGACTGGCCGTCGCCATCCGCATCGGCGGCGGGATCGAGGGACTGCACGGCGGCGGAGGCGCTGCTGTAGGGGCCGTAGATGCCGGCGGTGTTGATCTGCTGGACGCGGGCGTAGAGCGTGGTGCCGTAGGGCACGGTGACGGACTGGCTGGTGGCGGTGGTCTGGGCGTTGAACAGATCGAAGCCGCCGGGCGTGGTGCCGATCTGTAGATAGAAGCCGGAAACCCCGCCATCTGGATCGCTGGCGGCGGACCAGGAAAAGGTGACCTGATTTCCGATCACCGCGCCAAACAAAGCGAGATCCGCCGCGGGCGCTCCCGGCGCGGGCGGCGGGGTGACATCGTAGAGTTTCAGATACTGGGCCTCGAAGGGCGCGGACGACCAATCGCCATCGGTGAGCGGCACGCGGTTCATGGAGACATAGATGCCGTTCGCCAGAATGTCGGAACCGAGACGCGGCTGGGCTACGTCCGCCTCGCCATAGGGAGCGGCGCGCCACTGCCAGATCGACCGCCGGTTCGAGCGGATCGCGGTGTAGGCGGCGATGTTCTTCACGTTATACGAGCGGCCGGGCTTGATGCCGTAGTCGTTCACGCCATTGCTGTCGGTATCCTGACTGACGTTGAACGTTCCGGCACCGGTGTAATCGCGGTCCGTATCGGCGAAGGCGAAAACGACATCCGCAGCGGCGGGCGACGCGTTCTTGGTTTCATATTTAGCCACGGAGAAGATTTTTCCATGAGTCCCCGCTCCGCCGGTCTGATCGAGGTAATAGCGGTTCGAGCTGCGCAGCGCTTTGCTGGAGAGACGCGCCTGGCCGATGCCGGCATAGACCGGATAGAGCTGGTCGTTGCCGTAATTCGTATCGTTCCAGATCGGCATCATGGAGTTGAACTTCTTGAAGTGGGCGATCTGTTTGCCGAAGTTCGTTTCATAACTCTGATAGCCGAAGGTGCGCGAGATCCCAAGCTCCTGCCCCGGAAAGACCAGCGGCGCGCCATCCACGGTATTCACCACGCCGTAGCGGACGAGCGCTTGGAAAGGATCGGTGTAGTTTTCCTCGTCGTGCGAGGTGTTGTTCAGCAGCACGAGGCCCTGGCCATAAGCGTTCCGACGCGAGTCGAAGATGCTCCGGTAGTCGCCGGGGTTACTTGCGCTGGCGAGCGGGAAGACGATGTTTTCATTGAGGATGTCGAAATGCCGGTTCGAGCGATAGGTCACCGCGCCGCCATCGAGCGACTCGGACATGAAGACGAAGTTCCACTTCCGGGTGCGGGTCTTGTTGATGATGTATTCCCACAACTGCGGCGGCAGGCCCTGGCCGAAGTCGGCGCGCAGGCCGTCGATGCCCTTGGTGGTTTGCGTGGCCATGTCGGATCCGGCGGGCACTCCCGTTTTATCCAGCCAGAACAAGGGATACTCAGCGAAGTATTTCCAAACGTTGCGGGTGACGGCATCAAAGTTGGATCCGCCGAAGTCGAAAAAATCGCCCTCGTTGTTATAGTTGCCGTTGTCCTGCGGATTCAGGCTGACGAGGGCCGAGTAGTTTCCGAAAAACACATCGCGCACGTCGTTCCATTTTCCGAAGTCGCCACGGTCCGGAGCGATGGCAATATTCGCCGCACTGGAAGCGCGGGCACCGTAGTTCCCGGACTGCGAATAGAAGCGCGCCTCGGTGTTCCGGATCTCGCTCGTCGCCGTTCCCCCGAACAACGGCACGCCCGCGGTGGAAACCTCGGCATCCGGAGAGGTGTGGTTGAACGGGGCATCCAGCATCACGCCCACGCCCTTGTTGTCCGCGGCGCTGACAAAGCCCTGGAATGCCAGCATCGCCGACTCGCGGGTATTTCCAACAGACATCAGCGGATTGATCTCGAAGAAATTCTTCACCGCATACGGGCTGCCTGGATAGAAATCCTGCCCTTCCGTGCCGATCGGGTGGATCGGCTGGAACCACAGCCAGTTGCAGCCGAGGTTTTTCAGATAGTCGAGTTCCCAGCGGTTGCTGGAATTGTGCGGCGCGTTCGGAGCGTTGTAGAGATCCTCGAAGGTGCTGCGGTTCGCGAAATCGTCGTTCGAATCGTTGGGCGTGTTGTCGCTCGACTCGACGTTGAGCACGTTCATTTCATAGAGGCTGATGTTTTTCGAATCCACCGGAGAAACAACGATGGCATGATCCCGGCGTCCGGCATTGGTGAACCAGCGCCACGCAGGATCGCCCTGGACCTTCCAACGGGCGGTGAGCCGGTAGGCCCCGGTTTTCTGCGCGTTCAGGGTGAGCGTGTAATTTCCACTACCCGCGTTGGTCATGGTGTGGGCGGTGAAATAATTGTTGTCACCGACGGTGGCGTTGTTGCCGTCGGGCGGTTTGATTCCGTCCTCGATGCCATCGCCGTTCGCATCGAGTTGGGCGAGATCGCGGCGGTCGAGATTGGTGAAGACTTCGACGTCCGTGAGGTTCGCCTGACCGGGGGCAAAAGTGATGGAGAGCGGACGCGAGTCACTGGCCGTTTCATCGACGAAGACATGGGTGGTGGTATAGTTGCCATTCACGCCGTTCACCGTCAGCACGGGATCGCCCAAAGTGCCGTTGGTGAAAGTGAACACCTGGTTCGAGGTGCCCGCGTTGTTATCCGCGAATTTCTCCTCACTGTTATCCGTGTGCCAGAAGCTGATCTTGTATTTGACCGTGCTGCCGATCGGAAGGGCATCGAGCAACGCCGGTGCCGTCGCAGCCCACCACATCGGAGTCCCGGCGACACTCTGTCCACCCTGATTGTTGCTCTCCGGATGATCGTAGGTGCAGATGGCGATCTGGGTGGTTCCGGATCCGACACCGAGAGATCCCGCGGGAGTGGCGCCGTCCGTGGTGTAATAGACCGCGCCGCTGGTGGCCCAGCGGGTGGCGAGATTGTTAGCGTCGGTGATGTAGCCGAGCTTGCTCCAGAACTGGACGCTGGTTCCATTGGTCACCCGGTTTCCCGCATGAAAGATCCATGCCGGGCGGTTGCGGAACGAGTAGGGAGCAGCCTGCGCCGTCGCCTCTGTCCCGGTGCTCAGGTGATTCCCGTCAAGGTCGCCCCCGTAGAGGAAGGTGATGTCCCGGTCCGTGAAGGTGGTCTTGATATAATACTGGATGACATCGCTGGCTGCCGCATTCAGACCGCCGGCCCCGAGATTGATGGTCGCTTTCCAGAACTGGTTCTGCACGTCCGCGTTGCTCGGATAGTTCGCATGAAAGTCCAGCGCCACGCTTTGCCAAGCACCGCTCACCGTCGCATTCCGATAGTAAAGCAGGCCGCCGTTTTGATTTCCACCCGCGCCGTTGTTTTTGAAAAATCCGGTATAGACGGTGAAGCTGCCCGTGGGAGCGATCTCCACAAACGGATCCCGCATGGTGGACGGCACTCCGGATTGCGTGTTGGAAGGAATGTGCCATGCGTTCGCCAGGACGGCGAACGCGGAACCGCCGCTGAGAAGCAGGAAAAACGACAGAACAACAAACGCGCGGAGGGTTTTCATGATCGATCAGGGAGCGGGCGTGATGAGCATCCGATAGAAACGCTTCGGCAGGGTGGCTATGTCGTCGGTTGCGAACGTGCCGGGCAGGGCATCCGGCGCGGTGATCAGCGGCGCGCCGAAGGCATTCCACGCGCCCAGAGTGGTGGATTCCTGAAGCTGATATTTGCGGCCCGCCAGAGTCGGGAACGAGAGATGAACTCCGCCGGAGATTTTGGAGATCGCCAGTTTCGGATAGGAGGAATTGTCCACCACCTGCGGATTCAGTCCGACCAACCATTCGACGATGTTGGTGATGCCGTCATGATCCGGATCGCCGCTGGCGCCGTTGTCTCCGGTGGCGTCGGTATCATTGAGGCCATGCGCGGTTTCCCAATCGGCAGGCAGACCGTCGCTGTCGCCGTCGGTGACCTGCGTGGTGAGGGACAGGGAAACGGTGAAGCTCGTGCTCTGGCTCTCCACTTCGATCTGTTGGACCTGCGCCTGGTTCCGCATGACGAGGGTGTCGTAGGTGCTGAGGTCATCGTCGGTGGCGGACGACTGCCACGTCACTCCCGCATCGAGTCCGACCTTGGCGGAAACGAGACCGTAGCCCGTCGTATTGGAAACGGTGACACCACCCGCCGCCGCAAGCGTGGCGAGACCTTGCTGGCCGCGGACCAGCAGATCGTCGAGATCCGGGCTGAGGCCGAAACGGACGAACAATTTCGTGTAGCCCGCCGCCAGCGAATACGCGCCGACCAGTTTGTCCGCCGTATTTCCGAGGGTGATCGTTTTCGTCACGCCACCACCGGGAGCCGTGAAGGTCCAGCCGGTGCCCGCGGGCGCGGAGGTCACGGTGTAGAGCGAGTTCACAAACTGGCTGGTGCCGCCGCTGCCCCCGATCGCCCACCAGTCCTTGAACGCCGAAGTGCGGCGGGCGAGAATGCTGCCGTCCACATTTCTGTTGGACGCGCCTTCCTGCTCGTTCTCCGTGCCGGATGCCGAAAGGTGGTTGCCGATCACCTGGAGGGTCCGCCCAGTCGCCGGATCGCGCGACCATGCAGCGGTGCAGCGACCGCCGAGTGACTCGAACAGCGCGAACACCTTGCCGTTGCGCAGGATGTATTCGCTTTCGCCATCGAGATCCACATCGAGACTCACCGCCTCCGCCGTGGCGGGTGGTGAGGCCGCCCAGCTTGCGACCGCTTGATAGATCGAGGCAAACCGCGCCTGCGACTGCGCTTGTTTCGAAAATCCGGCGAGCTGATCCAGGCTCGTATCCGGATAGATGAAGGCACCCGTCGAGTAGGTTCTCAAATCCGAGTTGTCCTCGGCATGCCATCCGGCGAGGAAGGTGGAAGCGTGATAGGTGCCCCGGCCGAGGCGACCCAGCGCGGTGTCCGGCAGGGATGAAACGTTGCTCCATGCATCGGCGGCGATGCCGGCACCGGCGTTATTGAACGACTGCACTCCGAAGAAATCGTCGCCCGCACGGTCGATGGGAATCCCGGGGCGGATTTCAAAGACCTTGTCGCGCAGGCTTTCCTCGATGCTGGTGCCGAAATACCAGTTGTCGTAATTCCCTTCCGTCGAGTGATCGACCCACAACGGCCCGAGCTTGCGTCCGAAGCTGGTGTTTCCTCTCTCCAGTGAAGCAAACTGATCACCGTTTCCATCTGGTGGAAGTGAGAGATCCACCGCGCCGCGCGCGACCTGATCGGGACCGACCAGCTCGACCCACGGACGGCTGGCGAGCCACGCGATGTTGTTGTCATACGCATCGGCATTCGCCTTGGTGCGGAAGTCCGACCAATCGCTGTAAAGCACCAGCAACTGGTGCTGCTCGCCGCTCCGCGACTTGCGCGAGAGGAGCTGGCGGAGATTCGAATCCAGTCCGCTGTCGGTATTGCGGAAGCGGAAGGTCGAGGCCTGGTCGTTGATGACGATGGTGTTCAGTCCGTTGATGCGGTTGATCCGGTAGCCATCGTCCTGCAAGGTGCTGGAGCGTCCGAAGCGATCAAGGATGTGGCGGAACTGGTCGGCGAAAACATGCGAATACCCGAGTGCCGAGACTTTGCCCATCACGCCTTCGTCCATGATCCGCTCGGGAATCCAGAACGCCCGCGACGAAGGAGCCGTGCCGTAAATCGCACTGAGCGTGCGGTTTGATAGAGCCACATTGTCGGCGAGGAAGGACTGGCTGAAATACGACATCGGCGAGTCCGCAAAGGTGGAAGCGATCATTTCCACCGTGTCCTCGGCGGCGAGTCTGCCAATGCGCTGGTTGAAGGCGGGACCATCGCGCCACGGTTTGTTAGCAGGAGGATCGGCGGACGCCCATTGCATGGCGGAGGCAAGTGTGGGAGTGACGTGGAGGCCGACTTTCGCGGCGTAAGCCTCATGGGCGTCCAGCATCCGATAGTAACCACCGCCCGCGCCGTCGTTGATGCGGTCCTGCATTTCCGATCCGGCGAGGATCTGCTCGTTGCCATGGGTGAGCACCATGACCTTCGCGCGCTTGCCACGATCCGGGCCGTTGTAGCCGAACCACGTCTTCAGCTCGCTGTTCGCGCTGATGTAGGCCTGGTCGCGCCAGTAGTCTTCGGCAAGCCAGTCATCATAAATCGTATCACGGATGTCGGAACGTCCGCCGATGTCGCCAGCGCCTTGAGGACTGTTTTTCGTGCCGTCCTTGGTGGTGAAGACCTGGAAGTGCAGCGTGGAAGGATCTCCCAACCAACCCGCATCGCGCAGCGCCTGCCGGGAGATGGAGAACTCACAGGCATCGAGCTTGCTGTCGAAATACGCCTTGCGGAAACCATTGGCGGCCGTCTGGTCGCGGCGCTCGACGCCGACGAGCGCCTGATTGATCGCAGTGGTATTGTTAGCTGGATTCGAATCCGCCACATAGACCTCGCCCTTGTTCGATTGACGGACCGCGACGACCGCTTCCCAACGCATCGTCGTGCCGGTGTCCACATCATCGGGCAGTGCGTATTCGCCGACGGCCGGATTTCCACTGTCGATGACGACGTAGATGTCGAGATTTCCTTCCTCGGCGTAGGGTTTGAGGTCTTGGAAATCGACGCGGAAATAAAACTCACCGGTGCCACCGACGGAGGGATCACCACCGTCGCGGGCGTAGAAAGCGACCATATCGCGGGAGCTGTCGAAGCCGTCGTTGGCCAGATAGGTGTCGCCGCCCTGATTGCCGGAGCCGTCGCCTTCGAACTCGTCGAGCACGACCAGATCGGTGATTTTCCAATCCGTGAACTCCTTGCGATTCTTCACCGCACCTTTGACCACAGCATCGGCATCCGCCACCGGGCCGATGAGGATCTCCTCGCCGGGAACGAGCACCACCGCATTGTTGGTGCGTGGATCGGTGCCGGCGACATATTCCTGAAGGTTCGTCAAATCGTCTCCATCCGGATCGCCCGAAGCGCCGTTGATCGGATTTGCGGTGGTCCCGTCGAGGGCAAGCGAACCATTGTCCAACGGGTTGAGGCCGAATTTCACTTCCCATCCGTCAGGCAGACCGTCTCCATCCGTATCGGCGACAAGTGGGTTGGTTTCCGTCCACGATTCACCAGACTGCCAGACGCGGTCGCCGTTTGTGTCACCGTTGATTTTGCCATCGAAATTCTTGTCCTCACCGTAGCCGTCCGACAGGCCGTCGCCGTCCGTGTCCGGATTGGTCGGAGAGGTTTCCGTCCACGTTTCATCGGACTCGTGAATACCGTTAGGCCAGTTTCTGGCGAGGGTGGGATCGGCATTGGTGGCAAGGCCAGCACCGTCACCGTCGAGCCAGCCGTTGTGGTTCGCGTCCTCGACTCCATCGAGAATGCCATCTCCATCACTGTCCGGATTGCTCGGGTCTGTCATCGAGCCACGAAGTTGTTTCGCACGGTCTCCGCCTTCGCTGGCGGTGTTGACGCCGGGAACCTTGCCGAGGTTGTCGAGGGTGTTGTAGAACGGCGGATCGAGATCGCCGACGAAGTTGGGCTGGCCGTCGCCATTGGTATCGGTGGTGATGGAGGTATCGGGACCGGGCGTGCGCCATCCCACTTCGAGTCCGTCGGGCAGGCCGTCGTTGTCGCTGTCCGGCAACAGCGGATTCGAGTGCCCGTAAGCGGCGGCGACATGGACATCGCCGTTTGTCCAGGTTTCGGTGTTCGCCTTGTAGCGCGGGTCGTCTGTTGGAAAACCGTTCGGCAGCGGAGTGATCGTGCCTTCATCGAAATCCGCGAGGCCGTCGTCGTCGTCGTCGAGATCGTTCGGATCATCCCCGACGATCTGGCGGCGGATCACATAGGCATTGCGCTGGTCGGTGTTGACACCGCCGGGCGAGGTGGCGGTGGCTAACAAACGAAAGGTTCCCGGAGCGTTGATGGTCCAGGTGAAATCCCAGAACGCGCTGGAGCCTTGGATCACCGGCTGGATTCCCGCTGTGTTAGGATCCGCATCGACGGGTGTGAGCGTGCCGGAACCGAGCGAAAAGGTGAGCGCCACCGCGCTGGTCAGCGTGTCGGTTTCCACGCGGACCGTGTAGGCGAGCACGTCGTTTCCGGGGCCGTCGGGCAGGATGATTTCCACCTGCTTGCCGTTGCTGTCGAATTCCTGCGGCTGGAGAATCGTGACGCGCGGCTTCGTGCTCGGCGCGGCCCGCACGCGGCGGGTGGCGACCAGATCAACCAGCGGAGTCGGGCGGTCATGGGTGATTTCCACGCGATGGAGGAAATCGCTCACGCCGTTATACAAATTCGGCAGCGTGAAGGCAATCGCGTGATAGTTGGCGGTTTCGTTATAGATGATCGAGACCGCTTCCGGCGCGAGTGATTGCGCAGCTGCGGGCCAACCTTCGTTCGCGCCATAACGGACGACAAAGCGCGCCTTCAGTTGTGCCTCGGTCAGTCCGTCCGCCAGCGCCTTGGAGAAATAGCCCTTGAGCACATAGTTGTCGCTGATGACATCACCATCCGCAGCCGGATAGGCGACGAACAAACGCAGGTCCGGACCGGCGGTGGTGACGGTGCGGGTGAGCGTGGTGAAATGGCCGGCGGCATCGCTCAAGGAGTTGTCGGCCGACGAGCTGATTTCCTTGAACCGGACCTGAATCGCCGCAGTGCCGGACGACGGGATGTTCACGTAGTTGAAACGATACTCGCGGTTGTAGGCGGGGTTCGAAGGAACGACGGAAGCGGACGGGGTGGTTTCGGTTCCCTTCACCCAGACGCCGTTGCCATTCGTCGCGCCGGTGGCGGTGTCGTCGTTGGAGGCGTCGCCATCGTCGATGCGATACCACATCTCGGTGGTGGAGTTGTCCGCGCGGACGACGACGCCATACTCGCTGCCGCCGACGCTTTCACCATTCGATCCCGGATAGACAATCTGTCCGCCGGGCGTGGCAGCGTCATAGTAGAAGGTTTGTATAAAGGTGTTATAAATCGGCGCGCGGCTGTCGCGTTTCAAGAAGGCGCGTGCACGGAGGATGTGAAACCCTTCGGAGAGCCCCGTTTCCTTGGCGAGCGGCCAGGTGTTATAGGCGGTGCCCGGAACCGGAGTGCGGGCGTAGTCGTTCTGCGGGAAATACTGGATGGTGGTGGCGTTGAAGTTCTCCACTTTGAACACCGTCATCATGTCGAACTTGAGATCCTTGTTGGAAACATTGCTCGGGAAAACGGACGAGAGCGGAAAAGCGCCGTCGTTGTTCCGGTAGATCGACGCCTTGTAACGCAGCGTGCCGGATGGCGTCGGATTGATTTCCGCCTTCCACCACGATCCGCCGTCGGCATCGGTGACAAAGGTGAACGGAACGGAAAGTGTCACAGTCGAGCTCCCCTCACCTCCCGCGCCTTCGGGATAGGTAGTGCCGTTGGTGGTGTAGTAAAGAGCGCCGGTGTAGCCGGAAATCCCGCTGGGTGTCTTCACGTAGATCACGGCCTTGCCACCGGCGATCTGATACTGGTTGCCGGTGCCCACCGCGGCGGGAAGGACGGCGGCGGGATCGTGATAGACGAAGCTTATCGAATTTGCCGGAGTGGGGTTGGTGCCGTTGCCATCGTTGCGGGTGATGTTTCCCGAAACGACCTGCCACGTTTCCGAACCAGCCGAGCCAATCTTGCAGCGCACGGTGTTGGTGGCCGCGAATTTCTCCGCACCCTGGCGCTGGACAAAGGTGGGCTGCTCGTAGCCGAGGAATACCTCGTTGCTGACATCCGGCGGGTTGTCGCGCTTTGCAGCGTCCGTGCCGGTGCCGTTGAGGTCGATGCCGCCGTCGAGCTTGAGCAGGATGTTTTCGGTGGAACCATCGGCGCGGGCGATGAATTTCAGGTTCGTGCCGTCGGTCACGCGCGGGACGTCGATTTGATAGGAGTAATCGGCGGAATCGGTGTCGGGCAGGTAGTTGGGATTGAAATTCGGATCGCCGTCCGGCCCGTCACGGCGCGCCACCTTGACGGTGCCCACGTTCTGGCCGTTCTGCTGGATGGTGACCGGCGCACCACCGGCGGCGGACCAGACGTTCGACGGATCAGGATTTTTCCAAGAGAAAAGGTAGTAGCCGCCGGAGGGGACGATGGTGCCGTTCGCGTTGGCGAGATTACCGGTGATCGATCCACGGCCGCTGCCGCCGTCGCCGAGCGTGAGGTAGAAGCCGTTCATCGATCCGCCGTTCGCCGCGGAGCCGCGGGCGTATTGATAGAGGAGCGAGCCGGGCGGGAACGAGGTGGTGAAATCACGGCCCTGGCCGTTGGCGTAGTTGTCGTTCACCATGATCAGGGCGGTCGCGCCGTCGGCGTCCGACATGGAGCCGTTGACACGCTTGTCGATGCGCTCGTAGGCGACGAAATCCGCGTCATCGCCCTTCGCGCCTTTCTGATAGCCGCGGATGAAGTTCTGATGGAAACGGGCGAGGTTCGGAATGCGCTCGTCGCCCCACTGGCCGAGGAAGGCGGTGTTCGCATGGCGCGGGAAAGCGCCGCCGCTCTCGCCGAGGGTTTCGGCGTGGTAGTTTCCATCGGTGTAAACGAGGCCCATGCCCTCGCGGGTGAAGTAGAACGCATGCTGGAGTTCGCGGCGGCTGGCGTAGTCGTTGTCGTGGCTCTGGGCGTGCATCACGGAGGTCGCGGCGGAAAAGCCGCCGTAGCCGGGCTGGTCGTAGCCGTTCAGTCCTGACGAAGGATTTCCCAACAGATTGTTGAGATTCGAGCGCAGGTCGTTGTCAACGAGCCGCATGCCGGCATCGATGTAAGAACCGTAGGCAGGCGGCTGGCCGAGATGCTCGCCGAAGAGCATGGCATCATCGCGCGGGATCTCGGTATTGAAAACGCTGTTGCGATGGTTGTCCCAATCCGAAAAGCCACGGGTGAGGTTGAACTGCGACTGGATCTGGCCGGTGTAGCCGTAGTTGGAGGAATTCTTGTCCGCGCCATAGGTCGCGCCGAAGAAATCGGCGGGAGTGTGTTTCACCGCATCGAGGCGGAAGCCATCGGCGCGGGTGCGGTCGAGTTCCCAACGGGCGGAGCGATGGAGGAAATCTTCGACGCGTTCCGAATAGAAAGAAGCGTTTGCAGAAATGAACGAAGCGGTGATGCCGTTTCCCGGACCGAATCCGACATAGGTCCCCTGCCCTGCGGAATGCTTCTGACCGGGCGCGTCGGGAATATAACAGTAGTATTCCGGATTCGACGGCTGCCGGACGAAATCGATTTTCGGAATCGTGTCACCTTCATAGGAGCCGTGGTTGAAATTGGTGGTTCCGGGTTCGGTGGAAATATCGATGAGGTCCGCGAGGCCGAGGTTCTGGACCTGCCACGCGTCGTTCCAATCGCGGGTGTTGTCCCATTTTCGATAGAATCCGTCCTCCGTTTTCCGCAAGTGGAAATCCTCAGGGACGAAGCCGGGATAAACATCGATCGGCGTGGAGGCGTTGTAGCCCGGCACGTCGAACGCATTGTGGTTCATGATATTGTCGAAATAAATGCGGATGCCGAAGCGGTGCGCCACGCGGACCAGCTCCATCAACTCCGCCTCGCTGCCGTAGCGGGTGCGGACGCTGCCGCCCTGGTCCTTCGACCCCAGATCGAAACGGTCCCAAACATCGTATCCCACAGACAGCCCGCCGGAGCCCTTGGTGGGAGGCGGCAGCCAGAGCGCATCGTAGCCGCCCTCGGCGAGTTCGGGCATCTTACGGGTGATTTCCGCCCAGCTCGTGTTGAAATACTGGAGCATCGTCTCGCCAAACACCGGGCGGACGAGAAGCAGAAGCGCGAACAGGCAGCGGAGCAGGATGGGTTTCATGGGCGCAGGCGGCCCTGCCGCGGGTGGGTTTCGGCAGGATGAGAAGCTACACCCTGATATGTCCGTCCGGAAGCCCGGGTTTACAACAAATTCCACGCGACCGGAGTGGGTTCCGGGGCGTATTCCCGATTAAAATGAGTTGGTCGGAGCGGAAATCACGACTATATCCACCGCCGATGAGCGAAGCCGCCAGCAAGACAAAGAAACCCCGGGTGAACGTCCGCCGCCCGGACGTGATGGAACGCGTGGCCGCCGAGGTGGCCGTGCATTTCCACTCCACCATCGTCGAGAAGCTTCGTGACAAGGGCGGAAAAATGACCGTCGGCAACACCACCCTGCTGCTCGCCGAGCAATTCGGCTTCTGCTATGGCGTCGAGCGGGCGATCGATCTCGCTTACGCATCCCGCAAGGTTTTCCCGGAGAACCGGATTTTCCTGATCGGTGAAATCATCCACAACCCGGAAGTGAACCGCCAGCTCCGCGAAATGGGTATCATCTCGCTGCCGTGGCAGGAAATCACCGCCGACTACGACGACCTCACGGAGGACGACGTGGTCATCGTCCCGGCCTTCGGCGCGCCGACAACTTTCATGAACAAGGTGGAGGAGCGCGGCTGCTACGTGGTGGACACCACCTGCGGCGACGTGATGAAGGTCTGGCGGCGGGTGCGCGGCTACGCCAAGGACGGCATCACCTCGATCATCCACGGCAAGTCGAACCATGAGGAAACCCTGGCCACCTCCTCGCGCGCGCTAGGCGAAAACGGCGACGGTCACTACCTCGTCGTCCTGACGCTGGAAGACGTGGACTACCTCTGCAACTACCTGATCCACGGTGGCGACAAGCAGGAATTTCTCGATCACTACGAGCACCACTTTTCGGACGGTTTCGATCCGGACATCCACCTCCAGCGCGTGGGACTGGCGAACCAGACGACGATGCTGAAAAGCGAGACCGAGGAAATGCAGCGCCGGATCCGCAAGGCGGTCGTCGAGCGCGATGGCAGCGACACCGCGTTCCAGGTTTTCGACACAATCTGCGGGGCCACCCAGGAACGGCAGGACGCGCTGTTCGAGATGCTCAAAAAGCCGATGGACCTGCTGCTCGTCGTCGGCGGCTATAACAGCTCGAACACCACCCACCTCGTCGAGATAGCCGAGGCGGAGCTGCCGACCTTTTTCATCCGCGACGCCTCCTGCATCCTCTCGTTGGAAAAAATCGTTCACTACGACCTCCACCACCGCGAGGAAAAGACCTCGAACTACGCGGACCTGTTCTCCCCGGACCGCCCCGTGACCGTCGGTATCACGGCGGGTGCGTCATGCCCTAACAATCTGATCGAGGAGACGATATTGAAGATTTTCGAGCTGCGTGGGATCAAGCCTGAGGCGCTGGGATAAAGTCAGGACGGCACTTGAAGGCGTCCTATCAGGGATCAATCACTTCACTGCATTGAGACGTCCGAAAAGCTTGCCGTCGACGGCGAGGGTCTTCGGAATCGTTACTTGAACCGTGTCCGGGGCGGTGTCGTTTTCCACCACGGTCACAGTGGCGGCTCCACTGGTGGAATCGCCAGCCCCAACAGGAACGTCCGCCGCCCAACTGGCAAGGTTAGTGCCGTATTGGAAGGTCAGGCCGATTTCGGCTTCGGAAGCATCGTTACGGCTGAAGGTGAAGATGAAATTCGTGGCATCGGTCGTGAGCACGGGCAGCTTGCTGGTATCGGAAACCAGCGGGTCACCGCCGAGGACGAATTCGAGCACGTTGGCCACGCCATCGAATTCAGGATCCTGCGTGGGGCCGTTGTTCTCCACGGTGAGGCCCTTCGACACCGCCCAGGCGGTATATGCGGAACTGACGCTGCCGGTGGCGACGGTAAGCATGCCGGCCCCGCTGAAACGGGTGTTATCAATGTGGGTTGCGCCGGAGCCGCCCGCGCCCCAGGTGCCCGCCGCCTGGAGAACGCCGCCGAAGAACAGGGCGTTGACTGTTTCGTTGCCGCTGACCGCGAGTTTGCCACCGTTGATGACGAGTTTGTTGGCGTCGGCGATCGAGTCGCCATCCACGGCAACCGCACCGCCGTTGATGGTGGTGTCGCCGGTGTAGGTGTTGGTTCCGCCGAGAGTAAGGGTTCCCGCACCTTCCTTGGTCAAAGTGCCGGTGCCGCCAATGACGTACGGCGCGGTGTGGTCGGCGATCCAGTTGTAGATGAGCGCGGCGTTGTTGGTCACGCCGCTGGTGCTCCCGATGGTACCGTCGGTGGTGCCGTTGCCGAGCTGAAGGGTGCCCTCGCTGATGGTGGTGGCACCGGTGTAGGTATGGGTGCCTGAAATCGTCCAAGTGCCGGAACCTGCCTTTGCCAGTGATCCCGCACCTGCAAGGATCCCGGCATAGCTGCCACCGCCCGCCCCTTGGAGATAAACCGTCTTGCCGGCAGTGACTGTGGAGGTGCCGGCATTGGTCAAGGCCAGCTTGTCCGCATCGGACTGGATCGTGTAGGTGACGCCGCCAGTGCCGAGCGTCATCAAACCGCTGAGCGTGTTTTCCCCGCTGATGTTCTGGATCGCAACCGAAGCATTGTTCCGGGCGGTAAAGGCAATGGCGTTGTTCAAACTGATACCACCCGTTAGTTCCAGGCGCACGATGCTCGCATTGCCTGAGGTGTCGAAAGTGATCGCGCCGGTTCCCAATGCCTGGGTAGCTCCCGCACGAAGAATGGACGGGGTGAGGCTCTGGCCGATGAACGTGCCGCCGGCAAAGGTCGAGCTCGCGCCATTCATGGTCACGGTGCCGCTTCCGAAAATCGTTATATTCGATGCGTTCGTGATTTTGTTATTGAGCGTCCAGTTGCCGGTTCCGTTGAACACGAGATAATGCGTTCCACCGCCTCCGTTTCCGAACAGGACATCGGAGTTGATCGTGGCCATGTTTGACGAATTATTGGTGAAGAATTGCGCCGTCAATTGGCTGCCTCCCAAGGTAATGGGGAACGTGCCGGCTCCATCACCCAAGGTGAATGCGCCGGCACTCGTATTGATCAGCACCGCCGTTTGGTTGATGCCGTTCAAGACTCCTCCAATGCGGAGTGAAGCGGTCGCGGAACCGTTGTCGATTGCCACCGGACTCGTCTGCGTCGAGGCGAGATTGATTTGAATGCCT
>JBDSNC010000232.1:0-34563 GCA_039915545.1 Luteolibacter sp.
GTGATGACGATTTCCCAAATTTGCCTGCGTTCTTGCACGTCTGGCAGATCGACGAAAAACATTTCGTCGAAGCGACCTTTGCGAAGGAATTCGGGGGGAAGCTGCGATACATCATTTGCGGTCGCCACCACGAACACGGGTTTGTTTTTTTCCTGCATCCATGAAAGGAAAGTGCCGAAGACACGGGATGATGTACCTCCGTCGCTACTGCCACTTGATTTGCTGCCGGAGAAGCCCTTTTCGATTTCATCGATCCATAAAACACACGGCGAGATGGCCTCGGCGGTTTGGATGACGGCCCGCAGGTTCGATTCCGACTGGCCGACGATACCGCCAAAGACGCAGCCCATGTCGAGCCGCAGCAATGGCAGCGAGAACGCGCTGGCCACCGCCTTTGCCGTGAGGGACTTTCCAGTTCCGGGGATGCCGACGATCAGCAATCCTTTGGGAGCGGGCAATCCGTAGGTTTTGGCTTTTGTTCCAAATGCTCCGGCTCGGCGTTTGAGCCATTCTTTTAGGTTGTTCAGCCCACCTACATCATCCAGCGAGGTAACGGATTGGACGATTTCAATCAGGCCGTTTTTTCTGAGCGCGGATGCCTTCTCGCGGGCGATGATCTTCGGATCGATGGTCTTGGTTTCGACAATCGACAGAGCGAATACGTTCTCCGCCTCGGCGGATGTCAGGCCAAGGGCGTTGGCGAGTGCCGATTCACGGATCGCAGGGTCCGGCACCGGCAGACCTTCGGTGGCTTCAACGATGG
The DNA here is from genome assembly GCA_039915545.1 of Luteolibacter sp. GTDB lineage: Bacteria > Verrucomicrobiota > Verrucomicrobiia > Verrucomicrobiales > Akkermansiaceae > Luteolibacter. The sequence goes on from JBDSNC010000232.1 coordinate 764, forward strand.
CGTCGAGCACGTTGGCCAGAGCGGTCGCGTCGGGGAGACCGAATTCAATCCGAGTGATTTCGTGGTCGATTTCCGCCGGGAGGCTGAAGCGGCAACCTAACATAACGAGCGTGTGGCCGTTGGATTTCGCAACGCGCAGGATGTCCTTAATTCGTCTGGTGAGCATCGGATCGCTTTGTTCCATGTGAAGTTGCAGGTCACGGAGGAGGACCACGATCTGAGGTTCACGCAGGGCAAACATGCCGTCGAGCAACTGCAACGCATCCAACGGATCAGGACATGGAGTGACACGCGATTCCGCAATGTTAACCAACCCTTCTGTTGAGGACCACGCGAGCAGTTGTCTGTTGTTGTCCGCGCACACCCTGGCGATTTCGGATTCCGCCCGGACTTCTTCGGACGTGATGACGGCGAGGCCGGGGTATCCGGCCTGAAGGTAAGTTGATAGATTCATGATCGAGATGGATTAGATGAAGGTTGTAGATTGTCGTGTTCCCATCGCAGGCACTCGCCGCGGGAGGGATTGGAAAACAGAATCCGGTCGGTTCCTGCTTCATGGACCACCCATTGCTGGGTGGTGGCGTTGAAGCGGATGTCGGTGGCGCGCGTGACCTGCAGCGGGCCGAGGGATGATAGATCGACTGCCTCTGTATAGAGGCAGTCAACTGTTCCCCCCATTTGAAATCGAAGGGTTGATTTCATCCGCCGCCACCTCCCAACCGCTGCGGATTTTGCCGACGGGTCACCTGCCGCCAGTAGTCTGGTTTTCGGGTGCGTGTGCCCGCCTTGCCAAGGGCGTCTTCAATGGCTTTGGTGGCGGCTTCGCAGCCGTTTCCTTTGTAGCCATGAGCCTCGACAGTGATGTCACCCGCTGGAGTGATGCGAACGTGGATTTTGCGACTCACAATGCACCTCCTTCGAGCGTGAGCAGGATCGTGCCATCGGCTTCGACCTTGCGCGTGGTTCGGAGTCCACGCAAACGGGCCTCGCGGGTGGTCTTGTGAACGCCGTAGCATTGAATCAATCTGCCGTAGCCCTCGCCGACTTCGCGGGCGACGTGGCCATCCCACCAGTCGGTTGTTAGTCCATAATTTCCATCGCCCGAATCCGACGGATCGACGGCGATGTCGTAAGGGCCTCGAAGCTTGATGACGTGCGGTGCCTTGCGGGTGATCCCCGCGTAGCCCCGGCAATCGTCATTGGCGGCGAGTGAAATGCCGAGTTCGACGCATGCGTCTGATAGGGCATCGAGATCCCGGATTCGTGTTTGGATGGTGACGAAGTGTGACATTTTTTGGATTCTGGGATTGGGGTTGTTGGGAGTGGATCATCCGACTGCGGCGAGGCGGCGGCTGCCGACCTGCCCGAAACGCGAAACGATTTCTGTGGCATCCCCGCGAACCAGTTCCACGGCGTTTTCACGGAGCCGGTTGAGGCCATCGGTTAGCGAGATCATGGCACCGGGATTGTTGCGGTAATCTTCGGCGCTGCGGTTGAGCAATTCGCGGCGGAACTGTTCCAGGGTGGATTCAAGCTGTTGGTCTCCGGCAAAGTTGAGCGACCGGAAACTGTCGATGAAGGTGGATAACCGGTTGAGCGTGCGCTGGTGGACCCCGTTCTTCGACTGGTCGATGGTGGCGAGAACGTCCGATGCGAGGCGGGCGGTTTCCTGTCGGAGAGACGCGACGGACTCACGGACAAATCCATCAAGGTCGGTTTGCAGGCGTTGGTTGGCCAGTTCCGCGATCCTGCGGCGGCTTTCGGACGCTTCGTATTCGGCAATGCCGTCCGTGATTTCCAGCCGGAGGTTTTCCGGGGCGGAGATCTGGAACATCTGGACCTCGAATGAGAACCTCCTGGCGATGCTTCCAACCGGTGGAAACGATTGTTCGATCGTGGAGATCAAGTGTTCCGGATTTCCCGGGAGCTGATAGGCAACCTCGCGCCACTCGGCCATCGCCTTGTCCCGCAGCAGGCCATAGCCCTCCGCAAATCGATCCGTGGCTTCGATGAATTCCCCTCGGAGCTTTTCAAGGTTCCGGGTGATTTCGCCGAGTTTCGGATTGGGCGTGAAGCGTGCGATGCCTCCGAGAAATGGAAAGCTCGAACCTTCCACGGATGAGTGCGAGCGGGACTCTATCAGGCTGAAATCCGCCAGGGAGTCCTTCGGGACAAGTCGCTTTTGCCCGAGTTGGATGAGACGTTTGGAAACCTTGTCAGGGTCCAATCCGAGGTCTTCGGGCTTGAGGCGTTTGCAGCCCCGCCAATAGCGGATGGATACGGAGACAAGAACGCCTTTTCTGCAAATGGCGTCTAGCAATGGATTCTGGTTGGCGGATGGATTCATGATGTGTGTTTGGGGCGGATTGGATTTCAGGCGGATTCGATGGAAGATCAGGATTCAAATTCGGACGGCCATTCGATGAGTCCTTTAGTGATGGTCCGAAGTTCGTAGTAGTTGAGGAAGCCATCGAAAGGGTCGCCATGGTTGACTTCCGCGATGGATGCTCCTCCCGCACCGTCGTGGTCCGGGTTGGGTTCGGTTGAATAGCGGACTGACAGATGGCCCCAGCGATAGCGGCAATAGACAATGTGTCCTGCTTCGGTCTTGCCGATCCAGATCGCCGGGCATCCGAACAACTTCATGCGTGCGCTGGTGATATGGATCATGGGGGTTGCCATGTTGAGGCTTTGACGGCGGCGACTTCCCCGAGCCGCAGCAGGAAGTTTGATAGATCATGGGATTCCGAACCTATGTCCGCAGGACGATCCATGTCGGGAAGCAAGTGGCTTCCAATCGAGTTCTCATTGGACGAGCAATTGATTCCCGGCCAGCGACTGGCCAGATAGGCGGCTCTATCAAGACCTGTGGCGGTCACGTATTCGTCGGCGACGAAACAGAAACAGGGACGCATTCTGGCGAAATCGGGATGGGCGGCGGCATAATGGATTCTCCCCTGGATTCCGTTGATCACATGCATTGCGGTTCGTGAGTGATAGCGATTCCACGGGTGGCGATGAGCGCGTCAAGGAGAGCCTCCTCCACGAATCGAGCTCCCTTCTTAACCTCAATTGCTTGATCGATCCGGTTACCCGCCGCGGCCAGGAACGCCGGTTGCAGCCATGACGGAAGTGACTTCGCGGTTTGTTTCATCATGTGTCGGTATTGCTCGGATTCCAATTCGGGAAGAACAACAAGCGACCCGTGAAAGCGGTTAGAGAGTTCGCGCGGAAGTTGGGTCGCCACTTCCGCCGCGTCGATTTGGAGCGGTGATTCGCTTCGCCCGCCGAATCCGATTGTCACCGTCGGGGGCTGGTCGAAATAGTCCTGGAAGGTGCCGATGCCCACGACGAAAACCGTGGTCCTGAGCTTTTCAGTGAGCCGTTCCATCGACGGCGCATCATCATCGTCGTCATCAGTGATCGATTGCATTCCCGTTGGAAATCGACCGTCCAAAATTTCATATAATTCACCGCGAATGTGAGATAACCACGTCGAATCGGTGCTTCCCGGCACACCGCCACCCGCACGACTTGATGATAGATAGACCTTGTCAATTTCATCGAGAACAAGAATGGTTTTTTCGTTTGCGGCGATGTGCCGGGCGATGGTGGGAACCGTTTCGCTGACCGACCTGTTGTTTGACCCGTTAGGAATCCAGCCTGGAACTGCGATCCTCAGGAGCGATGAACCGACAGAAGTCGCGAGGAGCTCGGTGAGGGCGCTCTTTCCTGTGCCAGTCCCTCCGGCGACAAGGGTTGAGAACCTGACACGCACTGACGGAATCTGCCTCCAATGTCCGGCAAAGAGTATTTCCGCCCTGGTGTGGAGTTCTTGCAGCGGCGCGACCTGATGTTGAAATGCCTTCATGCAACAGCCCGATTCTTGCGTCAGTGGAGGGCGGCGAAAGCCGTGCCTCCGGGCGTTGGTTCGATCTGGAGATCTTATTTTCCAAACGCCGGGCTCGTGGAACGCCGAAGGCATGGCCCGCGCCGGGGACATGCTTGCGGGGACGAGCCATTCAGAGCGGAACCCGGTCGAGGGGGAAGCCCTCTGTTCTATCAGGATAGCAGTTGACTGCGTTTTGTCCGGTATTCTTCGACGGTGATCAGACCGGAGTTTTTGAGACTGTCGAGTTCCCTAAGTTGATCCGTGAGATTGGATGGTTCGGGAATGGGTGGCGGGATCACGGCAGGTGTCGAAATGCTTCCCTTGCCGTTGCAGGCCACCATGAAAGCCGCGATCCAGAGAAGGATGGTCCAACCTGCTATCAGATTGACGAAAAGAATCATACTCCGATCCGGATGGCGCACTTTGTAGGCATGCATGGCTGGAGCCAGATAGATCATCAGGGAGAGACACGCGCCACTGACGAGGAAGATATGCAAAGCGGATGTGCTTCCTCCCCCGGCCGGAGTGGCGGCCACGAAACTGAGCGCGAATACCACCAGGAGAATGAAGAAGATAAGAATTTTCATGAGTTAGTTTGAATGCGAGTGGGTTTGATTCAGGAATTTTGTCGTGGATTACCTTGTCAGAGCCCGACGGTGGCTTGCTGGAGACCGGCGGGACAAAAGGGGGTGAATCCATCCCCCGGGTCGTTGGCTCGGACGGCTCACTGACATCGTGAGTGGTGTCGGCGCGGCTACCTCGCGGGTTGCGTCCCCAACTTCATTTTGAGGATCTCGTCGAGCAATTCGACCTTCAGGGTGTTCCCGATGGTCTTGTGGCCTTGGCTGAAATCCGCTTTGCGCGGATCGGCCGCGGATTCCTGACCCCGTTTGACAGGTTGGCTTTGAGGCTCGGTGGAGATTTTCCTGAGCGTCCGGGTGTCCAAATTGGATTCGACCCACCTCCGTGCTTCCCGACCTTTTAGAAACAGGTCGGGAGCCTCGTCGGGGTCGGTTTGCCGGCCGTGGGCGGCGAGCATCATGGTGCGTTGGAGTTCTCCGATGTCGGAAACCGGAGGCATGAAGGCCTCGGTGGGCGAAATCAGCAGGAAACTGACCTTAGGATCCGACGCGAGTTCCTTGTAGTCCCAGAGGATGATTCCCGCGCCGAGGGAATTTCCCACCAGCAGAAACTCCTTCAAACCGGTTTTTTCGCGGATCTGGGCGAGAACGCTGGTGGCCACACCTTTGAAATCCGGACGGATTTTCTTTTTGTCGCCATCCGTGTAATCCGCGATGGCCGCACCGACCTCCCGGAAAGACCCGGTGCCCGGATACTCCCACAGGAAAAACGATGTTTTAGTGGGAAGCAGTCCTTTGAAGGTTGTGATCTTGTCGAGGATAGCCCTCATCATTGTTTCAGACGAAGATGTGCCGAAAAAAATCACACCAACCGGTCCCTGACCCAACCGCGATACTTGAATCGATTCCCCGGCGACAGTGAGGTCTAACTTGGTCTTGTAAATTCCGACCGGCTTACCAAGTTCATTCAGAAAATTCTGATCTTCTGCACTCAGTTTTGCGATGGGCATTTCGTAATCTTTGCCATCGGAGACGCGACGGAATTTAACAATGGTTTCGGACTTTGAGAGGATCGTCGCCTCGATTTTCCTTCCTGAGGAGTCGGTCAGGGTGTGGTTCACCGGAAGGTAATCCTCCGGAGTCCGGGTTACTTCCGTACCGGGCATCAGGATCGGCGGCGCTTCGTGGCCAACTTTTGTAAAGCTCAGAGGGTCCGCATGATTGCTGCCGGGGGCGTAGCTGTTTCCGGTGATCGTCGATCCGGTTTGGGAGATTTCAATCGTCAGACGGTACCCGTTGGCCCAGGAAATGGTGAGGACACCATTTACCAGCTGCCAAGCGCCCCTCGCGCTGAAATGCTGAGCGGTCTTGTCGGCATTGAGCCGATAAACGTCGGTTTTCAGTCCGTCGCAGAACCATTCTCCGAACAAATGGGCGGGACTTAGGGCATTCGGGGTTTCACCGGTCTTGGTGTGTTCGGTTGGCAGGGGAGGCTTCTGCCCCTGCTGGGCTTGAGACGGGACGGCGAGACAGGAAACCAGTGACAAAAGGGCGATGCGGATTTTCATGGGTGGAAGCGGTGGCAAAGCCGCTTCCAGGTGGACGGGGAGTTAGAAAGTCGCAACTAGACGACCGCGATGGCCTTTAGCCGCTCCCCGTAGGAGGCGACCTGGACATACGCCACCGCCTCCCCGGCCTTTCGGTGGGTTGGCGGCAATGATTGCGGGCATTGCCTCCCGCTAGTTGCGAGGATTTCTAAGTCCCCATCCGCTGAAAGCGGACGGTTTAATTCTTGAGGTCGAACTTGTTTTTGCAAGCCTCGAATCTCAAATGCCGTATCCTTGCGCCTGCGACGGGCGGCGAAAGCCATGCCCGCGGGGGCTGTATTTCATCGTCTTACGATTCTGATGGCATCTTTGGAATCCACGTTTCCCGGATGAGGCATTTCGATATTTCGCCCCGTCCTCGATCATTCTACTTCTCCTGGGGAAGATGGATTTCCGCCTTGGCTGGGACCGATGTCACCTGTTGAAGTCGAGGAATTTCAAGCCAACGTGCGCATCCGGTTGGCAACGAGAGGTTTTGCAAGCCGGGAAACTGAAGGTAAATCCACCCGGCAAGACGCATGCCTGCCGTGGTTGGATTTTCGGCGAGGCGCTTCGTGCCGCGATGGTTTTCGATCAGATGGAGCACGGTGGATTTTGTGGATTCCATGGGATCGCTGCCGATTACAACTACGGTTGCCCCTTGGTGCTCGGGCGACGAATTGATCGACAGTGCGTCCATGGGATTCGCGCAGATGATCAGGTTTTCGTCACCGGGATACAAGTGGACACCCTCACCAATGTCGCTGAGGATGATCGACGGTTGATTGGGATCAACCACGATAGTTCCGGAGGGCACCAGATCCGCGCCGACAATCTGGACTTTCTGAAACAGGAAATGCCCGTGTCGGTTCACTGCGACCCCATTGGCCTTCGAGAGTTCCTCAATCGATTCGCGGCGGAAGCGGAAATTTTTCAGGAGCTTCCCGTAGGCTGCCGCCCACTTTAAGGCGTCCGGAGTTTCAAGGTCTCGAAGAATCCTGTCCGCATGGTTGCTGCGCTCGACGCGGCCTTCATCGCCGCGATTCTTGCTGACCTTTTTGCGGAAATTCCGTGCGATCTCCCATGCCGCAAGTTCTTCGTCAAAGGTGTCGGCGAGCCATTCGGTGGTTTGGAGATGGCTCCAATCCGTGAGGTATTTGACGATGCTGATCGCCCCGCGGCCCTTGAGCCGTTTCGCGTTTCTCCCCGGAAACGGGATTTCAGGCGTAAGATTCTCGAATCCGTTTTTGTCGGTAAGTCCAATCCGCTGGCCGCTTGGCAGCAAATACTCCACTTCGATGTCTTTGCGTTTTCTCGCAGCGGAACCAACTCCATCCGGTCCGGGTTCGAAATCGATTTCGGAGAGATGCGGATCGAATCCGGTGAGTTTTTTAATGACTTTTTCCACGGGAATATCGCGTTGCATCCCCGCGATCTGGTTCTCCAATCTCTCAGCCCGCCTCTGCTGATTCCCTGCGGCTTTTTGATAATGATCGCGTTCCTCACACAATCGCGTCACTTCCGTAAGGATGGGAATGGCCTGAATCGCCCACTCCCGGAGTTCATCAAAATTCTTTCCCTCTATTTCCGTGGGCGGCGTGCGGAGTCTGCGGTATCGCTCCTGGGTGGCTTCGTACTGCAGGGCGCGTTCCTCGTCCGCTTTGCGAATTCCACGCTGCACGTCGAGACCGTGTTTCCGCAACTCCTCGGCGAATTCGTCCTGCAAAACCGTGCATGGACCACGTTCGTAACCGACGAATTTCTTTTCATTGGTGGAGGGGTCCACTTCCAGAATCCGTTTATCCCTTCTGAAAAAATCGGAGAATGACAACCTCCAATCGACGCGGGTCTCACGCGGTTGATCTTCCATTCCCTTCTTCGGTCGGCCCGTCGCTATGAGCGTTTTCTCGATAAAAGGCAGCACGTATGCCGACAAATGGGGATTCTGTTCGTCTTCATGGTAGACGATCATAAGCAGCCGATCTCGATATTTTTTCCGAAGATATGCGATGGTTCCTTCGATCATTTTGCGGGACTTTTCAGGGTTCACCTCGTTGTCGAGGTTGCCGTCCCTGAGGTATTCCGGTGATATGGCAGCCATCAACATCGCGGCCTTGACGAGGTTTGTTTTAACAATAATGCCTTTATCGGCGATGATTCCGAGGGCGATTTCCGTAAGGAAATTGGAATCTTTGATGCCGAGCGTCTTGAGATTCTCCTTGGTAGCCGCAAGCGGTTTCCATTTGGTTTTTGCGCAAATAATCCTATTTGATGCGACCCGTTCGGGATCGGCATTCGGCGCATCAATGAATCTTAGGTCGTGTGCCACGTTGCCGGCGAGTCCCCATTTTTTCCGGGATTTGGAAAGATCGCCGCGTCCCCATTCCTTGATTGGATGGACGCGGATAAATGAAAAATTCTTGGACGAGGCGTTGGACATGGTGGTGGTCTTTCTTAAATCTTGGTCGCTCTTGCGGCGGAAATGTCGTCCGATGAGGCGTTCATTTCTTCACGGGGTTCGAAGGGATTCACTCCCTCGCCCACCAAAGGTTTCGCTTGCCTCCGGCAAGTGGCGCAGGGCGACACCCGAAGGGCTGAAACCTTTGCTAGTGGGTTAGGTAGGGATAAATCCTTTTTCCTACCGGGCGAGTATTGACGAGCAGGGCAGGCCGGATTGACCGGCCTGCGGCGAGGGCCGTTGAGGCCCTGAATGGCGAGTGGTTGGCGAGCGGCGGAACGGATTGCCGTTCCCGCCACGGCCGACGGATTGCCGGAGCCGAAAGGGCGTTGAGCCCTGATGGTGGCTGGGTTCGCTTGGAGGTTCCAGCAAGGTTGTCCGTCCCACTGGACGGGGTGGATGGTCCACCCCGCCAGCAGGCGGACGGTTCGCGGCACGGATGTCGCGTTGGTGATCATCCGTGGATCGGCATTCCAACGTGTTTGCAGAACGACTTACGGATAAGCTTGTTGATCTTCTCGTCGTCGACCGACTTGGAGAGCAGCAAGGCGACCTCCTTGACAAGGTCGGCCGCGATGGCTTTGGCAAGCGGGCCATTGATGCCGCGTGCATTGACCTTCTCGTCCGCCCAAGCCGGGTTGAGGATGGGCGCGTCCTTGGTTGCGGTCGGCGACTTCGCCCGAGTCTTGCTCTCGGGTTTCGCTTCAGTTTTCGATTCGGGTTTGGAATCAGGATTCGGGTTCATGATGTATTTCTATTTTTTGTTTCAACGGGAGCGACCGTGCGTCATGCGCGGAGATCCCATAGTGGTTTTGATTCAAACGAGGTTGAAGGTCAAGCGGACCAAAGGGTTTATTTTGTGAAACACGAAAAAAAATCCCTCCCGGCATTTGCCGGGAGGGATCGGTGGAGGCGGTTGACGGTGGAGGAACTGCCAGCGATAGCGGAGCTTCAATCCCGCATGGTGGCAGGGGCTTGTAGGATTCTCTGCGGAGTGGGGTTGATATTACCGAAGTTCACGGCGGCGGTGGTTAATGCCCACCACTTCCCACCAGTCCAGGAGACCGTCCTCTCCGTCGCCGACCTGGATAAGTCGTGCATGTCCAGGCCCCGGCGCAGGATGCTTCAGAGCAAGTCGACGTATCAGAGTGATGCCCTCCCAGCAAGGAGGTGGGATTGGGGTCATGGAGCCGTGGATCCCGGCGGTTGGCTGCGGGTTTCAGTGATGATTTTGTGGAGCATCCCGTCGGCGTCGCCGGAAAGATGCGCCCGCGCCGCCACCATGGCGATGACCGCTTGGGCAAGCTGTGAGTCCAGCCCGGCGAGAACTTCGGACAATTCCCCATTCCAGGCGGACCAAAGGATGCGTTCAACTTTCCCGGACTGGCCGCTGTGGTGCCGGATGGCACAGACGAGAATAGGAATCGCCGCTTCAAATGCGGCCCGCGCCTGATTGGCGAGATCACGTTGAAGGTGGATGGACGCGGTAAGTTCCGCAAGCGGATCGGGTTTGGCGGTTGGTTGCATTCACCGGTCGGACTTGCCTTGCGGGGCTTGCCCGGAAACGGGGAGTCCTCAATCCGAAGTTCGGTGAAAATACAGCGAATCGGGTTTTCTCGATGGGAGGATTTGGCAACAGTATCAGGATGGAGATCGAAGATTTCGGTCGGGGTTTCAATCGAAGAGCTGACGGAATTGCCCAAATACGGCGTGACTTCGGGTTCGCCCGCACTTCTGTCAGATTCTGGTGACTGGGCGCGTTCGGTGAAAACTATCCAGTTGGGAAAAGAAGATTTCCCAGATCAGGGCCTTGGTCGAGGAGGCCATGGCGCATGGGCAAAATATTTGGAAATGATGACGCGCTCATAAAAGCCGTAGCGGCAGAAAAAGCCAATTGAAGGCTGTCTGCATTGATTCGCTCTTTGAACAAGGAGTATCGCGCGTGGCATCGCAACGAAATCCAGAAGCTCGTGAGAACTTCCGGTGCGGCGGAATTCCAGAATCAAGAAGCGGGGCCACGTTTGGCCCGCTTCGGAGTTAGAAGACCTAAGCGAGGATTAAGTCCTGCGTTTTACCCATTCATGCTACCCTTGGGCTTCGGGGCCTTGATACGGAAAAACTCCACGAAATCATTCACTCTCCAAGCCAACGGTACTCCGAGTACCACGGAAGTGGCCGGAGCCACGCCTCTCCTCTGAGTCGTGCGCGATCATCTCGATCTCGTCGGGACGAAATCCGGCTGGGCCGTCGGATTTTGCGGTACCTGTACTGTGCATGTGGATGGGCAGGCCGTCCGTTCATGCGGTTTTCCCGTTTCCGCTGTCGGCGGGCAGAAGATCACCACCATCGAGGGCTTCGCCCGTGAAGGAAAACTCAACCCCGTGCAGCAGGCCTGGTGCGATCTGGACGTTGCCGAATGCGGCTGTTGCCAAGCAGGACAGATCATGTCCGCCACCGCCTTGCTCTCGGAAATACCGAAGCCAACTGATGCCGACATAGACGCCACCATGTCGGGAGATCTCTGCGTTGCGCCATTTACCCCCGTACGGTGAGCGCCCGTAAAGCCAGCTATGGCGGGTTGGTGGCAAAGGCGCAAACCCTTCCCGTGCCACCTGCGAGTGCCATACGGCTCAAGGACCCCAAGGATTTCAAACTACTAGGCACCCGCGTCGGCGGCTATCGTCGCGGAAATGCAGGCGGTGCTTGCCGGAGCGGACGCCGGTTTCCTGCGCGATAAGGGGGGGCACCATCCAGTCGAAAGCATTGTTAGCCGGATGAAAATCGAAGCCCTTGTTCTTGCCGCCGGTAAAGCGAGTCTTGCGTCTCCCGGCCGACGCAGCCCTACCATGGTGGCCACATCCGCCAGAACGTGGTCGGCGCGGTCACCCGAAGGATGGCCATCTCTTCAGCCTGATCATCCCGCACACGATGATCTGACGGGCGAGGCTTTAGGTAACCGCAGAGCGCCTGGGAGGCCTGTGTTTGCCCAGTTCGCTTTACAAGAGAGGTGTATCCACTCGCCTCTTTAGGGAAAATCATTGAGAGATAGAAGCTCCGTTAGGCGATCTTGTGATGTGGCGGGCAGCTATCGCGGCGGCGAACGTATTTCATTACGGTTTTGTCGGATTTCCAGCCTCCCATTGCCTTTGATCGATTGGATCGATGCGCCGTTCTCCGCTGCCACAGAGGTAAAACGCGAACGCTTCGTGTGTGGAAAAATCCTCCATATCATCAAGAACGAGCGTCTGAGCCCTGCCTTTGATTCTGTGAAGCACTGCTTGGACGCTCTGTCTGGATTTGCCAATGGAGGCGTCTTCGAAAACGCGACGGAAAATCGGGCCTTCGGTGACAAGCGCATGGCCGAGTGTGATAAATTTCACCTGTTTAAAAACTTTCAGAATCAAACTATTCATGGGGTGAAACCCTACCTGTGAATTTGCTTGTGTTCCCGGAGGCAGGAATTGCGTTGAATTCAGCGATGGAAAAAAAAACCACCCCGCATCGGCGCACGAAGAAGCCGATTCCTACGGCTGTCGCGGAGACTCCGGCGCCACGGCCAAGTGTGGCGTTCCCCATCGTGGGCATCGGCGCGTCCGCAGGCGGGCTTGAGGCGCTGGAGCAATTCATGCAGCAAGTGCCTGCGGAGAGCGGGATGGCATTTGTGATTGTCCAGCATCTGGATCCCACGCGTAAAGGGCTGATGGTCGAAATTCTGCAGCGGAGCACCCGCATGAAGGTGGTGCAGGTGAAAGACCGCATGCGGGTCAAGCCGGACTGCGTTTACGTGATTCCACCCAACAAGGACATGTCGATCCTGCATGGAGTGTTGCATTTGTTCGCTACGGCGGGTGCTCGGGGATTGCGCCTTCCCATCGACTATTTCCTCCGCTCACTGGCGCAGGACCAACAGCAGTCCGGGATCGGTGTGATTCTATCAGGGATGGGGTCGGACGGCACGCTGGGGCTGCGGGACATTAAGGAAAAAGCCGGACTCGCTTTGGTTCAGGAGCCGGGCACCGCGAAGTTCGACAGCATGCCTCGCAGCGTGATCGAAGCCGGACTGGCAGACATCGTGGCTCCTGCGGATGAGTTGCCGAAAAAAATCATGGCATTCCTGAAGCGTACGCCGCTGGTTGCGGATTCAGGACAGGCGGTGGATGAAAAATTGCAAGGAGGCTTGGAAAAAATCCTGATCCTTCTTCGCACGCGTGTGGGACACGATTTCTCATTCTATAAGAACAACACGCTTTACCGGCGCATCGAGCGGCGCATGGGCATCCATCAGATCGACAAGATCGCGGGCTATGTCCGCTATTTGCAGGAAAATCCGCAGGAGCTGGATCTCTTGTTCAAGGAAATGTTGATCGGGGTGACATCGTTTTTCCGCGATCCGCAGGTCTGGCAGTTGCTCCGCGAAGTGACAATTCCAGCACTTTTGGCCGGTCGGCCGGCAAGTAACCTGAGGGCCTGGGTCGCCGGTTGCTCGACAGGTGAGGAAGCGTATTCCTTGGCCATTGTGTTCAAGGAGGCGATGGAAAAACTGAAGCCGAAGAAAAACTTCAAACTCCAGATCTTTGCGAGTGATCTCGACCGTGATGCCATCGACAAGGCGCGCCAAGGCCTCTTTCCCGAGAATATTTCCGCCGACGTTTCTGCAGATCAACTGCGCCGCTATTTCACCAAGGAAGAGAGCGGCTATCGGATCCGCACTGAGATCCGTGAGATGGTGGTTTTTTCTCCGCACAGCCTCATCATGGATCCTCCATTCACGAAGCTGGATTTCCTGAGTTGCCGCAACCTGTTGATCTATCTGACGCAGGAGATGCAGAAGAAGCTCTTTCCGTTGTTTCACTACTGCCTGCATCCGGGTGGTGTCCTCATGCTCGGCAGCTCTGAAACCATCGGCCAATTTACCGATTTGTTTTCGACCGTGGATGGCAAGTGCCGCATTTTCCGCCGGACGGACACGAACTTGCGCCCGGAAGGCGTAGAGTTCCCTTCATCCTTCGTGCCTAGCATCTCGGACGGGCACGGGGCAGACACAACCACGAAATCCTCTCAGAACCTCCAGACACTCGCGGAGCAATTGATTTTGCACCGCTACAGCCCGCCATCCGTTCTCACCAATGCAAAGGGCGACATCCTCCACATCAGCGGTCGCACGGGTCAATTTCTGGAGCCTGCTGCTGGCAAAGCGAACTGGAACATCTTCGCCATGGCGCGGGACGGGCTGCGCTACGAGCTGACAGCAGCATTTCAAAAAGCGATGAAGCAGGATGGCCCCGTCTCTTTGAAGGACCTGAAAATCCGCACCGATGGCGGAGAACGCTACACGAACGTCAGCATCGAGAAGCTCGCTGAATCGGATCCACTTCGAGGGATGGTGATGATTGTTTTCACCGAAATTCCTGCCCCGACAGTCTCGCAAGCGTCGGGCAAATCTGGAAAATCCCCGCATGTTAGTCATCGCGCCACGGAAGTGGAACGCGAGTTGAAACAAGCTAGGGCCGAGTTGCAAAACACCCGAGAGGAAATGCAGACGTCGCACGAAGAGCTGAGATCCACCAACGAAGAACTCCAGTCCACCAACGAGGAAATGCAATCCACCAACGAGGAACTAACAACCTCAAAGGAGGAGATGCAGTCGCTCAACGAGGAGATGCAAACCGTCAATGCGGAATTACAGGGCAAAGTCGAGGAGCTTTCCCGTTCCAACAACGACATGAAAAATCTCCTGAACAGTACCGACGTCGCCACCCTGTTTCTCGATAACAACCTCCAGGTCCGGCGCTTCACCACCCAGGCCACCAAGATTATCAACCTCATTCCGGGCGACATCGGCCGCCCCATCACGGATCTCTCGTCAGACCTGATTTACCCTGAGCTGCCGGATGATGCCCATGAAGTTCTGAGGAAACTCGGTTTCTCGGAAAAGCCGATCAGCGCGCGCGACGGACGTTGGTTCACCGTGCGCATCATGCCATACAGGACTTTGGACGACCGTATCGACGGCGTGGTCATTACCTTTTGGGACATCAGTGTCGCCAAGGCACTGGAGGGAAAAATGCAGGACATCCAGGACGGTCTCGAAGAACGCCTGGCAAAAAAAACGACCGTAGCCAACAAACAAGATAAGGCCCGGAAGGCAGCACCGAGGAAAAAAAGCGTAGCCAAACCGCTCCGCGATTCCAAACCCTGAACACTGTCATGCCCAAGAATCCCAAGCGCCCGGACAATCCAGTCGAACTGCGCCGTCTCGCAGAACTTCGGACCTTGAAGGGCAAGCCGAAGAATGGCGTGCCACCAGCCGAGGCCGATAGCCAGCGGCTGCTTCATGAACTGGAGGTCCACCAGATCGAGTTGGAAATGCAGAACGCAGAGCTGCGACTCGCCCGCGACGAAGCGGAGTCTGTCCGCAACAAATACACCGACTTATACGATTTTGCTCCAGTCGGCTATTTCACCCTATCCCCGGACAGCCACATCCGGATGGCGAATCTCACCGGCGCTTCCATTATCGGCATCGAGCGATCGCGATTGCTCGGCAGATCCTTCGGCCAGCAGATCTCCCCGGACATGCGGGCAGATTTCACGCAAATTCTCAAACAAGTCTTTGACGGAGGAGCCGACCAATCGATGGTGGTGAAACTGTCGGGCAGAGACCACGCGTCGAAAGTGGTGACGCTCAATTTCAAGCGCGCGCCGGATGCCAGTGAGTGCAACGTTGCTTTGGTGGATATAAGCGCGCGCAAACGTGACGAGGAGGCCCTGATTGTTTCGGAAACCCGATACCGACGTCTTTTTGAGACAGCACACGATGGTGTCCTCATTCTCGATTCAGCAACGCGTAAGATTACAGATGCCAATCCGTTCATGACAACATTGCTTGGCTATTCACACGCGGAGTTGATAGGGAAGGAACTATTCGAAATCGGCATGCTAACGGATCAGGAGAAAAGCCGGGAAATGTTCAGGAATCTGAAGATGACGCAGGAGGTTCGCTATGAAAACCTGCCTTTGAAAACTCAAAGCGGCGGGAATCAGGAGGTCGAGGTGGTCGCCAATTCATATCTAGAGAACGGTCTTCCCGTGATTCAGTGCAACGTCCGTGATATTACGGTACGTAAGCATGCGGAAGACACCCTGCGGCGCAGCGAAGCACTCTTTTCCGCGCTCATCGAGCAGGTTCCAGTCGGCGTCTATGTCGTGGATGCCAAGCTCAGACTTCAGCAAGCCAACCCTCTGGCTCTGGTGTTATTCAACAATATCCATCCTCTGATCGGCCGGGATTTTTCAGAGATCATGCACCTGCTTTGGCCGAAGCGGAATGCGGATACCGCGCTCGTCCGCTTCCGTCACACTTTTGAAACGGGCGAGTCATTTCAGTCAACAAGCATCACCAAGCGACGGTTGGACAGCGGAATGAGAGAAGTTTTCGAATGGCAGATCCAGCGGGTGACTTTGCCCAGCGGGGAATTGGCGCTTGTTTGCTTTTTCAAAAATATCACGGAACGCATCAAGGCAGATTCGGCACAACGTCGCCTCGATGTCGTGGCGGCATCGAACGTCAAACTGAAGAGGGAGATTATCCACCGTATGGCAGTGGAAGAAAAACTGCATGAGACCGAACACGCTCAAACACGCTTGCTGGAGCACTCTCTCCAGCAGCAGGTTGAATTGCGCGGCATGTCACACAAGATCCTTCACGCCCAGGAGGATGAGCGGAAACGCATCAGCCGCGAGCTGCACGACGTCATCGCCCAGACTCTCGTTGGAATCAATGTCCATGTCGCGGCACTGGCGCAGGAAACCACCACCGAACTCGGCAGCCTTCAGCAACGAATTGCGGACACCCACCAGATGGTCGAGAGATCGGTGGAAATTGTCCACCAGTTCGCCCGTGAGCTTCGACCAACAGTTCTCGATGACCTTGGGCTGATTCCCGCGCTCCAAGCTTTTCTAAAAGGCTTTATGGAAACCACAGGAATCCGCGTGAGCTTGAAGATCTCCTCAACTATCGAAGAATCTCCCGAGAATATCCGCACTGCTTTCTATCGGATCGTCCAAGAGGCGCTGATGAACGTGTCAAAACATGCGAAGGCGAGCAAAGTGGAAATCAGCATCCGGCGGCTCGCAGAAAGCACTTCCCTGAGAATCACCGATGACGGCCATGGTTTCGATGTTGAGGAAATCACTCATTCGGGAAAAAGCATCCGGCTCGGTCTTCTGGGCATGCGGGAGCGGGCCGACATGATCGGTGCGGAGTTCACCATCGATTCCGCGTCGGGAAAGCCCACGACCATTCGGGTGATCATCAGAACCGATGCGTCCAGCACCCAAAAGAAACCTTCTGCTAAATCTGTCAAACCAACCGCCGTAAAAACAAAATGAAACGAATCACCGTCCTGCTTGCGGAAGACCACATGATTGTCCGGGAAGGGCTGCGATCTCTTCTGAAAATCGAGGCCGACATCGAGATCGTTGGAGAGGCTGAAGACGGACGACAGGCTGTAGCATTGACTCGTAAACTCTCGCCGGACGTTCTGGTCATGGACGTTGCCATGCCGGTGCTTAACGGGCTGGAGGCTACGAGACAGATTCTCGTGACCAACCCTCTCACAAGGATTTTGATTCTTTCCGCGCACAACGACGACGCGTACATTGAAAAGGCCGTGGCTCTTGGAGTAGCCGGCTATTTGATCAAGCAAACCGCATTCCACGTTCTACCGGAAGCGATCCGGGAATTAAACCTTGGCAAATCGTTTTTCAGTCCTTCCATCTCCAAACGACTCAATTCCACTCGGAATGTGCCTCTTAACAGGTCAGGCGTTGCCAAACCGGATGCCAAGCATCTGACACCGCGTGAAATGGAAGTCCTGCAACTCATCGCGGAGGGAAATGCCAACAAGATGACCGCGGACATTCTGAAAATCAGCATCAAGACCGTGGAGAAGCACCGCCAGAGCCTGATGGAAAAACTCGATATTCACGATACCGCTGGGCTTACCCGACACGCCATCGCCCAAGGTGTCATCGAGAGCAGCATTCAGGTTACGATCTTGTAGCCGCCAGGCATTTCCGGCAAGTGCTGTGGCTCGGCACCCAATGATTCATCTGAAACCGGCGGGGTTTGTTTGATTTCCAAACGATTCCACGGATTTTCGGCAAGTCTGTCCGGCGTGGAGTCGTAGCAGTTCCATTCACTCACATTATATAGTGTGGAGAATTTCATCGGAAAAAATGCTCTGCTGTATTTGCAGATCACCGAAAAAACATATCCAATGTAATTCCGGTGGACTGCTTCAAGGATTTAATGCCGGCTGTTGGCACACTCGCGGACCGCGAGATAGCCGAGCATTGCTCCAAGACCGATTGCAATCCCGATAACCGGATAGGGATTCTGATGCAATGCCAGATCACAGGCGTGGGTCCGTGCCGTCGCGCGATCGAGAAAACGCGCCTTCATATTCTTGCCGGTATCAAGAGCCGCCGCGAGACGGTCTCTGGCTTCCTTCACATGCTCCTCCGCAACATTCGCGGTAGCTGTAACCAGCGCGCGGGCGTGATCGGCAAGCAGATTCATATCGTTCTCAATTTTTTCAATAGGTGTGCTCATATTCGTTTTCGGTTGATTTATGTTTTGGAGAATTGGGTCGAAAGCCGTGTTTCAACGGCAATGCGCGGCAAAGATCTCAAATCTGAGATCCGGTTCCGCAATCGGTGTAAAATCAGTCGCCATGGCTCGCATCCGTCACTTCGAGCTGGTTATCGACATTTCCAATACGGGCGAATCGAGTGGCAATATCTTCGATCAGCAGCCGCTCCCCGTCCTTATCGACAGGCCCCCTGAGGGTAACGTGGCCATTTTTCGTCATGATCTTGATGTTCTTTCCGTTGAACGATATTCCTTTGCTGGCGATGATGCGCGAACGGATCCGTGCGGTGGTGTCAATATCCGCCTGGTCGTTTCCCTGATCGAAGGGCGTAAGCGACCGACCATCCCGGTCACGGGCATTGAGCGCGGTATTATCCGCATTCTGTTTAAAATAAGGTTCGACCTTGAAGGCGCGATAGATGCCGCTGGTGTATAGAGGTTCCGCGAAGTCCGGCCATTCGTTTGACTTGAAGTGGGGAGCGGCAACCAGCATTTCCTTGTTCGCATCAAGCAGCAGGTGTTTCCTATCCTCTGTGAACTTCAAAGCTGTGGGGGGAAACGCACTCAATTCGTCGCCCATTCCCAGAAACCCTCCCGAAGAGACGACCACCGCGACAATCCGGCCGGCACCCATATCAAGCAAGATGTCCTTCACCTGCCCCAGAACCTCATTCTTGGAGTTACGCACCAACGCGCCCATCAGTTCAGTTGCGTTCTGTACATGCATCAGACGCGTCATGGGGATCATACCATAGATCACGGCATCATCGTAGCTGATGAAGCCAAAGGCACCCTCTTCGTGATAGTGATGATAGATTCTGGCCAGGTGGTCGGAATCGTTGAAATCAGCCCACCTTGAAAGATCGAAATCCGGAGCATCCCGTAGCATCTCCTTGTCCGCATCCAGTCGGAGGACCTTCGCCGCGATTTCGTGGTGGAAAGCCGAGGGAGGAACCGCCGAAAGCACTTTGTCAATACCGATGAATCCCCCGCTGGATATGACGACTTGGACAATACGCCCGGACTCCACGTCCACCGCGAGATCCTCGACTTTTCCGATCACCTGAGCTTGATAGTTTTTCACCGTCATTCCCATGATTTCGCTAGCCTTCGCCGCGCCGTTGAGCTGGTCCGCCCGCCGGTCACGATTCAACTCCAACTGCCCGTCCTTTTGCTCCACGCGCTCCTGGGCGGTCGCGGAGCAGAACATCAAACACGTGACGAAAGCGCTGAAGCTATTTTGGAAATTGGTCATAACGATTTTCTAAAAAACAAGACACGACCGATGGGCGCGTCGCCAGGCAATCTCCAATATAGGCAGCGAATCAGGGTCATCCATAGGGTGTATCCCTACCGGCGATCCGATAATGAACAATTCCGGAAGTAGGGCATCACCCCATGGCAAGACCAATATGCCGCGGCCTATCGTTGCAGCGTGAATTCGAACAAACATGTCAACACGCCGGGAACGTCAGGTTCCGATCATCCACATGTTGAGACGAAGGCATATCTCATAGGTGGAGGAATCGGTTCGCTGGCTGCTGCGGCATTCATGATCCGTGACGGTGGTTTGCCAGGTGAAAATATCACCATCTTCGAAGGCGCGTCGGTCGTTGGTGGCAGTTTGGATGGCGGAGGCAACCCGGAAACCGGCTATTCGCTTCGTGGTGGCCGGATGCTGACCTCTGACAACTACGAATGCTTGTGGGCGCTCTATAAGACCATCCCCTCGCTTCGTCGGGCAGGCAAGTCGGTTTTCGATGAAACCATGGATTTCAACGAAAGCCATTCTTCCCACGCGATGGCGCGTCTGGTCGATGCCAACCGCGCGGCCGTCCGTATCACTTCAATGGGTTTCACCATGCTGGATCGGATCGAATTGCTCAAACTCAGCAATGCGGACGAGGCATCTCTGGCTGACAGCCGGATCACCGACTGGCTCTCACCCGGTTTTTTTGAAACGCCATTCTGGCACATGTGGTCCACCACCTTCGCCTTCCAAGCTTGGCACAGCGCCGTCGAATTCAGGAGATACCTGCACCGCTTCATCCTTGAGTTCTCGCGCATCGAAACCCTGGCGGGCGTGAAGCGAACGATTTTCAATCAGTATGACTCGCTGGTCCTACCCTTGCAGGCTTGGCTCGGAGATCACGGAGTCCGCTTCCTCACGGACTGCACGGTCACCGATCTCAACCATACAACAGAACCGGAAGAGTTTCGCGTTACCGCCATCCACTGCAACAACCGAGGAAAGATCGAGCGAACGACCGTGAACGAGGGGGATTTTGTGTTCATGCAAAACGGGTCGATGACCGATGCATCCAGCTTTGGTTCGATGAAGAGCGCTCCACCAAAACTGACAAAGGAAGACAGCGGAGGCTGGACTCTCTGGGAAAAGCTGGCGGACGGACGCAAGGACTTTGGCAATCCGGGCGCGTTCAACAACTGCATCGCACAGTCCTGCTGGGAATCATTCACGGTCACCTTGAAGAACCATGGATTCTTTGACATGATGACCAGCTTCACCGGCAACGAACCGGGAACCGGCGGACTGGTGACATTCAAGGACTCGAACTGGATGATGTCCATCGTGCTTGCACACCAGCCCCATTTTCCAAGCCAACCCGAAGGCGTGCAGGTATTCTGGGGCTATTCACTATTTCCCGACCGGGTCGGGAACTTCGTGCCGAAACCCATGGATGAGTGTAGCGGAGAAGAAATCCTCCGTGAACTCAGCGGCCACCTGCGGATCGATCCGGAAACTGTGGAATCAGCCATCTGCATCCCCTGCCTGATGCCTTACATCACCAGCATGTTCATGCCGCGGCTGCCAGGCGACCGACCGCTGCCTGTACCACCCGGATCAAGGAATTTCGCGTTCATCAGCCAATTCGTCGAAATACCCGAAGATGTCGTATTCACCGTCGAATACTCCGTGAGAGCCGCCCAAATCGCAGTCTATCAGCTCCTCGGAATCACTTTGGAAATCCCACACGTCACTCCGCATGACAAATCCCTGATTACTCAACTGGAAGCGTTGATCAAGACGTTCTGATGACGCGGCATTTTACTTTCGAATCAATCTCCTACCAAAACAACACAGATGAAAAAGCACACAAGCACACTCTCGGATGCCCCCACGATGTATAAGACGGGCAATGACCTGCCGCTTTCGGAACGGACGGAACTAAACACACTGATGAACCTGCGTCTGGCGTCCGCCATCGATCTGCAGCTCCAGATGAAGCAAGCGCATTGGAATGTAAAGGGACCGAGTTTCATCGGCCTGCACGAACTCTTCGACAAGATCGACGAAGCTGTCGAAGGCTACGTGGACATGATCGCCGAGCGCATTGTGCAACTCGGTGGCATCGCCGAAGGGACGGTTCGCGTGGCAGCCAGCCGCTCGCGCCTCGTTGAATATCCGCTCACACTCTCGGACGGAATGGCCCATGTCGATGCGGTGGCCACGGCACTTTCGACATTTGGTCAGGAAGCACGCGCTACCATCGGTGAAGCAGAGGAGCTCAATGACGCGGATACAGCGGATTTGTTCACCGAAGTTTCACGCGGAATCGACAAATGGCTATGGTTCGTGGAAGCCCATTCGCAGGCGACCACATGAGCCCGGACTTCCGGCAATAGGCGACCAACCCTACCAAATTCATGAGCGCATTCAATATCATCGTAACCCACACTCTCAATGACGGGTGTGTCGCAGAGAATCCGAACGAGACCGCCAATGTGACCCGTGGAATGGTTCGGGAGCGCGCGGTCGAACTGGCAGTGATTAACGGACGAAAACCACATGAAGCGTCCAAGTCCGATTGGGAGAACGCTAAACGGGAAATGATCGGATTACCTGAAACCTGAAATCAGGTTGATTCGCCTGAAGTCACCTTTATCCAACTCCTCCAAGCGGAGGAGTTGGATCACAAGGACAGCGGCAACGATCAATCACGATGAGCATGAACAATGTGATGCTCACCCGTCAGCTCGATGTCTTTCTTGGTCAGGTAAACGTGGATCTTGGATTCGTTGTAACTGATACTCTTGATCTTGTTCACGGGGATCAGGATTTCCTTGCCGGAATACCAGTGGCCCGCCTCAACGACCAACTCCTGGATGGCCCATGTTTTGTCGTCCACAAGAAAGTCGGTGACACGGCCGACAGTTCCATCACTTGCTTCAATTTCATAGCCGGCGACGGCGAGCGTGCTGCGGAGATGGGTATCGTTCCGCAGATGTCGCTCCTCGTTCACCTCCCGTTCTGCGGTGGCATCCGTGTACACCATCGGATTTCCACCCAGCCCCAGAATGGCATCTCCACTCCAATAGTAGGGCCATCCGTAGTAGGTGTAGTATTCCGTCTCAAATTGACGGGATACCGGTCTGTGGCGTTCGATCGGAGGACTGTCTTCAATCTGCTTTCGGGTCAAATTGACGATGACTAGCTCGTCATCCAGATCCAGTCGATCAATACTATAAGGAGAAATCAAAACCTGCCGCTCTTGGAGCCACGTTCCTGTCTCCGCTATCAGGTAGCGGACATTCCAGGACTGGTCATCGAAGTAGAAGTCCTCAATTTCACCGATGTCGCCATCCGAGGCATTGAGCTTATTTCCATAGAATTCCTTGATGTGTTGTAACATATGCTGATGTGATGAGTTGTTGATAATTATTTGATTCTCAAGAGGAGAATTCGTCCGCTCCATACTCGTTCAATTTACTTGGAGTGACGGGCGGCAGCTATGGGGTCTAAACCTACCTTACGACGCTCTCCGAATATCTGTCAGAGATTTAGCGCTGTCCGCCAAGAGCTTCATACCCGGAGACGACGTCGAAGAGTTCCTCATCGATCGAACTCTGCCGCAGGCGGTGGAACGTGTTTTGAAGATTTTCCAGCAATTCATCAATGTTCTTGTCGGCGCGCTGCATGGCTGAGAGCCGGCTGGCATTTTCGCTAGCGAGGGATTCCGCACAAGCCCGGAAGAGAGAGATGAAAAGGTATTCGCGAATCAGGGAACGCAACGTTGACGGGAGATCACCCACCACTTCCGGGAGGAAATTCCTCGGCCACGCGATGTCTGTGAGACCTTGCCGCCAGACTTCATCAAGCGGCAACAGGCGCTGGCTAACGGGTTCATAGAGCGAGCCGGATAGCGGTCGGTTGTGGAAAACATGGACCTCGTCGTAACCACTCTTGGCCCGTTGCGATTCACTCTGAATCTGAATCCGCGCGACGAGCGGAGTGATGGCTTGGACGGAAGCGGGCACCAGAAATTTTCCCGCTACCGGCACCCCGGCATCGACGAGGCGGGCGCAAACACGCTCACCCACCGCCCAGACCTGTGGCTTGCCGGGCAGCGCGGCGAGCGCTTTGAGTGCATGATCCGCGATGATGTCATTGAATTGGCCTACAAGTCCCTGATCGGACCCGAAGATGATGGCCCCGATCACGCGCTCATTTTCCGCTGGCCGGTCCTGCTGGATGGCAGACGCGCGTTCGCTTTGGCGAAGGCAAACGCTCAGACCGAGTTCGACGGTCCGATAATAGTCCGCCAAGGCGCGCACGGACTGCTCGTATTGTCCGATGCTGGATGCGGCCAATGCCTTCATGGTCCGCACGACCGATTGAAGATCGCCGGCGCTGCTGATCTTCCGTCGAAGGCTGGCAACCGTGTCGCTCATGATTTCCGTGACGGTGCGGGCGGTGTGGCGGATTCTGATTTTGTCCCATCGGCAGGCTCAGGCGCGGGCTTGCCCTTTGAATCGGCGTCGGGCTTGTGCTGGAAAGGAGCAAGGGCCTGGCGGGCGATCCCGATGATCGCCTCCCGGTCCTCGTTGCTCAGCTTATCCGCAGTATCGAATCTCGCGCACACCTCCTCCGGTAACTTTGCGGCCGCGTCTTGCACTGCCTTTTCGGCTTTGATCATCTGATCCAGCGGCACGGGATCAAACAGATTGGCAGTTAGAGCGAGCAATACGGTGATCTGCGCGGGCACCGCCACCGGGGAAAACTCCGGCTGTTTCAAACACGCGCGAATGCGGCGTCCATGCTCTATGGTCTTACGCGTGTCCGCATCCAAACGCGCGCCGAAGCGGGCGAAGGTTTCGAGTTCCTCAAACTGCGCATAGGCGAGCTTGAGGTCGCCGGCAACGGCGCGGTAAGAGGATCTCTGCGCTTTACCGCCCACCCGAGAGACGGATTTGCCAACATCCACAGCGGGCAGCACGCCGAGCTCGAACAACGATGGCGATAGATAGATCTGTCCGTCGGTGATCGAGATCAGGTTGGTCGGGATATAGGCGGAGATGTTCTGCGCCTCGGTTTCAATGATCGGCAGGGCGGTGAGTGAACCACCTCCGAGCTCTTCACAAAGATGAGTCGCGCGCTCTAGCAGCCGCGAGTGGATATAGAAAATATCGCCGGGGAATGCTTCCCGTCCCGGTGGTCGGCGCAGCAGGAGCGACAACTCACGATAGGCGCGCGCGTGCTGCGTGAGGTCGTCATAAACGATGAGCACATCCCGACCAGCTTCCATGAAATGCTCGGCGATGCTGGTGGCGGCGTAAGGTGCGATGAAGGATAGACCGGGAGGATCGTTGCCTTCTGTAACAACGACCACGGTATAATCCATCGCGCCCTTTTCCCGCAAGGTGGCCACGCTTTTTGCCACCGCTGACGCGCGTTGGCCGATGGCGCAATAGACGCAGAGCACGTCCTTGCCTTTTTGATTGAGGATGGTATCGAGCGCAATCGCGGTCTTGCCTGTCTGGCGATCACCGACGATCAACTCGCGCTGGCCCCGCCCGATGGGAATAAGGGCATCGACCACCTTGAGTCCCGTCTGTAGCGGGACGGTCACTGGTGCGCGGTCCATGATGGCCACGGCAGGCCGTTCGATGGGCAGGCGGTCCTTGGTGGAGACGGGACCACTGCCATCGAGCGGACGGCCAAGAGGATCAACCACGCGGCCTAACAATCCATCACCTGCCGCGACATCCATGACCCGCCCCGTGCGTTCGACCTCATCGCCGGCGTGGAGGTTCACATAATCACCGAGCAGCACCACGCCGATCTCGTGTTCATCGATATTGAAGGCAATGCCATACACATTGCCAGGAAACCTGAGCAGTTCGTCAAAGCCCGCGCCCGGAAGCCCGCAGACCTTGGCGATGCCGGTGGACACATGGGTGATGGTGCCGATTTCGCGAGGGAGGAAACGGGGCGTGAATTTCGCGCACGTCTCCGCGATGCCGGCGAAAGCGCGGTCAACGGCTTGTTCTACGGAATCGGGCGAGAGGCTCATCAACTTGCGGGTGCGGGTTCCGGTTTTGCTTCGGGCTTGGGAGCTGGCTTTTCCTGCTTCTTCAAGAGTTCCCCGACACCGGCTTCGAGCGAAGTTAGATATTCCGAGATGCTCCAGGCGAGCTTCTGTCCACCGGCATTGAGTTCGATCCCGCCGACGAGATCCGGTGCCGATTCAAACCGCAGCGGAACATCCGCCGAGAAAGCCACGTTGATCGCGGTCTGCACCTTTTCCCGCACATCCGGAGGCAGATCGAACGCGCTGCGCACCACGGAGGATTCGGAAGCCGCCTTCATTGCTGCCGCCAGTTTCTCCTTCTCCGGGCCATCCAAATCCTGCAATCGGCGCGTGAAAACCTCAACGATGCGCTCTTCCAACCCCGACGTCGCAAGGTCACCGAGCGCCTTCCGAGCGATGGCGAACACTTCCCGCTGGGTGCGTTGACTGATGGCTTGTGCCAGGCTTTTCGCCTCGTTTTGCAGCGACTCCTCGCGCTTGGCGCTCATCGCGTCGGCGGCCTTTCGTGCTTCGTCCATCAGTCGCTGGCGTTCGGCCCTCGCTTCGTCAGTGGCTTTGGTCAGAAGGGTGGCGCGCTGTTTGTCGAACTCGTCGTTCTTGTGTTGGAAATCATCACGATCCTTGGTGGCATTCGCTTCCTTCGCCTGGGCATCCGCGATCTGGTCAGCGATCCGCTTTTCCCGGGCATCGATGGCGTTGAGCACTGGATGATAGAGATAACGCTTCATCAATCCCACGAGGATGAGAAAGTTCAGTGCCTGCGCACCCACGGTGAACCAGTCAATGAGCACGGTATTATTTGGCGGCGGTTAGCGTGAGAAGATGATTCCAGAATGGATTGGCGAAAATCAGGATCATCGAGACCACGAAACAATAGATGGCCGTGGATTCGATCATCGCGAGACCGACGAACAAGGTCCGGGTGATGGTGGCTGAGGCGTCGGGCTGTTGTGCCAACGAGGTGAGCGCGGTGGCGACGGCTTTGCCTTCGGCGAAAGCTGGCCCCATGCAGCCGAAGCTGGTGGTAAGCCCTGCGGTGACGATGGAGGCGATTGCTACGAGTGTGGTATCATCCATGGTGACTGTGTGGTTGAGGTTTTTCTATTAAGGTTGTGGCGTTGCCTTCACCTTGCGGGTGCGCATGGCGGCGGCGATATAAACGGCGGCGAGAATGCTGAAGATATAGGCCTGCACCATGCCCGTCAGAAGACCGAGCAGGGTCATGAGAATGGGAAACAAGAACGGCGTGATCGTGAGGAGGATGGCGATGATCATCGCCCCGCTCATCATGTTGCCAAAGAGGCGGACCGCTAGGGCCAGAGTTCGCGAGATCTCGCTGATGATGTTGAACGGCAACATGATGACCGTGGGCTCAAGATAGGATCTCAGATAGCCGCCCACGCCCTGGTCCGCGATGCCGAACATCGGCACCGCGATCAAGACGCACAGCGCAAGCGCCGCCGTGGTTGAAAGCGAACCCGTGGGCGGCTCATAACCGGGCAATACCGTGCAAAGGGCGGCCGTGGCCACGAACAGGAACAGCGTTCCGAGAAAGCCGAGGTATTTCTCAGGATGCCGCAGACCGACATCGGCAATCTGTTTGTTCATCGCCGTGACGATGATCTCCAACAGGTTCTGCCACCGGGAACGCTTGTGCTCCGTGGTGAGGTTGCGGGTGATCAGTTTCGCTCCCACCGCGAGCAAAAGCATGATGCCCCAGGTGAATACGATGGTGCCGTTGAGTTTGATGAACCCACGCTGCCAAAAGATCATCTCGTCGGGACTAAGACGCATCGCTTGGCTCCCTCCCCTTCTCGCGCGTGAGCCATGTCACGGCCAAACGCGCGACGACAAATCCAACGAGACACGCCAGCAGACGCTTCCACTGGCCACCTGAGACGAAATAAAATCCGACGATGGCAACTGCCAACCGCAGCACAGCGCTGGTTAGAAACAATGTCGCCGGACGCGGTGATGCAAGGCCCTTCTGGATCGTCCACCAAAGTCCTCCGAAGAAGATCGCACCGAGCGCCACACCTGCGGCCCCTGCAAGAATCCATGTGAGTGGATCATTCATCGTCATCCTCCTGTTCTTCGCGCATGGCCCGGTCCTCCTTCGCAACCCAATGCCAAGCATTCACACAACCCAGCACCAGGCCTGCCACCAGCAATGCCAGTGTCCATGAATGCGCGCCAGGATGGTGCCCGTCCAGCCAGACCCCGAGTGCCGCACCGAGCAAGGTCGGCACGACCACCGACCAACCGACGAGCCCCATCATGCCCAGGCCGAACCAAACGCCGTGGTCCGAGCGTCTCGCCTTGAGCTTGCGCGCGGCCTTCGCTCCGATTTGAGCGGCTAGAGAGGCTTCCCGTTTCGCGGCGGACTCTGATGGTTCGTCACTCATTTTTAAAGGTTGCAAAACGGTTCAGGAATCCGGTTTCCAATTTCGCCATGACGGAACGTGCGCTGCGCTCGCTCTCGTCGAGCGTTGAAAACTCCTGCTCCACCAGTTCGCGCAGTTTTGCCAGATCCTTGCCGACGAGCGCCCGGCGAACGGATACCAGAACTTCAGGGCCAGACTTGACCAGCACGCCCTCATCCACCGCGACGAACACCTCCCCGTCCTCCTCCGTTTCATAGAGCAGGATTCCCGGAACCAGCGCCGCGACACAATCCAACCGATGCGGCAGTAGGCCGAAAAACCCCTGAAGCGTCTCCGCAACAATCCGTAGCACGCCGGACTTTTCGGTGAAAACTTGGAAAGGCAGGAGGATTTTAAGATTCATTTTGGTGGTTATTCCTCACTGCATGAGCAGCTCCCGAACGCTTCGGCTATCTTTTAAAGACCTTGCCAATCACTTCGATCAGAGCACGACAATCAATACACTGACTACCGTCCTGATCCACGTCCCGTTAACCATAGGACCTGTCTGGCTCATCATTCAGCTCAATAATTTACGCCGCCGCCCACCCACCATCGGGTGATGCTAAATGAAGGTAGGCGGCTTTTTCGAAACTACCTGATATCAGTTCTTCTCAGCTTGATCCGGCTCATCCGCGTCTGGCGATTTCTCGCTCATATCCTTCATGCCTTCCATCATCGGGCACTCATCTGCGGATTTTTTGCCCATCTCCATGTGCTGAACCATGTGCTTCATCATCTCTTCCTCCATTTTTGCAATGCTGGCATCCCTGTCGGCTCGCTGCGTTACCATCGTGGTGAGGACGGCGGCGATCATATCAGTCTTATCGCCCTGCGGTGCGGCATTCATCTTCGCGATCTGTGCGGCGAGTTTCTCGTCTTGATCCTTAATGGTTTCCTTCATTTTTTTCTTCTCTTCCATCATCTCTTTGCAGGGCTGCATCATTTCGTGCATCCCGCCTTTCATTGGCATCACGGGTTTTTCTTCGGCGGTCGCTGCCGAAGGTGAAAATGTGACCAGCGCGAAGGTTGATGCCAGTGCGGTTCTGATGAAAAGTTTAGTCTTAGTTTGTTGATTCATAATGTTTTGATTTCTTGTTATTTGGCTTCGATTCGGCAGGAAATCGTTTTCATCCTAACCGGAATTTATGCCGTAAATTAATTTGGCGCAGATTGTTCGTTTTCTCCATGGGGTATAACCCTACCCAGGGGCTTGGAAGCAAACTGCATTTCGGAATTGGCTCATCTAATCACGGTTTATCCACAACAGGAGTTTTCACCTCGTCAATCGAACCAATCATGTAGAGCGCGCTTTCCGGGTAGTCCTTGAACTCATCGTTGAGGATGCGCTCACAGCCATCCAGCGAATCCTCCAGGCTAACAAGCTTGCCCTCGTGTCCGGTGAACTGCTCGGTAGTGAAAAAGGGCTGCGTGAGGAAGCGCTCCAGCCGGCGGGCGCGTGCCACCACATTGCGATCCTCAGGCGAAAGCTGTTCCAGACCGAGCATCGCGATGATGTCCTTCAAGTCCGCGTATTGCGCGAGCGTGCGCCGGATTTCCTGCGCGAGCTTGTAGTGCCGCTCGCCCACGATGCCGGGCGTGGCCATTTTCGAACTCGATTGCAGAGGATCGATGGCCGGGAAAAGCCCTTCGCTCGCCCGCTTTCGCGAGAGCACGATGGACGCAGATAGATGCGAAAACGTATGGACCGCAGCCGGATCCGTGAAGTCGTCCGCAGGCACATACACGGCTTGGATGGAAGTGATCGCGCCCGTGTCCGTGTTCGCGATGCGTTCTTCGAGCCCGGCCAGCTCCGTGCCCATCGTCGGTTGATAGCCGAGCCGCGACGGCATCTGCCCCATCAGCCCGGAGACCTCCATTCCCGCCTGGATGAAGCGAAATATGTTATCGATCAGCAACAGCACGTCGCGGTGCTCGTCGTCGCGGAAATACTCCGCCATGGTCAGCGCCGCGTGCCCCACCCGGAAGCGGCTGCCCGGCGGTTCATTCATCTGGCCGAAAACCATTACCATGTGAGGCAGCACGCCCGCTTCCTTCATTTCCCGATAGAGTTCCTCGCCTTCGCGGCAGCGCTCGCCGATGCCACAGAAAATGCTCACACCTTCCTGGTGGCCGATCATGTTGTGAATCATCTCCGTAAGCAGCACGGTTTTACCCACGCCCGCACCACCGAAAAGTCCCGCCTTGCCGCCGCGCTCCAGCGGCACCAGCACGTCGATGACCTTGATGCCGGTTTCGAAAATCTCGGACTTCGTGGAGCGTGATGCCAGTGGCGGAGGCGCGCGATGGACCGAACGCCATTCGACCTCCGCCAACGCGGGTCCACGATCAATGGTGTTACCGAAGACATCGAACATCCGTGACAGAATGGCTTTGCCAACCGGTGCCTTCAGCGAACCGCCCGTGTCCGTCACTTCCATTCCGCGCGCGAGGCCCTGGGTTGGTGTTAGAGCGATTCCGCGAACGTGCCGCGCATCAGTTTGCGAAAGCACCTCAATGACGACGCTGCCGTCAACACCGGTGTGCAAAATACTGTGGATCGGCGGCAGATAGCTTTCAAACCGGACATCCACCACACTGCCACGCACTGCGACCACTCTGCCCGGATTCGAAGGGACAGCAGGCAACAAACCCGGTTTATGGGTCGAAACCGCAGGCTGTTGGATGGAAACAGGCATGATGGTTTGTCCGCCACTTCACTCACCCGCATGGTGAAAACCGACCACGCGCTCAACCGCGTGATAGTTTCTCACACCAATCCGAAGCCTCTTCGTGTCGAAACCAGATGGCTGAAGTTCCCTGATGGCAGCGTCCGCTTCGTCGTGGAAGCCGTCGCTTGCCACGGCGATTTTGTTTTGGGTCATATGATTGATTCCACTCAAAGTAATTGTTTCGGACGGAATTCTAAGACCTGCAACAGGTCTCGTCCATGAGGTGAACACCCCATTGCTCACCTGATCGATGGCCCCAGCCGGTCGCTCTTCAAACACCCTGGCCGGGACTGGGCAAGCATTCCGGCAAATCGAGCCTCGCCACGCCGATCCGGCTATCGGCCATTCCGTAATAAACGTCGTAGCGGTCCGGCTGGCCAATATCGTCACGGCGATCAATGCCCGTTGGGAATACGACATTGGCAATGGTTCCCCGGAGTTCTTCAGGAGACTCCGGCGTCAACACCGGTTGCACGGATCGATAGCGGATGAAGCACGGATGATCCTTCTCCAGCACCATGACCCCGGCCGAATAACAGAGTTCACGGCCGTCCTTGTCCGGCTCAGCCGACTTGCTCACGCCATGGTAAACAATCAGCCAGCCGTGCCGTGTTAGAATCGGCGGGGTCCCACCACCGATCTTCAACAGTTCCCAAGGCGATACGGGAGCCGCGAGCCGGTGATGCGAATTGAACAAGCCCGGGCGATGCTGTCCGAGGCCTTTCGGCGGCATCGGGCAGTATGAAATCCAGATGCTTTCATGATTGGGGTCCACCCAGCGGCACGAACCCTGGCAGGCGGTTTCCTCCGGTCGGGTATTCGGGAAAAGCGGACGATGGAGCAAGGCCAATTGCATTTTCCCGGCGTGGTTCGGAAGCGCGACGGGGAAAATGCTGGCGTCCTTGTTGTCCACGTGAACGAAATCAATGCCACGGTAAGGAGCAAAGGTGGCCAGCCCGATCCGCTCCCAGTGGAACAAATCCTCCGACATTGCCAGGGCGATCCGCGGCCCGCTAGACGTAAGCGCCGTGTAAGTCATCACATAATGTTGGAGCGGTTCGACATAGGTCACGCGTGCATCCTCGCAACCTCCGCTACCATCCGCCCGGCGTTCGTAGTCGGTCTCGGGTTCGAGAGCGATGCCGAGCCGCTCCACTCCGCAAGGATCACCAACATCATTGAATCGAACGCGGGCAATTCCAATCCGTGAGTAGTTTCCTTTCGCGACGAGCCGGGGAAACAGGTATAACTGACCATCCGGACCACGAACCGCGGCGGGATTCAGAGTGCCTTCGACTTCGTAGGGATTCCCGGGTTGCGGTTCCATGATTTCACCCAGTCGCCGTAACTGGAAATCTCCCATCAGCGTGACTCCCTTTCCGAGACAGGGGTTGAGACATCCGTCAGACAAGCGATGATTGCCTCGATCACCCGCTTTGTTTCTTCGGGATCGCGAACTTGGATAGAGACAACCCCGGCCTCTTTCGCCGGATAATCATTGCCACCGGGAAACAGGGCATCTCCGACGAAAATCATTTCCTGAATGGCGATCCCCAAAGTATCTCGGAGTTTTCGTATCCCGTAGGCTTTATCAATCCCGGGTTTCGTAACATCCACGGAAGTCGTGCCGCCCAAGCGCACGGAGAATTCTGGAATGAGTTTACCTAACATAAGCTTCATCCGCTGCCGCTTGGCAAAGTCGGCATCCCATTTTTTCTTTTCCTCGATGGGTGCCTGTTGTCCCAATGCCGAGAAAGTGATCTGACTGCCCCGGTCTTCTATTACCTGCCCCCACGCTCTCTCGATTTTGAAATCCGGGACGCCTGCCACTTGCCTCAATGCACTAATAATCTTCTCCTTCTCCAAAACCGTGAAGTCTTCCGAATACAGCAGCTCCCAGTCTGACTTATATTGGTAGAACTTGGTCCCGCAGGTGGGGAGGAGAGACAGATTTTTCAGATGTTCATCATGGGGAAGATTGGACAACACCTGCTGCTCGAATTGCGGCCAGTTCCCGCCGGAGATTACAGCAATTTTCACAAAGGCTAGCAAATCAGCGAGCAGTGCAGCCATCTCGGGATCGAGAGAGGATTTGCTTTCGGCCAGCGTTCCATCCAAATCGAAGACGATGAGCTTTTTCATTGGCTGATGCGCCCCTCCGGCAATGAGATCTCTAGCAAACTGATCGCGCCGCAGGGTTGACAGACGCACTCTCCCACTGCGGCCGGGATGAGAAACACGTCTCCTCGGGTCACCGCGTGGTTGACCCCATGATGTTCAAAATATCCGTCTCCGCCGATGCAAACCAGCGCCCTCGGAACTCCAGTCTCTCCAACGGGAAACCGCGATTTCCCCCGTATTCTCCACATCTCGAAGTGCTCACATCCAAGAAGCCGCTCGCGCATCACCGGCTCCAAGGTCTCCATAATCGGGACCGCAAGGCTGGGAGGACCTTTCGTGAAATCGATACAGGCGATGGCCTTCTCGATCTCAAGCGCTCGCGGCTGACCTGTCGCCGCATCAATACGGTCCCAATCGTAAAGCCTGAACGTAACGTCACTGTTCTGCTGAACCTCGAAAACCACGGTGTCCGCAAGCGAATGAACGGTCCCAGCTTCAAGCAAAATACTGTCTCCCTCACGTGGCGTGAAGGCAGCCAAAAGGTCCGGCAGCGACCCGGTTTCAATCGCCCTCCGCAGTTCATCTGCGGAGGTTGGAGTTTTGAGGCCTGCATAAATCCGGCTTCGCTCCCCGGCCTCCAGCACCACCCAGGCCTCGGTCTTTCCGCTCTCCCCGGGTGGAAGTTCATTGGTTTGCTGATCCGTTGGATGGACTTGGACCGAAAGAGAATCGCGAGCGTCCAGGAATTTCAGAAGCAACGGGAAACGGGTCGCGTGGCTGCCCATTCCACCTAACATACCTACCGCAGATTCTGTCATCAGTTGCGTGATGGTATGGCCCTTGAGCGGTCCGTTCGCAACGACGCTGGAATGCCCCTCGCGGTCGCTGAGAACCCACGCTTCACCGATTGCGCCGGCTCCGGGTAAGGGAGCGGTTAGCCACTTCCCCAAGCGACGACCGCCCCAGGGCCGGTATTGATAGATCGGCTGGAAACGCAATGGATAGAGCTGCGATTGGTTCA
>JBDSNC010000014.1:0-11038 GCA_039915545.1 Luteolibacter sp.
GTGGTGTAAATGACACATTCCTGATAAACCGACGCGCTCTGGCGGCCGGCGTTTTCGAGCGCGTCCATCTCACCGTGAAGAGTCGTGCTGCCTTTTTGAACACGCTGGTTGTGACCGCGGCCGATGATTTTTCCCTGATGAACGATCACGCTGCCAATCGGGATGCCGCCCTCTGCCAGCCCTTTGCGGGCCTCGTCAACTGCCGCTTGCATGTATGGATCCATGCGCTTGAATATGCAGATGGCAGGCCGCTCCCGCGATAAAAAGTATCAAACGGCACGGAAATTGCCTAATGCTGTTCCCACCCATTGAAACCATGCCCAAAGTTCGTTTAGCAGGAACCGTCCGCGGAGAAAAGGATCCCAACCGGGAAGTCCGCGCCCGTCTTTTATACAGCCTCTTCAGCAAAGGCTGGGACATCTACAATTCCAACGGTGACCAGCGGATCTCCCTCTCGAACATCGAGCGCAAGATCATCGAGTCCGACGCCTTTGTCTTCACCCCGGGAGCCACTCTTGAGGATCTTTTCAAGGCTGTTTCCGTTTTCGTCGGCTATCAGACGCTCGACGTCCATCTTTCCGGAAAACCGACCGTCCTGCTCAATTCCGACCACTCGTGGGACCGCCTGTTCGCGCTGCTCGCCCACCTCAACAAGCTTGGCACGGTGAAGCAGAACCACCGCGATTACCTCCTCCTCGCCGAGTCGCCGGAGGAGGTGCTCGAACTCCTCGAATCCGCCCGCAGCAACGGAATTCCCAGCGTCGGACGCGAGAAAATCGGCACCAGCACCGTGGAATCCTTCGATACCCCGCTGCCCGCCGGCCACGAAGGCAGCGTCTGCGTTTTCTGCTCTGCTTCCATCGAGGATCCCGCCTATCTCAGCGACGGTTACGAACTCGGCAAACTCCTCGCCGAAAACAACCTCGGCTGCGTCTCCGGCGCGGGCAGCTCCGGCATCATGGGCGAGGTCGTCCGTGGCTCCGTGGACGCCGGTGGCTGGACCGCCGGTTCTAACGTGCCGCACATCATCGAGCTCGAAGGCCTGCCCGACGGCATGTCCAGTTTCTGGCTGAAGCCCGACATCTACACCCGCATGGAAATCATGATCCAGCACTCCGATGCCTTCGTGATTTTCCCCGGCGGATCCGGCACAGTTCAGGAAATGCTCGCCCTCATGATTTTCAAACATCAGGGCCACCCGTCGATGATCGGAAAACCGGTCGTCATCTTCAACCGCGTGGACGCCAACGGTCTCTCCTTCTGGACACCTCTCATCGAAATGCTCGGCACTTGGTGCTACGACGGCGAGTTCGTCGTCGTCGATGAACTCGAACAGCTCGTCCCGACCGTGAAAAGCCTCATACCACGGCACCCGGCTGCGGTTTGAAATGAAGATCCGCCGTTCTGCTGCTTGCCACCGGACCCATTGACCCGATAGGTTGTTGCATCGTGAACGTCGGAATCCTCGTAAATCCTCACAAGTCTGGTTCGCTTCCCACTCTTCACGCGCTCCGGACAGCGCTAAAGGCTCACCGGTGCAATGCCGTTCTGGATGAGGAAACCGCCCAACTCGCCGGAGAAAAGGGCGGAATCCCGACAGCGGAATTTTCCAAACACGTCGACGTCGCCGCCGTGCTCGGTGGTGACGGCACGATGCTCAACGCGCTTTCCCGGCTCGGAAATTTCCAGAAACCCGTCGCCGGCATCAACATCGGCACGCTAGGATTCCTCACGAGCTGCACCGATGACGAGCTCGACCTCTTTGCTGAAACAATCGCCAACGGCAGTTTCACCACCAGCGTCCGCACCTTGCTGGAGGCCACCGTTCACCGCCCGGGCCAGACGCCCGAGCCCTTCATCGCCTTGAACGAAATCACCCTCGCCCGCGGCGATACCGGCCGGCTGGTTTCCCTCCGCGCCAGCGTCAACGGCGAGCTGCTCAACGACTACCGCGCCGACGGCCTGATCGTTGCTACGCCCACCGGTTCGACCGCCTATTCGCTTTCCGCCGGGGGGCCGCTCATTTCACCCAGCGCCGCCGTTTTTGTCATCACGCCGATCTGTCCGCACAGCCTCAGCCAGCGCTCGCTGATCCTCTCCGACGATTCGGTAATCGAACTCTCTTCCGAGGATCCGGACTGCGGTCCCATGCTCTTCACCGTTGACGGCCGCGACAGCATCCGCATCGAAACCGGCGACCGGATCGAGGTGAAAAAGGCCGCCCGCTCCTTCCATTTGCTGCGCCTCCAAGACCGCTCGTTCTATGAAGCGTTGCGCCAGAAGCTACGCTGGCAAGGCGTGTGAACAATCGTTTGAATTATTCGATTTAATCAAATGAATTTCAGGGCAGAAATCAATTGTGAACGTATCGGTATTGCTTTGATTGCCAATCGTTTCTGCTCGTTTTCATAGATTCGTCGGCCATCTGAAGTTTCGATGTAAATGGGCTCTCTTCCCCAACTTGCGAGGTCGTAGGGACTCGCCCGCATGTCGAGATCGCGGAGTTCGATGGCCAGTTCGAAGCAATCCAACAGCAACTCCGTCCCTACCCACGGCATCGCCTTCGCGGCCCATTTGTAGAGGTCCATGTTCGCATGCACGCAGCCCGGTTGCTCCAGCGAAACCCGGTCATCCAGCGTCGGCTGAAGACGGTTCATCGTACTCGACCCGCCTGCGAAAAACCGGAACGCGTCGTAATGGGAGCAGCAGATCGCCCGCGATTCCACCAGCGCATCAATCTCCATCTGCGGCAGGCGCAGCGGCGTTGTCTTCTCATGCCGCACCTCCGCACCCCGGTAAACCATCGCCCACTCGTGAAGTCCATGGCAGGCGAAATTCGGAGCCCTATCCCGCGTCGCCACCAACAGGCCGCGGATCCACCGCAACCGCTCGCGCTCTTTCTGCGGTAGCAGATCGGTGTCCGCAAAAAGGACGCCGTCCGCCACCGAATAATCCCGATCGGAAAACGGCTTCGGCAGGGCAGGGGCGATTCCATCGAACTCCAACGCCAGCCCGATCCCCGGATGCCATTTCTCCAATAGTGCGAACGGATACGGATAATACCGGAACAAAAAATCCTCCACCGGATGCGGTACACCCGAGTCCCGGCGCTTCCTCGCCGGCAACGTGTACCGCTCCGTCCGTGCCCGGTGTGCGGCCGCCCGCACCCGCCATTCGGTCGTGGTTAGGGTAGTCATCGGAGGCTTCGAAATCATCGCGCGGCGAAAAAACCACAAACTTCAAACAAAGGCAAAATTTCCCTTGCGAATCCGAAGGTTCGCCCCTAATTATTCCGCCCCGCGCCGAAAGGCGCATGGTTAAAATCGCGGGATGGAGCAGCCAGGTAGCTCGTCAGGCTCATAACCTGAAGGTCAGAGGTTCAAATCCTCTTCCCGCAACCAATGAAAGCCGTTTAGCTCGAATGAGTTAAACGGCTTTCGCCTTTTCTGCATGGTGGGTCCGGAGCGGTGTCCGGGTGCGGATTATTTCTTCTCGGTCTTTTCACCAGCCTCGACCCAGCCGGTGATACCAGCGGACATGTGCTTGACGTTGGTGTAGCCAAGCGCCTTGGCGGCTTTGGCTGCCTTGGCGTAGGCACTGCAGGTCGGGCTGCCGCAGTAGGCGACGACGAGGGCTGCCTTGTCGGACGGCAGCTTGGCGGCGATGTCCTTTTCGGCAGCAAAGTCGATGGAGGTCGGCACGTGGCCTTTGGCATAGGATTCGGAACCGTTGACATCGATCACCGTTACTTTCTTCTCTGCAATGGCAGTCTTGAGATCTGCGATGCTGATGTCGGGAAACTCAGCCGCAAAAGCGGGAGCGATAAGCGCGGCGGTGGCAAGGAATGTGAATAATTGTTTCATAAGGTCTTCAGTTTGGTTGTTTTCGTGGAATGCGCTCCAGCTTGGGACGCATTTCCAATCGGTGAGATAGGTCCGTCCGGCTTTTATTCCCGAAAATTTGCCTACGGCTTCAGACGATGGCATTCGCTGCCATCACTTGGGAATACCACCGGGCGCTGGCCTTGGGAGTGCGTTTCTGCGTTTTGAAATCACAGTGAACGACGCCGAAGCGCATGTCATAGCCGTCTTCCCACTCGTAGTTGTCCATGAAGGACCACAGGAAATAACCCTTCACCGGCACGCCGTCACCGATGCCGCGGTGAAGCTCCCGCAGGTGGTTCCTCACGTAGTCGCGGCGGTGCAGGTCGAGTAGCTCACCGTGGACGGGCGGGGCGTCCTTGTAGCCCGCTCCGCTTTCGGTGATGTAGATGGATTTCGCGCCGTAGATTTCCGCGCAGAAACGCGGCGTCCAGTAAATCGATTGCGGAGTGTGCCTGAGCCACACGGCGTCGGCGGTGGGATAGGAGGGTGGGAAGGGGAGGACTTCGGGTTTGCCGCCTTTGCCGGCGCGGACGAAACTCGCCCAGTAAACATTGAGACCGAGAAAATCAGTGGGGCGGCTGATGTGCTCGAGATCGCCGGGTTCGACTTCCGGGGCGTCCTTGCCTGCGGCCTTGAGGTAGGCGGGTTCGTAACGGCCTTTGAAAATGGGTTCGAGGACGCGGGTGTTGTTAGTGATGAATTGTTTGCGGGCTGCCTCGATGTCGGCGGAGGTTTCCGTAAACGGGATGGTTCCTAACGGGACATCGGTGATGCCGACGCGCGCACCCTTGCCCCCGAACTCGCGGACGGCCCGGACGCCGTGGCCGTGGGCCAATAGCGCGGTGTGATGGGTCTGGTTGACGATCTGTTGGGGGAGTTTGAGGCCGGGTGCCTTCAGTCCGATCCCGTAGCCCATGCGGGTGAAGCAGTCGATCTCGTTGAGGGTGATCCAGTTTTTCACCTTGTCGCCGTAGGCCTTGACGATCGTGTCCGCATAAATGCCGAAAGCATCGGCGGTACGGCGGTCGCGCCAGCCACCGAAGTCGTCTTCGAGTTTCTGCGGGAGATCCCAGTGGAACATCGTGACCCAGGGGGTGAGGCCGTGGTCGAGCATCGAGTCGAGCAGGCGGTGATAGAAATCGACGCCCTTCTGGTTCACCGCGCGGCTGCCTGTCGGATGGATGCGTGGCCATGCGAGGGAGAGTCGGTAGTTTTTTGCCCCGAGTTTCGCCATGAGAGCGAAGTCCTTTTTGAAAAGGTGATAGTGGTCGCAGGCGATGTCGAGGTTGTCGCCGTTTTTCACTTTGCCCGGCTGGCGGGCGAAGGTGTCCCAGACAGATGGGCCCTTGCCGTCGGTGAAGGCGGCTCCCTCGATCTGGGGGGCGGCGGCAGCGAAACCCCAGACGAAGTTTTTAGGAAATTTGAGCGGACGGGGATGGATGGGCATCGGTTGGTGGGGTTGTGGTGAGAATGTGACTTTCACCGCTGCGGGTCAACGGGACATCGCGCGTTTTGACGACACAAGAACGCCGCCCTTCAGTGAGAAAGGGCGGCGGTGAATTTTCAGATTCCGGCGGGCGGGATCAGGAGTAGGAGGACTCGACGCGTTGCGCGACGTCGCGGTAGCCGTAATCCACTTCGTAGATCTGCTTGAAGCAGTCGAGCGCGTTTTCCTTGTCGCCCACATCGCTGTGGATGATGCCCTTTTCGTAAAGCACTTCCTTCTTGGTGTTGTCCATCGCGTGGAGATCGGCGAGGGCGTCCGAGAGCTGTTTGATGGAAAGGTCGAACATGCCCTTGGCCTTGAAGGTGCGCCCTAGCAGAAGCAGCACCTTGGTGCGGATGTGCGGGTTGCGGGTGGCCTGTTGGAGATGCGGGATGGCACCGCTGAAATCACCGGAGTGATAGAGCGCTGAGCCCAGCTCGAAGCGGAGTTGCGGATCGGTCGGGTTCTGGTCGACACGCTTCTGGGCTTCCTGGACCTGCTCGGCGAGGCGGTCCGCCTGGCGGGCTTCGAGGGCTGCCTTGAGTTCGACGTTGTCGGGATCGGCGGCGACACCGGCTTCGAGAGTCTTCAGGTCGGTCTCGATGGCCCGGTCCTTCATGGCGGAGGCCTTGGTCGCGAGGGCGACGTCGCCGTTGCTCAGCGAGTGTGCCCAGGTGAAGAAGCTGTGGGCGTTGTGCCAGTCTTCGAGTTGTTCGTAGATACCGGCGAGATCCTTGACGGTGGCAAGGTGGTTCGGGTCAGCATTGTATTTTTCGATGATGCTGTCGCGGCGCTCTTCGAGCTGTTCGCGGGTGAGTCCGGTGCGGGAGGCTTTTTCAAGTTCCTCGAACTCGGCGGTGTTCTTCATCAGCGAGCGCATGTCGGCATTTTCATCCCATTTGCCCTTCTGCATGGAAGCGCGGGCGGAGGCGTCCTTGGAGCCCTTGATCGCGGTCCCGTCGGTGGGGTGGTGCTTGATGATGTCGTTGTAAACTTCCGACGCGAGCATCGGCTGTTCGCGGGTGATGTAGAACTCGGCGAGACGGTGGAGGAGTTTGGCGTTCTCAGGGCTGCCCTTGCGGACGGTCTCGAGGGCGAAGGCGGCGGTTTCGAAAAGTTCCATCTTAAGACAGGTGTCGAAAAGCAGCTCGTTGGCGGAATCGCTGAGAGGATCCTTTTCCAATTCTTTCTCGATCAGCGGAAGCGTACCGGCAGGGTCCTTTTTGGCCTGGCCCTGGAGTTTCATGACTCCCATGCCACCGCCGGACATGCCGAAGAGGCCTCCCTTTTTCTTGGTATTACCGGCGATCTGCAGTTCGCATTTGCGAAGCATCTTGCGGCCTTCAAGGAAGCCCGGGGCGTCCTTGAGCACGGCTTGGAGAAGGCTGATCCCGTAGGTGAGGTTGGAGGTTTGAACGGCGCTGAGTGCTTTGAGCCAAAGGGGCTTCAGGTTCGGCGGGAGTTCTTTTTCGGTGATCTCTGGCATGGCTGATGAAGATAGTGCGGTTTTTTTGGAATGCCATCAGCGGATGGCGGGGGCCAGAAAACTGGAGTCTGAGTGGCGGCTTGGCAAGCATGGGGTGATGAAGAAAAGCTCCGGAACAGATGAATGGTGCGTTTTTTGGGATTGATGGGCTGGAACGGATAGGATACCCAATCGCCGCAGGGCGTAAAATTTCTTTCCGCCGCTCGTCCGATCCTTATCCACCATGCCTCCACGCCCACAGAATTCGGGACGCCGTCCCAGCCGCAACCGCAATCGTTATGGTCCGCCAAAACGTTCCACCAAGGACGAAGATCAGAAGGCCGTGGAAGTGGATGGTGAGATTTCATCCGTTCTCGCAGGCACGATGTTCCGCGTGAAGCTGGAAAGCGGTCACGAAGTGTTGGCCCACATTTCCGGGAAGATGCGCAAGCGTTTCATCCGCCTCGTCGTGGGTGACAAGGTGAAGATGGAAATGTCTCCCTACGACCTGACGAAGGCACGGATCGTTTTCCGCCTTTCCTGAAACGCCGGCGCTTTATGCAAATCCCGTCCGGCGCGGGTCACTCGTAATCCGCGCCGACTTCCGCTGCTTCCAGAGCATTGACGGACGCGTTGCTGCGGCGCTCGATGACGATGTCTCCGAGCAGCTCGTGCTGACGGACGACGAACTGGTTGAGCTTCATCAGTTCCAGCAATGCGAGGAAAGTGACGATCACCTCTGCCTTGGTGGTGGCGCTTTCGAAAAGGTCCTCGAAACGCCGTGATTGTCCCGGAGCGAAGTTGCCGAGGAAAATCTCGATCTTGTCCGAGACGGTGTAGCGGTCGTCGATGATATCGCCGAAATCGTGCGATTCCTCGAAGCGCTTCAGCACGTTTTGGAACGCGCGGATCAGATCGAAAATCGACACGTCGGCCAGCGCGGCGGGTTCCTCCTCCGGCTTGTCGTCGGCGTCCGGCTGATGGGCGAAACGGCCTTCCTGCTCCATCTCGCGCAGGCAGAGAAATCCGGCGGCGTCCTTGAATTTCTTGTATTCGATGAGCTGGCGGATGAGCTCCCAGCGCGGATCGTCCTCTTCGGCGTCCTCTTCCGGCGGCTGGTCGACGCGTGGCAGCAGTGTGCGGCTTTTCAAATACATCAGGTTCGCCGCCATCACGATGAACTCCGAGGCGAGGTCGATGTTGAGCAGCTTGAAGGTGTTGATGTAGTCGAGATACTGGCGGGTGATGCGCTCGATGGAAATGGAATGAATGTCCACCTCGTCCTTCTTGATGAGGTAGAGCAGCAGGTCGAGCGGACCTTCGAAAATTTCAAGGCGGACTTTGTAGTCGTTGGCTTCCACGGGGCAGGTCGTATGGGGTGGCGGGCGGGTGTGCGAGGCAAATTTCCCTCGCATCGCTGGCGGGGGGAGGTTTTACTTTCCGTGCCCAAAGGCGAGTGGATTTATGGAAGCTGAGCAATCGCAAAATTTCAACGAACGTCTGAGCCAGTGGGTGGCCAGCCAGGGATTCTGGTTCCAGGTCCGCTACTCGATGTCCGGCAGCGGCGTGAAGGGAAACGCGTTGTTCCAACTGCTCAGCATGGGCTTCCGGCTGCTGGTTTTCCTGCTTCTCATCGCGCTCGGAACGTGGATCTATCTGGTGAAACGGGTGGACCGTCCTTCGTTCCAGGAGGCGATCCGCACCTCGCTACAGACCGGCCTCACCGCCAGTGAAACGCAGATGAAGGGATTTTCGCAGATCCAAGGGCAGGCCAGCATCAACCGTCTCGCCTGCCAGGGCGCGGATACGACGTTTTTCTCATCGCTGGAGGCAAGGAACATCCGTTGGAAAATGGGGGTTCTCGACGGCTTCCGCCCCCAGTGGGATCCGGAAACCATCGCAATTTCGCGTGTGGACATGGACCTTCGCGCCGGTGCCGACGATGCGGAGTCAGCTCACAAGATCTCCGAAGCCCTTTTTCGGAAATTTCCGAAAGTCCAGTTGAACGGCCTCGAAGTCGCCGACACCACCATCCGCTGGGGCTACTCGGATCGGACGCAGGGTTCCATCGAGGGCAGCTCGCTCAAGATGCTGCGCGGTGACGGAGTGATGAAAATGACTTTCCGGGGCGGCACCTTTTCGCAGAACTGGCTCAGGAAGCTGGATATCGTGAACCTGGTGGTGGTCTGCGATCCCGATGGCATCACTTTTGAAAAAGCGGAGTTCCGGCGGGGAAATGCGACGATCGATCTCGCCGGACTCAAGATCGTGGGAGGCGAACGTCCCGCCGTGCAGGGCATCGCGAAAATCCGCAGCCTTTCGTTGGAAAGCATCCTTCCTCCCGCGTTCCGGAATTTTGTCGAAGGCACTTTTTCGGGCGATTTCCAGGTCTTCGGCTCGACCAACACCTCGGACGGGATCGGCTTCAAGGGACTGGTGACGCTCGATGGTCAGGACGTCCTCACGCTCCGCGAGCGCATCCACATCCTCAAGGCGCTCTCGATCGTCGACTTTTCCAGAAACTATCACCGCGTCGATTTCAGCGAAGGCTCGTTCCGGATGAAAACCAGCGGCGGGGGAATGGAGCTCACCGATGTGAAACTGAAGGCAGGCGAACTCTTCACTCTCGAAGGTGCCATGAAAGTCAGGCTGCCAACCGCGGAGGAAACCAAGGCGGCCGTCGACCAGAACGCCAGGGGCGGCGCGCCGATCTTCATCGCGGAGGACGGCGAAACCGAGGAAACCGAAGCGAAAAACAACACCGCGGATTTCACCCTCAAGCGGGCCGCGCTCGAAGCCAAGCGTTCCAAGGACATCAACCAAGGCGAAGGCGCCGGTTCGTTGTTCGACCGCCTCGGGCTGAGCTTTGAAATGCGCCGCCTTGAAGAACAGGCATCCGAGCGACTTTCCCGGATGCTGCGCTACGAGGGTAATTTCAAGATCTCCATCCCTCAGGACGCTTTCGAAAACGCCCCGAAACTCTCCGCACAATACCCGGTCGATCCGCTCACCCGCCGCATTCCGCTCATGGTGCCGATCGACGGCGGCCTTTACGAGATCACCCTCAAGCAGGGTGAGGCGATCTATCAACTTCGCGAGGGCGTCACCCGATAGGCCGTCGTGGGGCAGGTATTTCTGCCTGTTATTCCGTCAGACTCCCGCTGCCAGTCCGAGGCTGTTATAAATCTCACGCGTCGCGTGACTCTTGTTCAGCGTGTAGAAGTGGATGCCGTCCACCCCGCCGTCCATCAGCCCGGCGCACTGCTCGGCGGCGTAGTGGATGCCCACACGCTCGACGGATTCCGGATTCGATTTCGCGCGGTCCAGCGCGCGCACGAGCTTCGCCGGATAGCGGGCTCCGGCGGCGAGTTCCGCCATGCGCTTCATGCCTGATAGGGATGTCACCGGCATCACTCCGGCGATGATCGGCACACGAATGCCGGCCAGCTCGCAACGGTCGCGGAAGTCGAAGAAGTCGTGGTTGTCGAAGAACAACTGCGTGCAGATGTAGTCCGCGCCCTCGTCCACCTTGGCCTTGAGGAAATCCAGTTCGTCCACACGGTTGGGGGTGGTCGGGTGCCCTTCCGGGAAACCGGCCACGCCGATCCCGAACCCGCGCGGATCCGGATGAGCGCCGGACCCGTTGAATTTTTTGATGAAACGCACCAGATCCGCCGCGTGGCGGAAGCTGCTCTCGGACCAGTCGTAGTTCGGCTGGTCGCGCGGCGGATCACCGCGCAGGGCGAGGATGTTGGCGACTCCGGCGGCCGCGTAGCGTTCGAGAATTTCCGTCACCTCTTTCTCCGTATGGCCCACGCAGGTGAGGTGGGGGACGGGGGGGATCGACGTTGTTTTCTTGATGCGGACGACCAGGTCATGGGTCAGCTCGCGGGTGCCGCCGCCGGCGCCGTAGGTCACCGAGACGAATGACGGATGCAGCGGCTCCAGATCGCGGATGGCCTGATAGAGATCCTCCCACGCCGGCACCGAGCGGGGCGGGAAAAATTCAAAGGAAAGGGACGGCTTGGAGTCGGCAAGGATGTCTCGGATGTGCATGGCGGGTGATTGCGGGGAAGAACTACACGTTTTCGGGCCGCGCTTGCCGTCGGGGCGCTTGAACGGCGGTTCGGGCCTGTCGCTGGGTGAGATGACGCCGTCGCCGTTGGTGTCGAGGCGCTTGAAAACCTCGTCCTGTTTTTCCGG
>JBDSNC010000050.1:0-9370 GCA_039915545.1 Luteolibacter sp.
GTCCGGTCAAAC
This sequence comes from Luteolibacter sp., assembly GCA_039915545.1. Lineage (GTDB taxonomy): Bacteria > Verrucomicrobiota > Verrucomicrobiia > Verrucomicrobiales > Akkermansiaceae > Luteolibacter. The sequence goes on from JBDSNC010000050.1 coordinate 13, forward strand.
GGCACCTCCGTGAAAATCCCGCTGGCGAAGCTGGCGGACGAGGATAAGAAGTTCGTGGCCGAACAATCGGCCCCCAAGCCGGACCCGGCCAAGGCGGACGTGTTCAAGTGGGAGACCGATCTGGAAGTCGCCAAGAAACGGGCCAAGGATGAGAACAAGGAAATCCTCGCCGACTTCACCGGCTCGGATTGGTGCGGCTGGTGCATCAGGCTCAAGAAGGAGGTTTTCGATCAGCCGGAGTTTCAAGAATACGCGAAGAAGCATCTGGTCATGCTCGAACTCGATTTCCCCCATAAAAAAGAACTTCCCGCCAAGGAAAAGGAGCAGAACGAAAAGCTGTCCGAGGAATTCAAGATCGAAGGTTTCCCCACCATCCTGCTGATGAATGCAAAGGGAAAGGAGATCAACCGCACCGGCTATCAGGAAGGTGGTCCCGGGAAATATGTGGAACACCTGAAGGGGCTGCTGAAATAGGCCTTCCGGCTTGTTTGCGGTTCCATCACCATCCTTGTCCGCCGGCGTGACTTCCGGCGAGCCGTCGCCGGGTCCGTATCTCACGCACCCGCACGCCGCTTTTCACTCTCGCGGATCATTTCGGAGAGGTCCGCTGCGGGGCGGATCTCGAAGGGGCCGGCTTTTACTCCCGGGTGTTTCGACATGAGCTGGATCGCATGGTTCAGGTCCCGGGCTTCGAGGATGAGGATGCCGCCGAGTTGTTCTTTGGTCTCGGCGTAGGGGCCGTCGGTGATGGAGACTTTGCCATTTTCCCAACGCAAGGTCGCGGCGGTTTTGGGTGGTTGCAACGCATGGCCGTCGGCGAAATGGCCGTTTTTCCGCAACTCGTCGTCGTAGCTGAAGCACTCGTCCATCATTGCGTGCCATTCGCTTTCGAGCAGGTCCTGAGGCTTGTTTGGTTCGATGTATCCAAGGCAGATGTATTTCATAGCTGTTTTTTGTTGATTGGGCTGTGGTTGTTTTTGGTCGGAGGCTGACGCAGGGGAATGAGGGTGAAAATCATCCGTTCACTTGTTGGTCTGGCGAAAACTCGGCGAGGAAATCCTCAAGTTCATGGATCTGACGAATCTCAATGTCCGACTCCTCGCCGGGCATGGGATTCGGACAGCGCTTGGCCCAGTCGATCGCCTCCTGCAGCGACTCGCATTTCCAGATCCAGAATCCGGCGACCAATTCCTTCGTTTCGGCGAACGGCCCATCGGTCACCGTTCGCTGAGCTCCGGAAAAGGTCACCCGGGCACCTTTCGAGCTGGGTTGAAGCCCATCAGCGGCGAGCAGCACCCCGGCTTTCTCAAGCTCATCGTTGAACCTGCCCATCGCGGCGATCATTTCGAGCGTTTCCGGAGTCGGCTTTGCGCCGGACTCCGAGTTCTTCGTTGCTTTGACCAAGACCATGAATCTCATTGTTTTGTTTTTCTGTTTGTTGGGTTGGGTGGATGGAACGTGTCGTTCTACAAGCTGGTCGATTGGGAAATCCGGATTTCGACAACGCCGCACATTTTTTCGGCAAATTATTTCGCGTCCAATTCCCGCAGCCGCTTTTCGAGGAACCGACGCTCGGGCTCCTGCTGGGTCAGCGCCAGCGCGCGTTCATAGGAAAATCGTGCTTCCGCGTCCCTGCCCAGTCGCCGGCACAAATCCGCCCGCGCCGCATGGGCGAGGTGGTAATCCTTCAACTCACCCCGATCGAGCAAGGCGTCGATCAATTTTACCCCCGCCTCCGGTCCATCGCGCATCGCGACGGCCACGGCGCGGTTCAACTCGACGACCGATGACGGTGCGATCCGAGCCAGCTCGGTGTAGAGCGCGACAATTTGCGGCCAGTCGGTGGATGCTGCGTCGGACGCTTCGGCATGCACCGCAGCGATCGCCGCTTGCAACGTGTAAGGGCCGAAGCGTCCCGATAACAAGGCCCGCTCGACGAGTGCCACTCCTTCTGCGATGTGTTCATGATTCCATCGCGAGCGGTCTTGATGCTCCAAGAGGATCAGTTCGCCGGAGGGCGAGGTCCGGGTCGCGCGACGCGATTCCTGCAAGAGCATGAGCGCGAGCAAACCCAGCACCTCCGGTTCCGGCAGGAGTTCCATCAGCAATCGTCCGAGCCGGATGGCTTCACCTGATAGGTCCGCCCGCGTGAGCGATACGCCGGAGGAGGCATGGTACCCCTCGTTGAAAACCAGATAGACCACCTGCAACACCGGCTCCAAACGGTCCGGCAGCTCCTCCACCGGCGGTACCTGATAGGGGATGCGATCTTCTCGAATCTTCGCCTTCGCCCGCACGATTCGCTGGGCGAGCGTTGGCGCGGTGGTCAGGAACGCGCGGGCAATCTCCTCCGTCGTCAGACCGCAGATTTCGCGCAAGGTCAATGCCACCCGGGCCTCCTGCGCCAGCGCGGGATGGCAGCAAGTGAAGATCAACCGCAACCGGTCGTCTTCCACGCTCTCGTCCGGTCCATCCTCACGGTCAGTTCCGGCTTCCAGTTGTTCCGCGATCTTTTCCTGCGAGGCATCGAATCGCGCGCGCCGTCGCAGTGCATCGATGGCCTTGAATCGTCCGGTGGAAACCAACCAGGCGCGGGGATTTCCCGGCACGCCATCCTGCGGCCAACGGTCCAGCGCTGCGGCGAAGGCGTCCTGCATCGCGTCTTCGGCTAAATCGAAATCGCCGAGCAAGCGGATGAGCGTGGCGAGAATGCGGCCCGACTCAGCGCGATAGATGGCGTCCAGATTTTTCCGCACCTGTTCGATGGTGGTTTCCAGCATTGGCGGAAGGGTATTCGCCGGTTTGGCCGGAATTCAACGCGAAATCTTCCGGCTCTTCCACCGTCGTGGGAAACGACAGCATTGCTTCTGCGGGTGAATAGCTCCGTCGAATGTGATTTCGCGACTGCCAGCCCGCTCAAAACTAAGATTTGCGACGGGCTAACAGGATGCAGTGCCTCGATCGTTTGGATCGTTCGTGAGGCTTGGAAGCAAACTCCTCCACGGCGAATCCGGCTTTCATGAGAAGCTTCTTGAACTTCGGAGCTGGCTCCGACAACCAGTAGGCAATGCAGCCCTGCGGTGTGATCACCTGGCGCAGTTTCTCCAAAAATCCTGGCGAGTAGAGACGGGAATTCCCGGAAGTGATCAGATCATCCGGCGTGTTGTCGATATCGAGGAGCAAGGCATCGTAGGATCCGGGCCGCTTGCCTGATACAATGTCGAAAAGATCTCCCTGGATGATGTTCGTTCGCGGGTCCTCCAGCAGCGGTCCGTTGAACTCCACCAGATGGGTGCGATTCCATTCGATCAATGGAGGCATCAGTTCCGCGACATCCACAGTCGCCGGGTTCCCCACCAGCTCGAGGGTTCTTTTCAGCGTGAACCCCAGGCCCAATCCTCCGATCAGGACTTTGGGATGTGCCGGCCTCGACGGCTTCCCCACGAGCAACAACTGGCAGCCGAGATCCGCGAGTTGCTGCTCGGAAAAGGTCATCGCCGTGCTCATCAGCTCGTTGCCGTTGTATTTGAGGTAGATTTTCCCGTCGTGGCTATGAAGCGAATAGTGAGTGCCATCGGGCATGTTTGATTCAGCAATCTTCAGGTAGGGCTTCATGGGGATGAGCGTTGCCACTTGGCCCTGATGGACAAGACTTCATTCTCAGATTTCCTCCTGGGATTTGCCCGACGGGCGGCCGCGTCCAGCTTCGTGTTTCCATTCCCCGTGCCAGGCCCATAGTCTGAGCGCGCCACCTCATGCCAGTTCCCACCGCACTCCCCATTTGGAAAATCCACGCCGACATCCTGCACGCACTGCAAGCCGGCAATCGCCTGGTGCTCGTCGCGCCAACGGGTTCGGGAAAAACCACGCAGGTGCCGCAGATGCTGCTCGATGCGGGTATCGCGGGGGACAGGATGATCGTGGTGTTGCAACCGCGCCGAGTCGCCGCCCGCACCGTGGCCACACGCGTCGCATGGGAGCGCGAGGGGAAGCTCGGCGATGAGGTCGGCTATCAGATCCGCTTCGACGATCACACCAGCGTCGGCACCCGCATCTGCTTTGTCACCGAAGGCATCCTGCTGCGCTGGCTCCAGGATGATCGCACGCTGGCGAACATCGGTGCCGTGGTTTTCGATGAGTTCCACGAGCGGAATTTGCTCAGCGATGTTGCGCTGGCCTTGGTGAAACATCTGCAACAGACCCAGCGCCCTGATTTGGCGATGCTGGTGATGTCCGCCACGCTTGATGCCGAGCCGGTCGCCGCGTATCTGGACTCGTGCCCCATCCTCATTTCCGAAGGTCGGAGCTATCCCGTGGAAGTCGGCTATCTTTCCCAGCCTGACTCGCGGTCGATCACCGTGCAAGCGGCTGAGGCGGTCGAGCGCATCATCAACGACGATGCTCCCGGCGACATCCTCGTCTTCATGCCAGGGCGCGGCGAAATCAACGGCACCCTCGACGCATTGCGGGGTCTGAAAACGCAGGAGCGAGTGGCCTGCATTCCCTTGCATGGCGAACTCGAGCCGCACGAGCAGGACCGCGCCTTCGCGCCGAACGCCCTGCGAAAAGTCATCGTCGCCACCAATGTCGCCGAGACCAGCATCACCATCGACGGCATCCGCCACGTCGTGGACAGCGGCGTCGCCCGCGTGGCGCGTTACGATGCCGAGCGCGGCATCGGGACTCTTTTGCTGGAGCCTATCAGCCGGGCCAGCGCGGACCAACGAAAAGGCCGCGCCGGCCGCACCGCACCCGGCACCTGTCATCGCTTGTGGACCGTCATCGGCCACAAGACCCGCGAGGAACGCAACACCCCGGAGATCCAGCGCAGCGACCTCGCCGAGGTCGTCCTTCTGTTGCACTCGCTTGGCATCCGTGAAGCCGCCACCTTTGACTGGCTGGACAAACCCGATACCCAGGCCGTCGAGCGCGCCGAGCGCCTGCTCACCATGCTCGGCGCTCTGGAGGATACCGACCTAACCGACATCGGCCGGAAAATGCTGCGCCTGCCGATGCACCCGCGCTATTCCCGCATGTTGATCGAGGCCAGCGAGCGTGGCTGCGTGCCCGATGCCGCCTTGTGTGCCGCGCTGGTTAGTGGCCGGGATTTGCTCACCCGTCAGGATCGCGATGACGGCCAGGCCGCGCGCGGGATGTTCGAGGACAGCGGGGAATCCGATTTCATCACCCTGATGCGTGCCTACGAGTTTGCCCAGGCGAACCGCTTCAGCTTCGACCGTTGCCGCAGCCACGGCATCAACGCCCAGGTCGCCCGCCAGGTAGAGCAGACCTGCCAGCAGATTCTGCAAGCCGCCCACCAACAGCGCCTCTACGATCGCGCGGCGATCCCTGTTAGCCCGGCGAAAAACGACGAAGCCCTGCTGCGGTGTCTCATGGCCGGCTTCATCGATCAGCTCGCCAAACGCCGCGAACCCGGCAAGCCCGGCTGCGACCTCACCGAGCAAAGGCAAGGCCAGCTCGTCCGCGAAAGCGTGGTCGAGGACGCCCCGTTTTTCGTCGCCGCCAACCTGCGGCAAGCACCCTCGCGCGGTCCCACACCGCTGACCCTGCTCAGCCTCGCCACCGCCGTGAAGCCCGAGTGGATCGCCGAGATGTTTCCCCAGCACCTGAGCACCACCGTCGAGCACCTCTTCGATGCTGCTAACAAACGCGTCGCCGCCATGAGCCTCACGCGCTATCGGGATCTCACCATCGAACGGAAATCCCAGCAACGTGACCTCGATCCCGCCGCCAGCGGACGTTGCCTCGCCGAAGCCCACCGCGCCGGGGCCTTCGAGCTGCCGCTGATGGATCATCGGCTGAAACAATTCATCGCCCGCGTAAATCTCGTCCACGCCACCTTGCCCGAACTGGAGTTTGCCCCGTTCGATGACGACGCCATCACCACCTGCCTCGCCCGTGCGTTCAACGGTTTTTCGGTGGTGAAGGAAGCCCAAGGCGCGCCCCTCATCCCCGCGTTCCAACGGCATTTGGAAAAAGGCCAGATCGCATGGCTCGACGAATTGCTACCGCCCTCCATCCCATGGCTCGACGGCCGCCCCCTGAAAGTTTCCTACGTCAACGGGTCGCCTGAAGTGCAAGTGAAACTTCAAGACTGCTTCGCCCTCAAAGAGCATCCCAGCCTCTGTGAAAACAGCCTCCCGGTCACTCTCAGCCTCTGCACCCCGGACGGCAAACGCATCGCCAGCACCACCGACTGGCCCCACTTCCTCGCCCGTGAATGGCCGAAGCATCGCCAAACCGTGGCGAAGAAGTTCCCCGGGCATGTTTGGAGGTAGGACCGTGGGTAGGCGAGCGGCAAAACCTGATAGAACAACCCCTTTTGAATTTAACAGAATACCTCGATAGAAAACGAAATCTCCTGCCGGATTATCGCAAACATTGTCATGTCTGCCACCGTCCTGAATCTGTGTGCCTTTGCAGGCTGATCCAACCGTTCGACACCCGGACTCGCTTCGTGATTCTCATGCACCCGAAGGAGGCCCGTAAACAAAAGTGCGGCACCGGCCGGTTGTGCCATCTTGTGTTGAAGAACAGCCGGCTTCATGTCGGCGTCGATTTCACCAACGACAGCGAGGTGCCTGCGTTGATCGAAGATCCGGAATACACTTCCGTTCTCCTGTTTCCCGCACCGCAGGCGGTAAACCTTTCGCAGGACGGCTACCGATCTCTGACCGGACGCAATGGCAAGCTGCAGATCTTCGTCGTGGACGGCACCTGGTCACTGGCGGGGAAAATCCTGCGTCTGAGCGAAAACCTGTGCGCCCTCCCCTCCGTGAGTTTCACGCCGCGCCAGCCATCGAATTTTCAGTTCAAAAAGCAACCCCGGGCAGAATGCCTTTCCACACTTGAGTCTATTCACCTCTTGCTGGAACTCGGTCAGGAGCAGGGAGTCGAAGTGGCTGACAATCACATCGAACAGCTTCCCGAGATTTTTGAGCGACTCGTGCAAATCCAGTTGAAAGGCGCGGATTCTTGTATCGACGGAGCGGGCTGAGCAGAGATCGCACTTGTGCGAGCAAACCCCGCTGGTGAACATGAATTGGTTGGACCCTTCAAACCGCCGCCCGACCCAGTTCGCAGATGCTGAGATCCCGCATGTGGACGAGTGCTTTTTTCAGGGTTCCCCACCAGCTATCCGTGCGGTAGTCCACGCCGTGGGCCTCGCACACGGCCCGGACTTCCGGCGCGATTTTCCGCAGGCGGTCCGGTGGGAGTTTGGGGAACAGGTGATGCTCGATCTGGCGGTCGAGTCCGCCACAAAGGATCGAAATGGGAAGGCACACTTCGAAATTGTTAGTAGCATCCACCTGCATCGCATACCACTCGCCTTTTCCTTTGGCGCGGGTGCCTTCGGGGAAATCCGCGACTTCCTCGCCGGTGTGGCCGCAGTAAATCGTCGCAGCGCAGTAGATGTCGCGCAGGGTTTCCGTCATCCAGTTTCCTAGCAGAACTTTCCAGAACATCGATGCATTCCAGAATATCAATCCTGCGAGCAGTGGGAAGAAGAGGTAATTCTTGATATAATACGGCGCGAATTTTCGAAGCGCGGTGAGATGCGCCGCTTTGACCGCTTTCCATGAGCGATCCGTTTTTCCATAGTGCTCATCGGCCCGCCCGTTTCCGAAATAGAGGTCGTTGAGGCCGGTGAAATGCAGGTTCATGAAAAACGTGAAGTTCGGGATCAGAATCGCGACGATGAACGGGAACTGCAAGCGGTGGAACCACTTGTGTGGCGTTTGCTCCGTAAGGCGGGCCGGACCGTGGTTCATATCAGGATCCTTGCCCGCCACGTTGGTGAAATGGTGGTGCTCGACATTGTGCCCCTGCCGCCATGCCTCCTCATGGATCGGAGTATCCCAGGTGAACTTCTTTGAGTGGAAACGCTGGGCTCCTTCGAAATGGTCATACACCCCGTGCAATACGGTGTGGCCGATCTCGATCGCTTGCAATTGCTTGTGGACCCACAACGCACCGACGCCTGCTAGGAAACCGATGGGCTCGACACTGAAATGGATTAGCGCCCGGCCGACCACTTCCATCCCGCGGGAAAAGCGATTCAAGCTTCGAACGCGGGTCACATCCCGCGCCCCCAAATCCGCCTCGGCCCGGTTGCGGATCTCATCGATCGCTTCACCAAAGCTTTTCATCCGTTCCGCGTAAGTGAGAGGTGAAAATTCGCTTGGAGCGACAGCGCCGGAGAGGCCTTTGACGGGATGGATGGGTGGCGCGGAGGAAGGAGCAAGGCAAGTCATCGGCACTGGCGAAGGGTTTCAGGCTTCAGTGGGGGAGGCAACGGGTTAGTGGGGGTAATGTCCGCCGGACATCGGGCCCCCCGGCTGCCGTATAATATGGCAAGGAGGTGAAGACTTTTTTCACGCTTCCTCGACCACCTCGCGATGGCAAATCAGGCCCTTGCGCGTGCCGAGCCGCCAGCAAAGAACGCTGAGGGCCCAACCGATGGCCACGCTCAGGGCCAGCTTCCGGATATCCCCGAGAACTAACGGGGCGACGATGGCGGACATGAGGGCGAAGAGCAGCATCTGAACGAAGCCTTGGAGCGACGCGGCGAGTCCTCTCGCTGCCGGAAAAAGATCCATCGTGCGAAGGGTCATGGCCGGGGAGCCGAGGGCGAGGCCGAACATGTAAACCATGCCGGGAAGCACCGCCCACGGGATCGACGGGGTGCAGAGATTCGCATAGAGGAGATTCGCGATCGTGGCGGTCGCCATCACGCAGTAAGCGATCCAGATCAGGCGCGTGGGCGGGAATTTCATGGCGAGGCGGGCGGAAAGCGCCGATCCGGCCGACATGCCGATGATGATCGGGATGAACAACCAGGCGAAGGCGGTTTCCGGGAGATGGAGCACGTGCATGACGAAGTCCGACCCGGTGCTGATGTAGAGGGAAAATCCGGCGAACCCGAGGCCGATGCCCAGCGATTGGAGGAGGAAATCTCCATGACTCGCCACCCGCCAATAGCCGCGGATCATCGATCTCAGATGAAGCGGCGCGCGGTTCTCTACGGCGAGGCTCTCCGGCAGGACTTTCCATGCGGCGATCCACATCGCGAGACTGGCCAAGGACAGGAATGCAAAAACCGCCCGCCAGCCATAGCAGACTTGCAGCCAGCCGCCGACGACCGGAGCGACCGCCGGCGCGAGACTGAAGACCATCGTCACATACGACATCACCTTCTGCCCCATCTGGCCGGGAAACAGATCGCGGATCACCGCCCGGCCGACCACCGAGCCCGCCCCGGCCGAGAGACCTTGGAGCGCCCGGAAGCCGAGCAACCAGTAAAACGAAGGCGCGCACATCGCTGCCACCGATCCTG
>JBDSNC010000052.1:0-15511 GCA_039915545.1 Luteolibacter sp.
AAAGGAGGCGCTGGACCTGACACGAAATAGGTTGGATTCCAAATTGCTTTTATGGGGGGGGGGCGCTTTGGTCGGCAGTCCGCAGGTGCGGTCTATCAGGGTGGAGGACGGTTTTCTCCGGTCGTCCGGCCTGGGTGCCAAATTCCACCGTCCGCTGTCGTGGGTATGGGATGATCAGGGGATCTATTTCGATCCAAGGCTGCCCAGCCGCCTTGAACGCATCCTACAGGCGGGCGATTTCACTCCCACGGAGATGGCCGGTGCTGTGGAGCTTCTGAAGTTCCTGCGGCAACACCGTCTGACCAAATACAATGTAGGTGGAAACGTCGTGAACTGGAACCGTGGCCTTGCCGGCGGGCGCAAGGTGATTCTCGTGCCGGGACAGGTTGAGGCGGATGCCTCGATCAAACTCGGCAGTCCGGAAGTGGGATCTAACGGGGAATTGCTGAGGCGGGTGAGGAGAGCCGAACCCGGCGCGTTTCTGATTTTCAAGGCCCACCCGGATCTGGTCGCCGGAGCACGTCATGGCATGGTGATGCCTCCCGATACCGAAGGCTTGGCGGATCTGGCGGTGACGGAAGGAAATGTCTTGGATTGGCTCGATCTGTGCGACGAGGTGCACACCATGACATCGACGCTTGGATTCGAAGCTGTCATGCGGAATGTTCCGGTCGTCACCTACGGCATTCCATTTTACGCAGGTTGGGGGCTGACCCGGGATCTTCTCGAATGCCCGCGCCGCACCCGCCGCCTGACTGTCGAGCAGCTGGTTTGCGGCGCGATGATCCGTTATCCACGATATCTTAATCCTAACAGTGGCGAGTTTACCACGGCAATCCATGTGGCGGGGCTGCTATCCAGAGGGCGGACGCTCGGCGAGCGTCGGGCCTGGTATCTGAGGGTCGTTTCCATTTTGAAACATGGCTGGGTGAGATTGGCACGACAGGGGGCGCGTCCATGAACCGTGGCCTCACGGAGCAGAGTAAATCCCCGCTTCATATCGAGGTGGTGACGGACACCTACGTGCCCGACATCAATGGTGTGGCCAATTCGTTGGGCCGGCTCTGCACCGGCCTGCGCGACTTCGGCCACCGCGTGGAGATCATCCGCTCGGGCCGTTCTCATGGCGAATTTGAAACCACCGTGCTCTCCTGGCCGTTGCCCGGTTACTGGGAGGTGAAGGTGGGCGCGCCGCTGCCGGGCGAACTCCGCAGGCGTTGGGAAAAACAACGGCCGGACCTCGTCTATGTCGCCATCGAGACGCCGCTCGGTTACTCCGCCGTCGCCGCCGCGCTGCGGCTGGGCATTCCGGTGGTCGGCGGGTTTCACACGAATTTCCGCGAGTATCTCGGGCAGTATGGCGTCGATCGGATCGGCAACCTGGTCTGGCGCTATCAGAAATGGTTTCACGACCGGCTTGACCGCACGCTCGTCCCGTCGCCCGACGCGCGGGACAAGCTCGTCAGCTCCGGTTTTTCGAAGGTTTCATTGTTAGGCCGCGGCGTGGACACCGCTTTGTTCGATCCCGCCCGCCGCAGCGCGTCGCTCCGCGAGAAGTGGGGCGTGCGTGAGGAAACTCCGGTTGCTCTCGTCGTCGGCCGTGTTTCCGGGGAAAAGAACATCGGACTCGCCATCCGCGCGTTCGTCCGGATGCGGCAGAATTGTCCGGAAATGAAATGCATCGTCGTGGGTGACGGCCCGGTTCTATCAAAACTCAAGCGGGACCACGCCGATGTCGGGTTTCCCGGCTACCTCACCGGAGAGGATCTCGCCACCTGCTATGCCTCGGCGGACATCATGCTTTTTCCCAGCGAGACCGAAACCTTCGGCAACGTGCTCACCGAAGGCATGGCCAGCGGCCTCGCCACCCTCAGCTACGACTACGCCGCCGCCGGCTGGCATTGCACCGATGGCGTGAACGGCCTGAAAGTGAAAAAAGGCGATGAAGCCGCCTACCTCGACGCCGCGGAAACCCTGCTCGACCCCATCCTGCGGAGAAAGCTCGGCACCGAAGCCCGCCGCACCGCGGAGTCGCTTGGCTGGCCCGCTGTCGTTGCCGAACTGGAAGGAATTTTCCACGAGGTGATCTCGGCACGCAGTCCGCTGACGCCCTAGCAAATCCAACGATCATGGCCCACCGCTCCTCTCCCGCAGATCTCGACGGCATGCCGCCCGGCATCCCCTTCATCATCGGCAACGAAGCCGCCGAGCGGTTCTCGTTTTATGGCATGAAAGCGGTGCTCGCTGTTTTCATGGTGCAATACCTGCATCTGATGGACAGCGGGCTCACCTCGGTGATGAACGAGGCGGAGGCCACCGAGAAGGTTCATCTTTTCAACGGCGCTGTCTATCTGACTCCGTTTCTTGGAGCGCTGCTGGCGGACATCTTCGCAGGCAAATACCGGACGATCATCCTGCTCTCCCTGGTCTATTGCGCGGGTCATGCCGCGCTGGCCTGCATGGGCATGTTCGGAAACTCCCCGTGGTGGCTGATGGCCGGGCTCGGCCTCATCGCGTTGGGTTCAGGAGGAATCAAACCCTGCGTTTCGGCCCACGTCGGCGATCAGTTCGGTTCGCGAAACGCCCATCTGATTTCGCGAATTTTCAATTGGTTCTACTTTTCCATCAACACCGGCGCGTTTGTCTCGGTGCTGCTCACCCCTTGGCTGTTGGAATGGTACGGGCCGCACTGGGCGTTCGGCGTGCCGGGCGTGCTGATGGCGCTGGCCACGCTCGTTTTCTGGATTGGAAGGAACCGCTTCATCCACGTGCCGGCCGGTGGAAAGAAATTCGTCACCGAGCTTTTCAGTGGCGGCGGAATCAAGGCGATGCTCAAGCTGCTGCCGCTCTATCTGTTTGTGGCGATGTTCTGGGCGCTTTTCGATCAGACGGGTTCGACGTGGATTTTCCAATCGCAGGACATGGACCGGCATTTCCTGGGAATCGAGTGGCTGCCCTCCCAGATCCAGTCGCTGAACTCGGTGTTCGTACTCGCGTTCATCCCGGTTTTTTCCTACTTCATCTATCCATTCACGGACCGGTTCTGGCAGCTCACTCCGCTGCGCAAGATCGGCACGGGGCTGTTTTGTATGGTGGGTGCCTTCGCGCTGGTGGCGCTGATCCAGCAGTGGATCGATGGAGGCGCGAGGCCGAACATCGCCTGGCAGATCCTCGCCTTCGCCCTGATCACTGTGGCCGAGGTCATGGTCTCCATCGTCGCCTTGGAATACGCTTACACCCAGGCCCCGAAGACGATGAAATCGCTGCTGATGTGTTTCTATCTGGGTGCGGTGGCGATCGGAAATTTCTTCGTCGCCGGGGTGAACCATTTCATCCAGATCCCGAACGCTGCGGAGGAACAGCTCACCGAAGCGATCGCCAAACTGCCCGCCGACTGGAGGAATGACCCGCGGACGGTGGTGCTGCCCGGATACGATGGAGTCACCGGCACGGACGATGATCTGGTGCAGCGTTTGGCGAATGGCGTGGCGACATCGCTGGATATCCCCGGCCAAAAAACCTTCGACGAAGCTGCGGCCACCGTGGAACACGCCACCCAAGCGAACGGCGGTGTTTTCCCGGATGAAAAAGTCATCGCGGAAAAACTAAAAGAACTCCGCGATCCGTGGGGACTGCCGATCCGCTATCAGATTCTCAATTCCTCACGGGCACGTCTCATCAGCGATGGACCGGACCGAACTGCTAACACAAAATGGGATGTCGGCGTGATGGTCGATCTGCCGCAGCCCGAGGAGCCTGCGAAGCCCTCGTGGACAGACAGGCTGCACCCTGCGGAAGCATGGCTGGCGCGCCGCAAGTCCGAACTCGGCCTCAAGGAAGAAGCGGTAGCAGTTTCCGATGTTCCTGGGTTTTCCCGAACGTCGTTCTCAGGCGGCCAGACCCGCATGCACGGCGCGGCCTACTTCCGGTTCTTCACCTGGCTCATGCTGGGCACCGCCGTTGCGTTCATTCCCTACGCGCTCCTCTATCGGCCTAAGACGCATTTGCAGGACTGATCTCAGGAAAGCCGCTTCATCACGCCAGCGGACAGCAGCTTTCCATCAGCGCGGCCTTCGGCCAGTTCCTGGGCGCGTTTCATCACTTTGCCCATGTCCGCCTTGCCGGTGGCACCGGTATCCGTCACGGCTTGATCGATAATCGCGGTGAGCTGCTCTTCCGTCAGTGCAGCGGGGAGGTAGCGGGAGAGGATTTCGATCTCGGTTTTTTCTGTCGCCGCCAGCTCGGTGCGGCCGGCCTTTTCAAACTGCTCGAACGAATCCTGCCGCTGCTTGATTTGTTTCCTGACGACCGCCAGCGCCTCGGTTTCCTCCAGCACCGTGCCGAGCCCGCCCTTTTCGATGGCGGCGTTCGTCATCGCGCTCTTGAGCGCGCGCAGGGCGTTGAGGGCGGTGGCGTCCCTGGCCTTCATTGCGGTTTTGATGTCTTCGGAAATCTGGGTGGCTGGGTCGCTCATGCCTTGTCGTATCATCGGGGAGAAACCAGCCAAGCAAAACCGTGTTTACTGATGTTTCCTACCCGGCGTTCGAGAAAATCGCCTTCAGCGCTGGCCCGATCGAATGGCTGTGCGGTGCCAGCAGACCGAGGAAATAGCCTGCCAATCCCAATCCGCCCGCTGTGAGCAATGCGGAGATCCAGGTCCGTTTCACGGCGGTTCCCAGCCAATGTTCCCTCGCCGCAGTCTTGAGATGGCGGTAGAGCATTCCGACCACGAAGGCATCGAGGCAGACTTCCGCCATCAGTTCGGATCCTGCCATGACGAAGCTGAAAAGCAGGCCCGCCACACCCGCGAGGAGTCCGACGACCAGCGCGACGAGGCAACCCAGCAGACAGCCTTCGTCGAAGTCGAAAAAATCCGGCACATCCAGCCAGTCCAGCCACGAACTCCGGTCATTCTCAAACGGCAACCGTCTGATCGGTGGCTCTATCCTGTCGTCTGACGGATCGGTGGGGATCGCGGCTTTTTTCGGATCGTAGCGCATGCGTTCGATCTCCACCCACAGCCGCAACTGGACGAGAAACGCGCCGTAGCCGCCGAGCACCGCCAGCGGATAGCGCAGCCACATCTCCTCGAAGCCTTGGTGGAGCAGAATATGTGAGATGAGAAATCCGACGAACCCGGAAACCGCGACGATCAAGCCCAGTGTGAGCCGTGGGAAGGAATGTTTGCTGAAATAAGCTTCCAGCGCGGCTCGGGCGCGCGAGCGCCATTTAGGATGGGAGGTCACTGGAGTGGTTTCTTGAAAATGGTTCCGCTGGGTACGAATGCCATCCTTAGCCTGCAAGGGTCCGGGGAGTCCATTCCAACAACCCGCCGATTTTCAAATCGTGAAAATGTGGTCTATCAAAATTGCGGCCTTCCCACGAGGTTGTGCTGCGCTGCTAAATTTGCGACAGCCGCCGGGATCGTCAAAAACCCGAAGTCGCCATTTGCATTTCAGCCGGTGGCCATGAGCTTGTCACCCGGCTGGGGTTTTCCCGGTGCTGGATTGCCCCACCAAATCATGACGACTTCAAATGACAAATCCGCAAAGCCCGTGTGGTTCATCACGGGATGTTCCACCGGCTTCGGCCGCGAGCTGGCGAAACACCTGCTCGAACTCGGCTACCGCGTGGTAATCACCGCCCGCAAGCCGGAGGATGTCGCCGATCTGGCGGAGCTCGGCGAGGCGGCGGTGTTGAAACTCGACGTGACCGACCAAGGCCAGATCGAAGCGGCGGTGAAGGCCGCGGTGGCGGCATTCGGCAGCATCGATGTGTTGGTGAACAACGCAGGCATCGGTTATTTCGGTGCGGTTGAGGAGAGTGACGATGCGGAAATCCGGCGGATGTTCGAAATCAATTTTTTCGGCCTGAGCCGGATGATCCAGGCGGTGCTGCCCGGGATGCGCCAACGGCGCAAGGGGATGATCGTCAATTTGTCCTCGATCGGCGGGTTGCGTGGTTTTCCTTCCTTGGGTTTTTACAACGCGACGAAATTTGCAGTCGAGGGGCTTTCGGAGGCGTTGGCACAGGAAGTCGAGCCGCTGGGCATCAAGGTGTTGCTGGTGGAGCCCAGCGGATTCCGCACGGATTGGGCCGGGCGCTCGGCGAACGAAACGGCGAACCCGATCGCCGACTATGCGGAGACGGCTGGGGATTGGCGCGAGTCGATCCGCGCGGATTCCGGCAAGCAGGCGGGCGATCCGGTCCGTGCGGTGCATGCGATCGTGAAAGCGGTGGAATCCCAGAAGCCGCCGCAGCGTTTGCTGCTGGGGAACAATTCCTATGACGGAGCGATTTCGAAGGTTCACGCGATGCAGGCGGAATTCATGGCATGGGAAATGATATCGCGCGGCGCGGATTTCCCGAAAGAGGAGACGTGAGCGGGCGGTTTTTGGGAGAATTTTTTGGCACAGTGTCCTGATTGCGGAGCGGCGTTCGTCGTAATAGTGAATGGAGCATTCTGTTTCTCATTCGAATCCAAAACCAACCTACGATCATGACCACTCAAACCGCCGAAAAAACCAAAGTCGAAGCCATCCCGAACGGCATGCACACCGTGACGCCTCACCTTGTGTGCGCCGGAGCTGCGGACGCCATCGAGTTCTACAAAAATGCATTTTCCGCCGAGGAACTCTGCCGGATGCCGATGCCCGACGGAAAAATCATGCACGCCGCCGTCCGCATCGGGGATTCGCTGGTCATGTTGGTGGACGAGATGCCGGACTGGAATTGCCTCGGACCGAACGCCCGCGGCGGCTCGCCGGTCACCATCCATCTGCAGGTGGCGGATTCAGATGTGGTTTTCGCACAGGCGGTCAAGGCCGGCGCTACGGTGAAGATGCCTATCGCCGACATGTTCTGGGGCGATCGCTACGGGATCGTCGTGGATCCATTCGGCCATAACTGGTCGAT
Source organism: Luteolibacter sp. (assembly GCA_039915545.1). Classification (GTDB taxonomy): domain Bacteria; phylum Verrucomicrobiota; class Verrucomicrobiia; order Verrucomicrobiales; family Akkermansiaceae; genus Luteolibacter. The sequence goes on from JBDSNC010000052.1 coordinate 6,916, forward strand.
CGCCACCCACATCCGCGACGTGACGCCGGAGGAAATGATGAAGGCCTCCCAGGAGATGGGATGCCAGGGCGACAAGGGGTGTTGAAATCCATTCCAACTGCTGACCATGAAAGCGCATCAGAAAATCACGCCCTGCCTGTGGTTTGACGGCAATGGCGAAGCAGCAGCGGAGTTTTACGTCTCCGTTTTCAAAAACTCGAAAATCACGGACGTCAGCCGCTACGGCGAGGCCGGGAAGGAGCATCACGGAAAAGAGCCGGGAACGGCGATGGTCGTGGCCTTCGAACTGGACGGACAGTCGTTCACCGCGCTCAACGGCGGGCCGATGTTCAAGTTCAGCGAGGCCATTTCCTTCCAGATCGATTGTGAGACGCAGGAGGAGGTGGACCATTTCTGGAATCATCTATCCGAAGGCGGTCCGGTCGAGGCGCAGCAGTGCGGCTGGGTGAAGGACAAGTTCGGGGTTTCCTGGCAGGTTGTTCCTTCCATTCTGATCGAACTGCTCGGCGACCCGGATAGAGAGAAGGCCGGCCGCGCGATGGAGGCGATGATGACGATGAAAAAACTCGATATAGCCGCCCTGAAACGGGCGTATGCCGGAGAGTGATAGAAGCAATTGGTCCGCACAGGGGACTGTGCGGACCAATTGAAGGGCAGGCAGCCTGTTTCGCGTCAGCCGTTCAGTTTTGCGAGCGCCTTGGGCAGGAAGATGCCGTCCTTGCGGATGAGTTTTCCGTCGAACCAGACCTCGCCGCCGCCCCAGTCCTTGCGCTGGATGTTCACCATGTCCCAGTGGACCTGCGAGCGGTTGCCGTTGTCGGCCTCGTCGTAGGCCTGGCCGGGGGTGAAGTGGAAGGAACCGGCGATTTTCTCGTCGAAAAGGATGTCTCGCATCGGCTCACGGATGACCGGGTGGAAACCTAACGCGAACTCGCCGATGTAGCGAGCGCCGGGGTCGCTGTCGAGGATGCGGTTGAGGGCTTTGGTTTTGGAACCCGCCTCGGCCTTGACGATCTTCCCTTCGGAAAACTCCAGACGGATGCCGTCGAACGGGATTCCCTGATAGATGGTGGGCGCGTTGTAAGTGATGTGGCCTTCCACGGAATTTTTCACAGGTGCCGAGAACACCTCGCCGTCCGGGATGTTGTAGTTTCCGCCGCAGACGATGGCACCGATGTCCTTGATGGAGAATTTCAGGTGGGTGCCGGGTCCGATGAGTTCCACGCGGTCGGTCTTGTCCATCAGCTTTTTCAGCGCGTTCATCGAAGGGACGAGTGCCTTGTAGTCGAGCAGGCAGACCTTGAAATAGAAATCCTCGAAGGCCTCGGTGCTCATGCCGGCCTGCTGGGCCATCGAGGCGCTGGGCCAGCGGAGGACGCACCATTTGGTTTTCTTGACGCGGTGGTCGAGTACCGGGCGCATGTGTTTCATCGCGAGCTGCATGCGGTCGGCCGGGACATCGGAGGTTTCCGCGATGTTGTGTCCGCCGCGGAGGGCGATGTAGGCGTCCATGTCCTTCATCTCGGCCAGCAGGTGCTTGGTAAGGATTTCATATTGCGGGTCCTCGGCACCGCGCAGCATCTCGCGGGTGAGCCGGCCCTGATGGATCCGCAGGAACGGGAAAGCGCCGCGGGAGCGGACTTCGCGGATCAGGGCGAGGCCGATGGAATCCGGCACGTCGTGGAGATCGACGAGGACTTTTTCGCCCTTTTTCAGTGATGTGGAATAGCGGACCAATTGGCGGGCGAGGGCGTCGATGCGAGCGTCGTGCATGGGCTGTTTGATAGCGGAAAAACCGGGGATTTCCAAGTGCCAAGTAAGGGGAAGTTGAGAGCTGGTGGTTGAAGGTTGATAGCCAGAGGGCTTTCTTTCCGTCTCTCAACTCTCAACGCCGGACTCTCAACACTCTTTTGCGCTTGGCATGGCGGGCAGGTGGCCTAAACCAAGCGCATGGTGCTCGGCGTTCTCGGGTCCGGATCCGGATCAAACATGCAGGCCATCCTCGACGCGATCGACGATGGCTCCCTCGACGCGCGGATCGGCCTCGTGCTCTCGGACAATCCGGACGCCTTCATTATCGAGCGTGCGCGGAAACGTGGCATCGAAACGGGTGTGATCGACTGCCGGGGGTTCAAGACGAAGTTCCCCGAGGAAGCGCAGGCGGAAACGGCGGCGCGGTTGAAAGAAGCGGGAGTGGATCTCGTCTGCCTCGCGGGATTCCTGCGTCTGGTCAAACGGCCGCTGCTCGATGTTTTTCCGAACAAGATTCTCAACATCCACCCGTCGCTGCTGCCCGCGTTTCCCGGCCTGGAATCGTGGAAACAGGCGCTGGACGGCGGTGCCTCCGAAGCGGGCTGCACGGTGCATTTCGTGGACGAGGGCATGGACACCGGCCCGATCATCCTCCAGGAAAGCGTGCCGATTCTGCCCGATGACACGGCGGAATCCCTGCATGCACGGATCCAGGTGGTGGAGCACCGTCTCTATCCAGCTGCGATCCGCAAGGTGGCGGGTGCCTGAGAGGTTAGTTTCTATCGGTCAAAACGGCAGAAGGTCCGGAAAATACCGCGATTTTTGCGGAGGTGGCGTTTAGCGGTTGAAAAGCTTGGGAAGTCGTGACTATCTGTCTGTGTCGAATTTCAGGCGGCCCAGCGCGGCCGGCTGAAATGATTGACCAACCGTCCACCGCACCATGATTCCATCGAAAACGAATTCAACCCGCCTTGCGACCTACCTCAGTGCCGGAATCGGAGCGGGCTGCCTTGCCGGTCAGTCGGACGCGGCGATCACAGTCACTCTCTATGGCCCGGGTGCCAAAAACTCCTCAAGCGTTCCGGCTACTCCCGCTGGGATTGATGTGGGCTCGTTCTTTTCAGGAAACAACAGGTATGTGGTGGATTCCCTGTCCGCACGGGCCGCATACAGCAATGGCATTCACGGTTACTTTACGAACGGGGCGAATCTGCCGGATACTGGAAATTTTGGTTACGGGCAGTATATCAAGTTAGGTGCTGCGGTGAATGGCGTGACACTGAATTCAAATCAGAACTACGCCAATATTTCCTTCAACGGAGCGGATGGTGTCTATGAGGCGGTGGCCCAGTTTTACCTCGACGGGGCAGGCGGCGGCTATCTTGTGGCCATGGCGAAAACCACCGACAACAGCGCCCTGAGCATTTCTGGGGGGAAGACGGCGATCGTCGCTGTGCCCGAGCCTTCATCCCTCGCATTGCTTGCCCTTGGAGCCGGTGGACTGATCGCCCGCCGGAAGCGCGCCGCCGCGTGAACTCCGGGAAAAAACGCCTGCTGCTCGTCGGTTGGGATTCCGCCGATTGGAAGATCATCCACCCCTTGCTCGATCAAGGGAAACTGCCAGGCGTCCAGCAATTGGTGGAAGGTGGCATCAGCGGCAATCTCGCCACGCTGGAGCCACAACTTTCCCCGATGTTGTGGACCTCGATCGCTACGGGGAAGATGGCCTATCATCACGGTGTGCAGGGTTTCACGGAGGTGGATCCTGCCAGCGGTCGGATCGTTCCGGTTTCCGCCGCCACCCGTCAGTGCAGGACGGTTTGGGAGATGCTCGGGGAAAAGGGCCTGAAGAGCCATGTCGTCGGCTGGTTCGCCACGCAGGGGGAAAAGGATCTCAACGGCAAGATGGTTTCCAACATGTTCTGCCACCTCAACGGCGTCACGCCGGAGCAGACGCCCGTCGATTGGCCGCCGCCGATGCCGGGCACCTACTGGCCGGAGAATCTCGGCGAGGAAATGAACGGACTCCGCGTCAGCCCGTTGGAAATCACTGGCGACATTCTCCGCGCGTTTGTCCCGAACGCCCACATGATCGATCAGGAAAAGGACCACCGCCTTCACGAACTGGCGGAAAAATTGGCGGAAGCCTACTCGGTGCAATCCGCCGCGACCTATCTGATGGAGACGGATCCGGATTGGGATTTCATGGCGGTTTATTTCCGAGCCATCGATGAGATCTCGCATTTTTTCATGCACTACCATCCGCCGCAGATGAAGGGCATCCCGGATGCGGATTTCGAAATGTACAAGGACGTGGTCAACGGCACTTACCGAGCCCACGACATGATGTTGCAGCGGCTGATCCATCTGGCCGGACCGGACACTGCCATCATGCTGGTTTCGGACCACGGATTCCACTGCGACCATTTGCGGCCGAAGTTCACTCCAAGGGTGCCCGCCGGGATTACTGTCTGGCATCGCGCGCAAGGAGTGATCATGGCGAATGGTCCCGGTTTCAAACAGGACGAGCTCATCCACGGCGCACGTCTGTTGGATATCGCTCCGACCATTCTTCACTACTTCGGCCTGCCCGTCGGCGGGGACATGGAAGGGCGGGTGCTGGGTGAGGCATTCAGCGAACCGCGCCCGGCCGCCACGATTCCGACATGGGAAAATCCCGAAGACCGGAAGCAAAACCGCGGTTCGCTTTCGACCGAGGAAAGCAAGGCGCTGTTGGAGCAATTCGTCGCGCTCGGCTATATCGACGAGATTTCCTCCGATCCCACCGCAGCCGCCGCAGAGACGAACCGCGAGATCAATTGGAATCTCGCCCGTGCCTGTCTCTACGGCGGTAAGTATGAAATGGCGCTGCCCTTGCTGGAAGATTGCCATGCCTCTCTCCCGGAGCGCTCCGACTACAGCCAGATCCTCGCCAGGACCCAGCTCCAGTTAGGGTTGCTCGATGAAGCGGAGGAAACCCTGCAAACCTGCCTCGAAAGCCTCGGTCAGACCGATTCCGCCCACCTTCTGATGGGAAGCATCGAAACCGAACGGGGGAATCATCACAAGGCGCTCGACCATCTCGCCATCGTCCGCGGAAAAGACCCGGAAAACGTCCGGCTGCTTTTCAGTCTATCGGAAGTTTTTCTGGCCCTCCGGCGCTGGCAGGATGCTGAGGAGACGGCCGGGAAAATGCTCACGCTGGATCCCGGCAGCGCCCAGGCTTACATGGTTCTCGCCCGTTGTTTCCTCCATCAGGGAAAAGCTGCGGAAGCGGTCGATGCCGCACTCGGCGTGACCGGCCTGCAATACGGAAATCCGCGAGGTCATTTTTTGCTAGGTGTATCCCTGTTTCAACTCGGGAACTGGCCTGCCGCCGAGAAAGCGCTCCGCAACAACTTGCGGCTGAATCCTGAAAACGGACTGACCGCGCGTTATCTGGCGCAGGTTTGCCGTGCACTTGAGCGGCCGGACGAAGCGGAACGGTTTGAATTCCAGTCCCGCATCCTTCGTGTGAAGGATCAAACGGAGCACGAAAAATGTTTGGGGGCACTCCGCCAGGCTTCCGCCCGCCGCGCGGATGACCGGCTTGCCAAAAGCCAACGTCGTGAAACCGTCACGGCGGGGGAACCGGCGGGCCAACCGATGGAATTCATCCTCGTTTCCGGCCTTCCGCGGTCGGGGACCTCGCTGATGATGCAGATTCTCCGCGCCGGTGGCATGGAGATCATGCACGATGGAAAACGTGTGGCGGACGACGACAACCTCGAAGGTTATTGGGAGTGGGAGGAAATCAAATCCCTCAGGAAAAACCCGAGCGTGATCGAGCAGGCGGAAGGAAAGGTGGTCAAAGTCATTTCCGCCCTGCTGCCGAGTCTTCCGCCGAAGCATCGCTACAAGATCCTCTTCATGCATCGCCCTGTTAGCGAGGTGGTGGATTCGCAATGGAAAATGCTGGAAAACCGCGGCGCGCAACCAAAGTCGGACAAGGCGTATCTCATCGCGACCCAGGAAACGCACGTCCAGCAGATGCTTGCGACCTTGCGGGGAAGCGGGCGGGTTGAGCTGCTGGAAGTTGATTTCCCCGCACTCGTCGCGGATCCGCAATCAGGAATCGAGCGCATCCAACAATTTCTCGGTGATGCCCTAGCGGGAGATAGTGAAACGCTCGCCGCGGCCGTGAGACCCGAATTTTACCGAAACCGAAATCCCGGTTAACGCTGGTTGAGCGCGATGATGATGAAAATCACGATGATCGCGGTGAGAACCGCGAGCGTGATCTTCACCCAGCTCAGCGGGTGCTCGCCGGCCATTTTTCCGGTGTAGCCGTTGACGACGACTTGGAATGACTTCGCTCCATAGGTGTAGGTGGTGAGCCAGACGGGGACGAGGACGTGCTTGAAGGTGCGGCCTTGATAGTCCGACTGGACCTGCAGGTTCCGTTGGGTGTCACCGGGGACTTCGCGCGAGCAGAGTTGATAGATAGTGGCGTCCATCTGCTGCTTGCTCATTTCCGATGCCTGGCGGAGATCGACCTGATAGCGTTCCACAGTCCACCCGCGGACGTAGGCGGGTTCGTAGGGTTTGAGATCGGTGAGGGTGGGGAAGGGCTCGACTTTCCTCAGCAGCCCGGTGTGGACGCCGACTGTTCCGGGCACTGCATCGTCATCGAAAAAGTGTGCCAGTTGTCCGGCGGCGTCCTCCCAGCGGGTTCGTTGCACCTGCCGGGTTTGGGTTCTGCCGTTCGAGTCTTCGTAGGTTTCGGTTTCGTAATAGTGATAACCGGCCTCGGCGGTCCAATAGGCATCGACGTGGGCATCGAAGGTCCAGTAGGGGAGGTAGATGCCGTGCAGCGTGTCGGTCATCGCGGCGCGCTTGAGTTTGTTCGGCGCCCACCAGCGGCTGCCATACCATTGGCGGAGCTGGTCGCGGACCTGGGTGGACGGGATGACGGCGGGCAGCAGGCTCTCCGGCGTGATCACATCCCTGAGATCGTCCATAGGCACGATGGATGGCGAGCCGCAGAAATCGCAGCGCTGGGCGGCTCTATCAGGATCGAAGATGCTGATGGCCTGGCAGCTCTCGCACTTCACGGATTTTTTCTCGGCCCGCAGCCCGCGGTCTTCGGGCTGGACGGACGAGAGCGCCGTTTCCAGATCGTGCTCGACGATGGCGGCTCCCATCGGGTCCTCGCCGTCCGACCATGGCACGATGGTGCCGCAATACGGGCAGGCGAGCGCCTTTTTCGAGGCGTTCCATTCCGCATCCCCGCCGCATTCCGGGCAGGGATGCTTCCGCAGTGCGCTGACTTCGGCCATGGTTTACTCCGCGAGGAAGGCGTCGAGGGCGGTGCGTGTGATCCGATAGGCGCTGCCGATTTTCTTGCCTTTCAAATCGCCGGCATCGATCGACGCGATCACGTCCGCTTCGGAAACTCCGAGGATCTGCGCGGCTTGTTCCGGGCTGAGAAGCTCGGGAATGCCTGCGGAAACGGGAGCTGCCGGAGCCGCCATGCCGGGAAGCGGTGGTGGCGTGGCCTGCATGGATTTCATCATTTCCTGCGCCATGCCGAAGCCCATCGCCATCTGCCCGGCCGCGGCTGCGGGAGATCCACCGCCACCGTCTCCGCCCTTGGTCATGGACTCGGCCATTTGGAATTTCACGTAATCGTTGAGATTGCCGATCACGCCCATGCTCGAACGCTTGTCGATGGCGGCCTCCACTTCGGGCGGCACGGAGACGTTCTCGACGATAAAGCTGGTGATCTCGATGCCGTATTTGCTGGTCACTGCCGGGTTGATCAGCGGCAGGAGTGCGTCGCCGAGTTCGGTGTAGCGAGCGGCGACGTCGAGTGCGGGCACGCCGCAGGAGGCGAGCGCATCGCTGAAAACGCTGACGATTCGCGAACGCATCGTGTCGGCGAATTCATCGAGGCGGAAATGCTGGTCGGTTCCGGCGACTTCCTTGAGGAAAACCGGGGCATCGACGATCTTGAAATCGAACGAACCGAAGGACCGCAGGCGCACCACGCCGAAGTCCTTGTCGCGCATCATGATCGGATTCGCGGTGCCCCACTTGTTGCCGGTGAAAAGGCGGGTGGTGACAAAATAGACGTCCGCCTTGAAAGGGGATTGGAAACCGTATTTCCAGCCCTTCAGCTTGTTGAGAACGGGAATGTTGTCGGTGACGAGCGAGTGCTTGCCGGGGCCGAAGCAATCGCCGTATTGGCCCAGATAGACGAACTGCGCCGCCTGGCTCTCGCGGACGATGAGCTGCGCGCCATTTTTAATCGCCTTGTCCTCGTCCGGAAAACGCCACGCGAGCGTGTCGCGCGAGTCGTCGTTGAACTCAATGATTTCCAGCAGCTCGCCCTTGATGAATCCTAGAATGTCCATGGTTTTGTTTTACGTTCGGTGAGGAATTATCCTGCTTTTGAAACTGATGGAAGTAGAAATCTCGCGGGTCATTCCAATCCGCGGTCCGCCACCTCGTCCTCGTCCCAGCCGAGGTAGTGGCCGAGCTCGTGGAGGAAGGTGGTGCCCACCTCGTCGCGGTAGTCGTGTTCCTCCTCGCCGGTCCATTCCCACAGGTTCATCAGGAAAAGCCGGATGCGCGGGACTTCGCCGTCGCCATCCTCGTCCAGTGCGCAGGGGCCCTCGAAAAGTCCCAGTTCGTCGCCTTCCAGCGTGTCGTCGTCGGAACCCTGTCCAGGCTGTTCTTCCAGGGAAATCACCACCTTGTTCGCGGCTGCCTGCACGTCGGCCGGTAAAATTTTCACCAATGACTTCAGCTCCTCGTCGGCCCAACTGCTCAGTGTTTCAAAATCCATACCCGGGATTTATCC